>DASWHK010000101.1:0-39441 GCA_036398215.1 Acidobacteriota bacterium | reverse complement strand
CCTAGTGCTCATCGAAGGTGTAGGAGAGGTGGCAGGCGACTTTCGGGAGGTACCAACGTCGAACGCCAGCGATTTCCGCTCTGGTATAGGATGTGCCCGCGCCGGGCAGAACTCCCACGAGTGGCAGAGCCGCTTCCAGCTCGTCAGCGAAAAGCTCGGTGTGGACCCTGTTCTCCAGCCACCAGGCTTTCTCGCGCCGCACGTGTTGTTGTGCGGTCGCGGTGAACCGGACGCGACGTGGCGTCAACGCGACCTGAGCTCCTTGAGCACCTCGGCAGCATCGACAAGCCGCCCAGCCGCGACGTCGGCATCGGATTGGCGCAAAGCCTCGTGCAGCGCCGCGCGGTCGGCGTCGTCAAGCCAGTCGCCGGGATCGAGCGGTAACAGCTCGATTTCCGTCCCATCGCGCGGTTCGGTGGGCTCGTCCACAACGAGCCGACCTTCTCGTACACGGGCCTTGATTGTCATGGAAGGGAACGTAACACTGGCACAGCCGCCCAACAAGCGCCTCGTGGCGGGGCGCCTGCGGCTGAAGCGCCGAACGTTAGCCTGACAAAAGGATCCGCGAGAAGTGAACAGCCAGGGAATACAGCAGAAACGCGGTGAGGTCATCGAGCGAACTATCAACGTTGAGATGATCGTTGATGCCATAATCTGCCAGAATTACTTCAAGCGCGTCGTCGCGCCCTTCTTGTTCGAGGTGCTGAACGACGAGTATTTTTCGTTCGGGCTGAAGATTAGGATTCTCGAGAAAGTCTTGCCGGATTCCGACAGGAAGAAGCTACAGAATTTGCGACGAGTAAACACGATCCGGAACTATTTCGCTCACTGCAACTTGTTCGTCATTTCAGTTGGCGAAGATGACGGTAGTATCTTCGATCCCAGGAAGCCCGACCGAGGTGTGGATCTCGAGGAGTTGTTTGAAGAGTTTTGTTCGATCGAGCCGTCGACTACGACATACCTGGCGAAGAAGTACAAGGAGATGGGCGGCGAATTGCACAAGGAGATCCCCCGCGGCGACTGCGCAGGCTAACCCGCGGTTGCAGGCGGGTCGGCCTTCGGCCGGCCGCTGAACCGCAGTCCGTTAGACCGCCGAGGAGTAGAACGATGCTCAAGATGGTGTTTCTGGTTCATCGCCGGCATGGAATGGACATCGATTCCTTCCGAGAGTACTGGCGCGAGACGCATGCTCCCATCGCCGCGAACCTTCCCGAGCTTCGTCGATACGTTCAAAACCACGCCGTCTCGGGCGAAGGCGATGGTCTGCCGGCATTCGACGGGTTTGCGGAGATGTGGTGGGACGACGCGGACGCAATGCAGCGTTCTCTAGCCTCGCCTGAGGGTCAAGCTGCCCTCAACGACACCGCGAACTTCCTGGATCCGGATCGCATGGTCACGTTCAGCGTCGAACAGGCGGAAATCGTCTGGTCTAGCTGATGGCGGTGTAACAGGCGTGTGCACCTGACGCGGTAGAGCGCCCAGGTTCTCCGTCAGGTAGTGGGCCGCGCAGGTGAAACGCATGGCGTTGGCCGGCCTCGCATGCCGTGCTTGAACGTGGGGATGTCCCGGGGTGGGTCGGCGCGGCCGCTTGCGTCTTCCTCGACAGAGCGCGTACGCTCGGCTGCCGCGGCGAAGGTGGAGGAATGGTGCGGTACTCACACGAGCTGGGAGGGAGGATAACCATGACGTCGATCAAGGACACGGCGGAGCGCTTCTTCGACGCGTGCGAAACCGGAAAGGGATGGGAGACCTGCAAGGAGTACTGCCATACGGAGGCGACGTTCTCGGCCCAGGCGGAAGCTTTGGCGGGCGTCGACACCTTGCAGGGCTACACGGAGTGGATGAAGGGTCTCCTCACACCGGTGCCCGACGGGCGGTATGAGGTGCGTTCGTTCGCCGTGGACGAGGAGCGCAAGAACGTGGCGGCGTACGGCGTTTTCCGCGGCACGCATAGCGGCGAGGGTGGGCCGGTGCCACCAACGGGCAAGCAAGTGGAGGCGGACTACGTCTACGTCATGGAATTCGAGGGCGACAGAATTCGCCACATGACGAAGATTTGGAACGATGGCGTCAGCTTGAAGCAGCTGGGATGGATGTAGTCCGTGCCAGGGTGTCCGGAGAGAGCGGACCGGGGGCGCCGTCTAACACGCCGCAGGAGTTGCCGGTCCGCTTCGCGGCCCGCAGCTCAGCGGCTCACCGTTATGCAGTCTTACTCCGTCCGTGGTGATAGCGGTAAGCGATGAGAATACGCTTCTATGTCGATCCTGACTCGGGCGCGCCTCACGTTTACAGCCACGGTGTTGCCGAGAACGAGGTCGAGCAGATCCTTGACCGTCCGGGAGAGGATCGCCCCGGTCGAGAGGAGTCACGGGTGGCGATCGGACAGACCGATGCGGGAAGATACCTACGGGTTATCTACGTGCCCGAACCCGGTGGCATATTCGTCATCACAGCCTACGAAATCAGCGGAAAGCCGCTGAAAGCCTACAAACGCCGGCTCCAGCGCAGAAGAAGAAGACCATGATCCGAGAGCAGAGGTTTCCAGCAGGTTGGGACGAAGAGCGCGTTCGCCGAGTGCTTGAGCACTACGAGCAGCAGGGCGAAGAAGAGGCCGTCGCGGAGGATGAAGCCGCCTTCGAGGGCGAGAAGGAGACGGTCATCGAACTCCCGGCCGACCTCTTGCCGGAGGTGCGCAAGCTGCTCGCCGAGCGCGCCAAATAGTCTCGCTGCAAAGGCTGCGCAATACGTGGCCGGAGCTGCCGGTCGCCTCCGGCGCCCGCAGCTCCGGCCGCGATCCGTTACGCAGAGACGCCGCTCGACTCTCAGATGCCCGCGGCGAATCGCTACGCAGTCCAGCGCTTGCAGAACTTTGCAGCTCAAAGTACATTGCAATGCGACGCTTCCTCAACCAAGGTTGCCTGGCGGCAACGGGGCATGAGCTCGTGTCTTCTACGGAGGGCAGGTCATGACGAAAGCCACGATCGCCGGCGGGGCATGACACTCGTGTCTTCCACGGAGAGCCGGTCATGACGAGAGCCACGATCGCCGGCGGAGTGTTCGCCGTGCTGCTGGTCCTTCTCGCCGTCGCCGTCGGTTACTGGGCCTCTGGGCACCACGTCGACCCCGCGTTGGCACTCACGCGGTTCCTCCACCGGGCCCTCGATCGTGAAGTCGACCCCGCCGCGGCGACCTCACCCACCACGACCCCCTCGACCGCGGGGGCCCACGAGGGCCTCCTCTACGGCCGTATCACCACGGATGACGGCGCTATCTACGAGGGGCGGCTGCGCTGGGGAGGCGACGAGGAGGCGTTGTGGGGCAACTACTTCAACGGGTTCAAGGACGAGAACCCCTGGGTCGCCTACGCGCCGCCCGAGCGGCGCTCGATCGGGGCCTTCGGGATCGAGATCGCCGGCTGGGAACGCCCGAGGGACATCGGCCGGCCGTTCATGGCGCGCTTCGGCGACATCGCGTACATCGAGCCACGCGGCCGCGATATTCGAGTGGTTCTCCGGAGCGATACCGAGTTCGTCCTCGACCGGTTCTCCGCCGACGACCTGGCCGACGGCCTGCGAGTGTGGGACGGCACGCGCGGAGTTGTGGATCTCGGGGAGTGGCGGATCCGCACCATCGAGCTCCTTCCCGCCCCCCGGTCCGGCGCCGGCCCCGACCCGCTGCACGGTACGGTGCGCACGCGGCAGGGCGACTTCACCGGCCTCGTCCAGTGGGACCGGGAGCAGTGCCTCGGCTCCGACCAGCTCGACGGCCGCATCGCCGACGGTGAGCTCAGCCTGCGTTTCGACACCATCCGCTCCATCGCGCGCCGCTCGCGCGACAGCTCCCTGGTGACGCTGCTCGACGGCCGCGAGATCGTGCTGTCCGGCACCCGCGAGGTCGGCAGCGACAACAGCGGGATCTACGTCGACGACCCACGCTACGGTCGGGTGCTGATCTCCTGGGATGCCTTCGAGCGCGTCGATTTCAGCCCGGGCGGCGCCGGCCCCGCCTACGACGATTTCCCCCTGGGCCGCCCGCTCACGGGGAGCGTCACCACCCGATCCGGACGCCGCCTCGCCGGCCGGCTGGTCTACGACCTCGACGAGAGCGAGACCACCGAGACGCTCGATGCTCCATCGCAGGGCGTCGACTACACGATCCCCTTCGGCCTCATCGCCTCGATCGTGCCCCGCGGTCTCGAAGAGCGCGGCGCCCGGGGGGCCAGGGTGATCCTCCATAGCGGCGAGGAGCTGCGCCTCGCGGGTGCCGGCGACCTCAGCGAGGAGAATGCCGGCATGCTGATCTTCGTCAACGGCCGGCAGAGTCCCGAGTACGTGCCCTGGACCGACGTCGAGCAGGTCGACTTGGACCGCCCACCGGAGATGTACCCGCCGGACGGCCCTCGGTGACTGGAGTTGAAGTCGGCGGTACCGCACGAGGCGCAAACCTGTGGTCCCGCGCCGCCGCAGTTGCGGCCCGCACGCCTGCGTCACGCAACCGCTACGTGGACTTCCTGCGCGCGGTCTCCATCCTGGCGGTGATCTCGGGGCATTGGCTGGTGGCCGCCCCCTACGTGGTGGATGACCAGCTCACTCTCGGCAGCACGCTGCAGTATCAGCGCTGGACGCAACTGCTGTCGTGGGTGTTCCAGGTCATGCCCGTGTTCTTCTTCGTGGGCGGGTACTCGAACGGCGTGTCGTGGAGCGCCGCGCAGCGCGGCGGCCGCGGCTACGCCGAGTGGTTGAACGGCCGGCTGCAGCGACTCGCGGGGCCGGTGCTGCCGCTGCTTGTCGTGTGGGCGGCGATGGGAATCGTCGGACACCTCGGCGGCGTCCGGCCGGAGATGGTGAAGGTCGCCTCGCAGATGGCCTTGATTCCCATCTGGTTCCTGGCGGTCTACGTCGCGGTCGTCGTCGTCGTGCCGCTGACTCATGCCGTCTGGCGGCGGTTCGGAATGGCGTCGTTCTGGGCGCTCGCCATCGCCGTGGCCGTGGACGATCTGCTCTTCTTCGCCGCGGGCCTCGAGAGCGTGGGGTGGCTCAACTACGGGTTCATCTGGGTGGCCGTGCACCAGTTGGGCTATGCGTGGCGCGACGGCAAGTTGCACAGCGGGCCGAGCGCTCTTCGTTGGACCGCGGCTGGTCTGACGATCCTCATCGGGCTCGTCACGCTCGGGCCCTACCCGTTGAGCATGGTGAGCGTGCCCGGCGAGGAAGTGAGCAACTCGCTGCCGCCCAAGCTCCCGATGCTGCTGCTCGGCATGATCCAGATCGGCGTGGCGCTGGCGCTCGAGGCGCCAGGTCGTCGCTGGCTGGAGCGGCCGCGCCCCTGGACGGGGACGGTGCTCGTCAACGGGATGATCATGACGATCTTCCTGTGGCACCTGACGGCCTCCACCCTCGTCATCGGTTTGGCCATACAGCTCGGCAACGTGGGGCTGACGATCGAGCCGGGAAGCGGCCTTTGGTGGGCCGTGCGCCCGATCTGGCTCGGCGTCTACCTGCTCGCCCTCGTGGGGTTTGCCCTGCTCTTCGGGCTCTTCGAGCGCGGCGGCGCGGGCCCGCCTGCGGCGGCATGGCGGCAGATCGCGGGCGCCGCCCTGGTCTGCGGTGGGCTGGCCTTCCTGGCGCTCGGCGGAATCGGCGGGGGAGGCTGGCTGGGCCTGCGATGGTGGGTCATCCTGCTGCCGCTCCTCGGGGCGGTGCTGGCGCGGGTCAACCCGCTGGCCCGGCCGAAGGCCGGCGAAGCGTGACGCCGGGGGAACGGCCGGAACCGGGTGTAGAATCATCGACTTTCTGCTCCCGATCGAGAGGTTCCATGACTGCGCCGGCTGTTCCAGATTGCAGAAGGAAGCCATCGTGAGGTCGTTGCGCCCATGAAGATCATCGACCTTGCCGATCAGACGAAGTGAGTACGCAAGCAGGCGGCCATCCTCCTCGTCGAGAAGCGATGCGGGATCGAGCGGGGTCCAGTTCCGAGGCGTGGCCGAGCTTGCCGTTGGAGGCGTGGAGCGAGACCTGCGCGACCTTGCACATGTGGACGCAGATCGTTGGCAAGATCCGCCTGGCGCACAGTCCGTGGGTGAATCACTCCTGGCATGCCACCCTGTACGTGACCGCCAGAGGGCTGAGCACGTCGCCGATTCCCTACGGGGCTCGGGTATTCCAGATCGAGCTCGACTTCATCGCTCACCAGCTCACCGTCGAATCCAGCGATGGGGGCACCGCTGGGTTTGCGCTCGAACCACAATCGGTGGCGGCGTTCTACGGGCGGCTCATGAACGAGATGCGCGGCCTCGACCTGGATGTGACGATTCGGACGATGCCCAGCGAAGTGGTCGACCCCATCCCGTTCGACCAGGACGAAGTTCACCGGGCCTACGACCGCGTCTACGCGAACAGGTTCTGGCAAGTCCTGGTGCAGGCGGACCGGGTGTTCAAGCAGTTCCGCGCGAGGTTCATCGGCAAGTGCAGCCCGGTGCACTTCTTCTGGGGCGCCCCGGACCTGGCGGTCACCCGATTCTCCGGCCGGCGGGCTCCTGAGCATCCCGGCGGAATTCCGAACCTGCCGGACTGGGTGACGCGCGAGGCGTACTCGCACGAAGTGAGCAGCTGCGGGTTCTGGCCGGGAGGAGGGCCCATTTCGTATCCGGCGTTCTATTCGTATGCCTATCCCGAGCCGCCGGGGTTCGCCGGGGCGCCGATCCGGCCGGCAAACGCCTTCTACAGCACCGACTTTCGGGAGTTCGTCCTGGCGTACGACGTCGTCCGGCAGGCGCCGTCGCCGGACGACACGCTTCTCGACTTCCTGCAGACGACGTATGATGCGGCGGCCGACCTGGCCGGCTGGGACCGTGCGTCATTGGAACGGGATCGTGATCCCGAGAGCGCGCGGATGAACGATTCATCGGAGACCTGACGTGGCCGTTGCACAGGCCGACGAGCCGACCGTTCGCAAGCCACTCCGGCTGTGGCCCGGCGTGGTCGTGGTAACCGTTCAGTGGCTCGTCTGGCTGGTCGCCCCCGTCATCGTGCCCGAAGCCATGGTCGCCGGGGTCTTCGGCGGGCTCATCGGCGGTCTGGTGGTCGTGCTGTGGTGGGTGTTGTTCAGCCGGGCGCCCTGGCTCGATCGCCTGGGCGGCGCCTTCCTGATGATCGTCGCGCTGCTGGCGACGCCGCGAATCCTCGACGTGTCGATCGCGACGGGGGCGATGGGGATGTTGTTCCCCATCTACGCCGTCCCGGTGCTGAGCCTCGCGTTCGTCGTCTGGGCCGTGGCGAGCCGCAACCTCGCAAGCGGACCCCGGCGCGCCACGATGGTCGCCACCATCCTGTTCGCCTGCGGAGCGTGGGCGCTCGTTCGCACCAACGGCGTGACCGGCGACTTCAACTGGGATTTCGCCTGGCGGTGGTCCGAGACGCACGAAGAGCGGCTCCTGGCCCGAGCAGGCGAAGAGCCGACGGCGTTCCCCCCGGCCCCGGCGGCAACGGATCTGGGCGCCGAATGGCCGGGCTTTCGCGGCCGGGAACGCGACAGTGTCGTGCGCGGCGTACGGATCGAGACCGACTGGACGGCATCGCCGCCGGTCGAGCTGTGGCGGCGGCCGATCGGTCCGGGCTGGTCGTCCTTCGCGGTTCGCGGCGACCTTCTCTACACGCAAGAGCAGCGCGGTGACGACGAGATCGTTGCGGCATACAGCGTGACCACCGGCGAGCCGGTGTGGATGCACCGCGACACGGCCCGGTTCTGGGAGGCGATGGCCGGCGCCGGCCCGCGCGGGACGCCGACGCTCAGCGGCGAGCGCGTGTACACGTTCGGCGCCACCGGGATCGTCAACGCGCTCGATGCCGCCGACGGCTCGGTCATGTGGTCGCGCGACGCGGCGGCCGACGCAGGCGTCACGATCCCGGGCTGGGGCTTCGCCAGCTCGCCGTTGGTGATCGACGACCTCGTCATCGTCGCCGTCGCCGGTCAGCTCGTCGCCTACGAGCTCGCCACCGGTAAGCCGCGCTGGTTCGGTCCGGCCGGCAGCGAGAGCTACGGCTCGCCGCATCTGTTGACGATCGAGGGCGTCCCGCAGGTCCTGCTGCTCAACGGCTCCGCGATGACCAGCGTGGCGCCGGCCGACGGCACGTTGCTCTGGGAGCACGGCTGGCCGGGCTTCCACAGCTTGCAGCCCGCCCTGACCGCGGGCGGCGACGTCCTGTTCAGCGCCAGCGGCAACGCCGGAGGGGCCGGCACGCGCCGCCTCACCGTGGCCCGCGGACCCGGCGGCTGGACCGCCGAGGAGCGCTGGACGTCGATCGGCCTGAAGCCCTACTTCAACGACTTCGTCGTCCACGAGGGCCACGCCTTCGGCTTCGACGGCCGCATCCTCGCGTGCATCGACGTCGAGCACGGCGAGCGCCAGTGGAAGGGCGGGCGCTACGGCCACGGCCAGCTCGTCCTTCTGCCCGAGCAAGATCTGCTGCTGGTGCTCTCGGAGCAGGGCGAGCTGGCGCTGGTCGCAGCGACCCCCAACCGGTTCACCGAGCTGGCGCGATTCCCCGCGATCGAGGGCAAGACCTGGAACCACCCGGTGCTCGTCGGCAATGTCCTGCTGGTCCGCAACGGCCGGGAGATGGCGGCGTTCCGGTTGCCGCTCGCGGGCGTTTGACCGACGCCGGTGCCTCAAGAAGGAGGTCGCGTTGCACAGGCGTCGTCTTCACCGCAATGGCGGTGCCGGCTCGAGCTGTGGCAGCCTTGAGGCTCCATGATGGGACGCTTCGACAATCTTCGCGAAATCGAAGGCCTCGACCCCGAGCGCGATTGCCAGCGCATCGTTCATCTTTCCTTCGGCTATGAGTTCTGTTGGGATTCGACCCGGGCGCTGGAGCTGGCGCTCTACCGGACCTACTGCGTGCCGAGCATCTCCGAGCTGCTCGATAGCACCGGCGAGTTCTATCGCCACGCGCAGCGCCGCTACGACGATACGGCGATCCTCGTTGCCGAGCTGTGCGAGTGGGGCTACGAGGACGGCAGGGGCAGGGAGGCGCTGGAGCGCATCAACTGGGCCCATGGTCACTTCAGCATCTCCAACGACGACTTCCTGTACGTGCTTTCGACCTTCGTCTACGAGCCCATCCGGTGGATCGATCGCTTCGGCTGGCGACCGACCTGCCGTAACGAGAAGCTCGCCTACTACTACTTCTGGCGTGAGGTCGGTACGCGGATGGGGATCGCTGACGTCCCGCCCACGTACGAGGAGTTCGAAGACTGGTCGCGGGACTACGAGCGCCGGACATTCCGATTCGCCGAGAGCAACCAGAGGGTCGGGGCCGCGACCCGCGAGCTCTTCACCACGTGGTACCCCCGCCCGCTGGCGCCGGTCGTGCGCGGGGCGATTCATGCCTTGCTCGATGACTCGATGCTCGAGGCGTTCGGATTCCCGCGCCCGTCGACGCGCGCGCGCGCCCTCGTTGGCGGCATTCTCAGCTTGCGCGGGCGAATCGTTGGCTGGCTCCCGGCCCGACGTAAGCCCAACTTCTTCAGCGACCGCGCCAACCGGACGCACCCGCGGGGCTACGAGATTGGCGTGCTCGGGCCCCCGCGCCTGATTGCGGCGGAGAGGGACCGGGCTCTTGGCGCCCCGTCGCCGGAAGATGACGTTGTCACATGAGCCCCGGCGACGGACTCGAGCCCGCACGTGAGAAACTACTGCGTCAGCCGGAGCTGTCTCGGCTGCGCCGATGAAGGCGGAGCGCGACAGCCGCTGAGAACGGAAGGAGCGAGTCGATGAACGAGGCCGGCCTGGCGATCTTCGTGCTGGTGGCGTTCGTGGCGCCGGTGCCCCTGCTGGCGTGGCTCGACCGGCCGCCGCGGGCGAGGTCTTAGACCATGTACGCGGGGCACTTCGCGGCGGGCATGGCCATCAAGGCGAAGGCGCCGGCGGCGCCGACCTGGGGGCTGCTGGTCGGCATCGGGCTGCTCGACATCCTGTTCGGGCCCTTCGTCCTTCTCGGTATCGAGCGCGTCTCGCTGACGCCGGGCGTGTCGCCGGGCTTCTCCCTCGACTACATCGACTGGTCGCACTCGCTGGCAATGGCGATCGTCTGGTCGATCGCCTACGGTGCGCTCTTCGCGCGCTACGGGATGCGCGTGGCGGGCGTGATGGCGCTGGCCGTCTTCTCACATTTCGTCTTGGACCTGCCGATGCACCCGCCCGATCTGGCGTTGTGGCCGGGTTCGTCGATCCACCTGGGCTTCGGCTTGTGGAGGTCCATGCCCACAGGGTGGTGGTTCGTGGAGCTGCTGGTGATCGCCGTCGCGCTCGCCTACTACGGGTATCGCGCGAGGACCGAGCGCACGTTCGGCGGGCGCGTTTGGGCGGTCGTGCTCGTCGTGTTGCTGCTGCACATCATGAACTCCCCGTGGCTCTCGGCGTTTTGAGGAAGCGCCGCGGGTCCGACGGGTCGAGCGATCGGCGTGGACCTCGACGAGGTCAAGATCGACCTGGCGCGACAATAAGCGGAGCGTCGCGGCCTTTCGAACGAAGGGAGGAGCAGCTTGGCCTCGCCACTCGACGCCTTCATCCCCCGGCCGGACGTCCGCGAGCGCTTCGAAAAGAGAATCGAAGCGCCCGCCGCGCTGGTCATGGAGGCCGCGACCGACCTCGACCTCCAATCGCTGCCCCTCGTCCGCGCGATCTTCTGGCTCCGCGAGAAGGTGATGCGCGTCCCCCCGCAGCCCGCTCGGAGGCGCCAAGGCCTCCTCGCCGAGACGCGAGAGCTGGGGTGGGGAACGTTGGTTGAGGAGCCCGGCCGCCTGATCGTCTGTGGCGCCGCCTGCCAGCCCTGGCGCGCCGAGGTCGAGTTCACGCCGATCCCCGCCCGCCGCTTCGCCGCCTATCCCGAGCCCAATCAGGTCAAGATCGCCTGGACACTGGAAGCGGAAGCCCTCGGGCCGGCCCTCACGCGCTTCGTGCACGAGACCCGGGTGGTCGCCACCGACGCCGAAGCCAGGGCGCGATTCCGTCGCTACTGGCGCTGGGCCCGCTTCGGAATCGTTGCGATCCGGCTGCTGCTCCTGCCGGCGGTCCGCCGCTCGGCCGAGCGTCGCTGGGCGCAGCGCGGCCGATCGCCGTCATCGTGAACCAGACGATGCCGCTACCGTTCTCGGAGCGCGAGTTCCTCGACGTGTTCGGCGCCTACAACGGCGCGCTGTGGCCGGCTGCCGCCGCGCTCTGGGTCGCTTCGCTGGTCGCGCTGGCGCTCGTGCTGCGCGGCGTGCGAATCGACCGTTCCGTGTCGATTCTCCTGGCCGTCCACTGGGCCTGGGCCGGCATCGCGTATCACCTGGCGTTCTTCGCGTCGATCAACCCCGCGGCCCGCGTCTTCGCCGCGATGTTCCTGCTCGAAGCGATCCTTCTCGCATGGGCCGGCCCCCGGCCCAGTCCCGTGCGTTACGCGTGGAAGAGAACGCCTTGGAGCGTGATCGGCGCCGGGCTGGCCGCCTACGCCCTGGCCTACCCGTTCCTCGCGATGGCGCTCGTGCAACCCTATCCGCGCACGCCGACCTTCGGCGTTCCCTGCCCGACGACGATCTTCACGATCGGGCTGCTGATGATGTCGACGCCGCCACGCTGGTCGCTGGCGCCCATCCTGCTGCTCTGGAGCGTCATCGGAGGCTCGGCGGCCGTGCTGTTCGGCGTGACGACCGATTTCGCGCTGCCGGCTGCGGGGGGACTGCTCCTGGTCCAGCTCGTCCGGTATCGTTCCGTAGGATCGCGACCCCGCTGACTGAGCCATGGGCACATCGTACAAGCCGAACAACTACAGATTGACGCCGATCCTGAACGTCTCGGACATCCAGGAGAGCTTCGCCTGGTTCGAGAAGCTGGGACGCTGCTCCGCGCGGCATTGCTGGGTCGGGACCGTCGACGAAACCAGACCTTGTGAGAGCCAGCGATGGGACGTACCCTGCCTCGTGGCCAGCGATCCTCATCAAGAGGAGCCCAAATGAGACCATGGATGGTCGCTCTCGGCATCGTTCTTGTCCCTGGCACTGTCTGCGCCCAGGAAACGGAACAGAGCTGGCCCGGCCTGGCAACTTCAGGGCTCTCGACGGTCTACGTGCTCGATGATACGGGAGTCGAAACCTCAGGCAGGTTCCTCCGTCTGAACGCTGACTCGCTCGACCTTCTGGTCGATGGTGCCGAACTGCGCTTCGAGGCTGCTGACGTCAGGCGAATCCAAAGGCGGGGCGACTCGCTGCGCAACGGGGCGCTCATTGGAGCGCTGGTGGGTCTTGGGATAGGGCTCGTCGCCGGCGGCATTTCCGACTGCCCCGGGGATGATCCAGGCGGTGGGTGTCCCGGCACGCGTGCCGCGCTTGTTCTGTTCTCGACCGGCATCTACACCGCGATTGGGGTCGGCGTTGACGCCCTCGTCGTCGGGCGTACCACACTGTACGAGGCTCCGAACATGTCGCTATCGGTGGGTCATCAAATATCAGCGCCATGGCCGAATCGGCGGCGCGCCGCCGTCAATCTGAATGTTCGTTGGTAGGGAGTTGGCCCAGTCGGGAGGGATGGAGAAGCATGCTCGCCAAGGGATTGACGCCGATTCTGAACGTCTCGGACATTCAGCGGAGCTTCGCGTGGTTCGAGAAGCTGGGGTGGAAGAAGGGCTGGGATTGGGGTGATCCGCCGAGTTTCGGGGGCGTCTGCTCCGGCACGTGCGAGATCTTCCTGTGCGAGAACGGCCAGGGTGGGCGCGGCAGGAGCGCGCTACCGGCGACGTTCGGCCCGGAGGGTGACGACGGCGCCGACAAGGGGGTCTGGATGTCGATCTGGGTCGATGACGTCGACGCCGTCCATCAGCACTGCGTCGAGCAGGGGATCGAGGTCACATGGCCGCCGACCGACATGCCGTGGAACGTTCGCGAGATGCACGTTCGCCATCCGGACGGACACGTCTTCCGGATCAGCCGCGGCTTCGAGGAGGAGTGAATCCTCGCGCAACGCAGGGCTGCATTCTTCTGGGTGGGTCACTCCGGGCGGTATACAGAGGCGTTGGCGATGTGGTATTCGGGCTCGAGACACGCCGAAGGAGCAGGTCACAGCCAAGGAGGCGACGAATGACGTTCGGCATTTATCTAAGCGTGGCCATGGGCATCGCGATCAGCGTAGTTCTCCCGCTCATCAGGGCGTTTTTGCCCAAGCCTCCGAGAACGTTTCGGGAATCCGCCACCTGGGCAACGTTTCGACCGCACGTGGCGACCGGTGTGTTTTCGCTCGTTGTGGCGGTTCTCATCGTGGCCTTTGTCGGCGAGCAGCCCGATACCTTCCAGAAGGCCTTGATCGCCGGGTACACCTGGGACGCGACTGTATTCGATCTCGGTATGCACGCGAAGAAGGAACAACAAGCTCGGCCCTCACAGCCGACCAGTCATTCGCGCTGAGGTGGAACTGGATCACCACCGTTTCCGCCCCCAGCAATTGTCGTGGCCTCCGGATTCCGTCGGCGCCAGCCCAATCGTGAACGGCCTGTTCAGCAAGTACCCGCATGCGGGCCTGTGCGAGAACATCATGGGCGCGCGGGCCGATCCGAAGTTGAGAGACCTCACCGAGCAGTCTGACGATCGACACCGCGGCGATGAACCACTCCCTCGAGGAACTCGACCAGGCGGAGCCGTGCGGCTTCTGCGGCGAAGCTCCGGAGCCTTCCCGTCGCCTACCAACATCTCCCGGACCGCCGAAGCAAGGGCCGACGAGCAGTGAACCACAACGACACAACGGGCACGACGGAAAGAAGTGAGGAAACGACCTGTAGTCTATTGTAGCGGCCGCGCAGCGTTGTGTCTTTCATTGTTTGACTAATACTGCGCATGGCACAGCTGTTCCAGGTTGATATGCGTCGAGACCGGAAGTCGAGTGTAACCTGGTCCCGAAATAAATGGACTCAGAGGAGGAACTGGAAACACTCCCGTCGAAATCCGCACTATCAACGCAGATGCGCTCTGCGGGGTTAGAGAACGTAAAGTGTCCAGACATGGCGTAACCTGCGTATGCGACGTCCCATCCTTCAGGTGCCCGCGATGAGCCCCACATGAGAACCGTTGGCCCTCCAGCGAAAACGACAGCGCATTTGAGCTTTTTCGATGACAGAATGCCCGGCGGTAAATTACTAGACGCAGTCTGAGCGCTGTAGAGAAGGTCTCCGTTATGACCCAAAGGGTCCCCGGATTCCGCCGAAGCCAGGCACAAAGTGGTGCTGCCCCCATGGTGGGTGTGGTGAGAGTTGAAGGCGAACCCATTATAGACAAGGCTGGTACCCGGAGGCGCGGTTTCATTTCCCCATCGGACGAACACCGAACCGGATGGGCCTTGGCTCCAGTTCAGCAGCCTTTCGTTGGCACGGCACTTTGTAGGATCGCTTACGACTCGCAGCTGACCGCTAGTTTCGCCAGCGTTATGATGATCCACGTAACACGCATAAATGGTGCCGGCGCTCGCTGGAATGACACCCTGAGCAAGCGCGACTTCAAAACCTCCGAGCACAAGGATGCCAACTATATATAGCAGCACGACCAATCGATAACGATTCATGAACCCTCCCCCAAGAGACTGAATTTAGCGTGAGGATAGCTAATTCGCGACCCTGCGTCAAGTACATGATCACGGAAGCATGAACCCCGATGGCCAAGAAACGTGCCCCCACTCCCGGGGAACTGGATGCAGCGCGCCGCAGGGCGCCGCCACCTGTATGGGGCCGGCACCCCGAAGGGCCTGCAGGCGCCCGCGGCGACGTTGACGACGACCTCACAGTGCCTACTCCAGCCGCTCGGAGGGCTCGGATCGGCCATTCATCGCGTCGCTGGCATCCTACGACACTTGTTCCGCAAAAGATCGCCTTCGTCCGTGGCGCGGTCGCCTGCGTCCTGAAACCGACTTTCGCCACGGGCTGCTAGGGTTTCTCGGCTGCCTGGGCAGCTGTTGATCGGCAACCCACCACCGCCAGGTGGCCTGCTACACCACCTTCTCCTTCCAGCGGCCGCGCCGGAAGATGACGCCGCTGACGACGGCTAGCGAGGCGAAGGAGATGGTCATGGCGACGAACACGCCGGTGGGGCCCCAGCCGGCGGTGTAGGCCAGGAGGGCGGCGGCCGGTAGCTCGAAGCACCAGAAGCAAAACAGGTTGATGTAGGTCGGCGTCCAGGCGTCGCCGGCGCCGTTGAACGACTGGGTCAGCACCATGCCGTAGGCGAACAGCGGGAAGCCGAGGGTGACGATGCGCAGGCATTGGACGCCCCAGGCGATCACCGCGGCGGTCTCGTCGGCCAGCGCGATGGCGGCGGCGCCGGCGACTCCGGCGGCGCCACCGGTAGCCGTGGCGCCACCGGCACCCGCGGCGCCCGCGGCATCGGCGGCCCCGGCGCCCGCCGCCGCCCCGGCGACGCCCGCGGCGCCGGCGAAGAAGGCGACGATCTGCGGCGCGAAGATCCAGAACACGACGCCGACGCTGCCGAGGCAGAGCATGTTGTAGAAGCCGGCGATCCACACCGCCCGCTCGGCGCGCTCCGGCTTGCCGGCGCCCAGCGCCTGCCCGACCATGGTGGCGGCCGCGTTGCTCACCCCCCAGCTCGGCAGCAGCGCGAAGATGATCAGCCGGATGCCGATCGTGTAGCCGGCCAGCACCTCGGCGCCGAAGCCGGCGAGGATGCGGACGAGGCCGATCCAGCTGGCGACGCTGACGAAGATCTGGAACGTGCCGGTGGCCGAGAGGCGCCACAGCCGCCACATCATCGACGGGACGACCTCCAGGTGCCGCCGGGCGACCGACAGGCGGCCGCCGGCGCGGGCCAGCAGCCAGAGCTGCACGAGCACCGCGGTGCCGCGGCCGATGTTGGTGGCGATCGCCGCGCCCTGGATGCCGAGGGCGGGGAACGGCCCCCAGCCGAAGATCAGCGCCGGGTCGAGCACCACGTTGATGGCGTTGGCGATCCACAGCACCCGCATGGCGATCGCGGCGTCGCCGGCGCCGCGGAAGGCGGCGTTGATCAGGAAGAGCAGCAGCACCGTGGCGTTGCCCGCCAGCATGATGCGGGTGTACGGGACGCCCTGCGCGACGATGACCGGGTCGGCGCCCATCAGCCCCAGTAGCTGCGGGGCGTAGATGCCGCCGAGCAGGCCGACCACCGTCGCCACCGCGAGCCCGAGGATGATCGCCTGGACGGCGGTGCGCGCCGCCGCCTCGGGGTCCTTCTCGCCGATCCGTCGGGCCACCATCGCGGTGACGCCGATCGACAGCCCCATCGCCAGCGTGTAGATGATCGTCAGCATCGACTCGGTCAGCCCGACGGTGGCCGCCGCCCAGGCGCCCAGGCGGGCGACGAAGAACACGTCGACGACGGCGAAGATCGACTCGGCGAGGGTCTCGATCACCATCGGGACCGCCAGCAGCAGCACGGCGCGGCCCACCGGCCCGCGGGTGTAGTCGTGCTGGACGCCCCGCATCGCGTCGCGGAGCTCGCGCCAGAGGTCGCCGGGCGGGGCGGTCTCGGGCACAGCGGGTCCCGGCTCGTCGTACACGGATCCCATGAGCTTCGCGCGGGAGGAAGAGAGGTGAGGAGGTGGAAAATCGAGAGGGTAGCAGGCGGCGCGACCTTCGGCTGGCGCCGCGCGCGAGGCCGCGCGCAAGCGTTCCATGGCGGCGAGCGCGAGACCGCTCGCGGGCCGTAGGCGCCGGCAACGCGAGCTTTCGCCGCGGCCGCTGCCTAGTATAATCGGGTGGGTTTTCTCGTCGCGTTCGGCGCCCGCCAGCGGCACATCGTTTCCGGCCTATCGCGCTGCAATCTTCTGCTTCGATTCGGGAGGATGTTCTTGTCTGCCACCGAGAATGATGCCAAGTACCTCGTCGCTGTCGTCGGCGCCGGCCCGGCCGGGCTCTACGCCTCCCGCCAGCTGGCGGAGGACGGCGCCCACGTCTGCATCTTCAACCGCGATATCAAGCCCGGCGGCCTGGCCGAGTACGGCATCTTCCACAACAAGTTGAAGATGAAGGGCGGCTTGCGCAAGCAGTTCAACTCGATCCTCGACACCCCGAACATCGAGTACTTCGGCAACGTCGTCGTCGGCGAGAACGGCGACCTGAGCCTGCAGGACCTCCTCGACCTCGGCTTCCAGGCGGTGCTGGTGACCGTCGGGGCGCAGGGCACCAAGTGGCTGGGGCTGCCGGGCGAGGAGCTGGAGGGCGTCTATCACGCCAAGGACCTCGTCTACCACTACAACCACCTGCCGCCGTTCAGCGAGCGCGACTACAAGATGGGCGACAAGGTGATCCTCGTCGGGGTCGGCAACGTCATGTGCGACATTGCCCACTGGACGGTGCGCGACCTGCACACCAAGGAGGTCTGCGCCATCGCCCGCCGCGGCCCCGCCGAGGCGAAGTTCACCAACAAGGAGTACCAGATCTTCGCCAAGAACCTCGATCTGCAGGACTTCAAGGAGGAGTGGGCACGCTGCGTGCCGAAGATGGCGGCGGTCGGCCAGGACATCGACGCCGCCAAGGCGGTCTTTCTCGACGGCGTCGAGAAGGGCCTCGAGCCGGTCAGCGACACGCGCTTCTACTTCCGTTTTTTCACTTCGCCCAAGAGGATCGTCGGCGACGACCGCAAGTGCACCGGCATCGAGGTCGAGGAGACCTACCTGGAGGACGTCGACGGCTACCTGAAGGCGCGGAGCACCGGCAACGTCACGGTCATGGACTGCGACACCGTCGTCTTCTGTATCGGCGACAAGGTCGACGAGGAGTTCGGCCTGCCGATGGAGTGGAACGAGTTCGCCAAGAACCCCGAGCCCCGCTATCCGGTCGAGGAGCTCTCGTACGAGGCCTCCGACCCGGAGGGCGAGCGCGACCTCTCGAAGATCTTCCTGGCCGGCTGGGCGCGCAAGGCCAGCGAGGGGCTGGTCGGCGCCGCGCGCAAGGACGGCACCAACGGGGCCAAGGCGATCGCTCGGTACCTGGAGGGCGCCGGCCCGGCGGAGACCATCGACACCCAGCCGCTGAAGGACCGCCTGGCAGCGCTCGACAAGCCGGTGGTCGTCAAGGAGCACCTGCCCAAGGTGCTGGAGGCGGAGGCCGAGATCGCCGCCGAGCGCGGCGTCGACGAGTTCAAGTACGACTCCAACGCCGACATGCTGGCCGCCATCGAGCGGTAGTCGCGCGCCGGCGCGCGGCTAGCGTGCTCTTCGCGGATTCCCTTCAGAAGGGACTCTCGATGCGCAGTTCCTCCGGCACGAGCTTCGCCTCGAAATCTGGCTGAATCTCGATCCATCGTCCGGGAATGGGCCACGCCGCCGGGCGCCGGCAAGCGGATCAGGACTGGCCGTTGATCGCCAGCAGCTCGACGTCGAAGATCAGCGTCGCGTTGGGCTCGATGGGGGAGTTCGGCGGCGGCGTCAGCCCGTAGGCCAGCGGGCCGGGGATGAAGAATCGGTAGGTCGAACCGACCTGCATGAGCTGGACGCCCTCCGTCCAGCCGGGGATCACGGCGTTGAGCCGGAACGTCGCGGGCACCCCCCGATCATGAGAGCTGTCGAACGGCGTGCCGTCGAGGAACCGTCCCTCGTAGTGGACGGTGACCTCGTCGGTGGCGGTCGGCGACGGCCCGTCGCCCTGCTCGACGACCTCGTACTGCAGGCCGCTGGGAAGAACGGTCACGCCCTCCCGGGCGGCATTCTCGGCCAGGAAGGCCTCGCCGGCCGCGATGTTGGCCCGACCCAGCTCCTCGGCGCGCACGTCGGCGGCGGCCGCCATCGCCTGCTGGTACTCCATCATCGTCGCCTGCATTTGCTCGGCCGCCAGCGCCGGCTCGGCGCCCTCGAGGGCGTCGCGCAAGCCTTGCACGAGCCGGTCGACGTCGATCTCCGCGCCCTGCTCGGTGAAGCTCTGCCCGGCGCTGAAGCCGATCGCGTAGCTGGCGCGCTCCTCGAGCGTCTCGGGTGTGCCGGCGGGGCCGGTGCTCGAGGAGCTGCAGGCGCTGCCGGCGACGGCGAGCGCCGCGACGATCAGGGGTACGAGAAGTCTCATCATCAGGCATCCTCAGGGTGATGGCGCGTCGTGACGTCGGCGCCGAGCGGTCATTCTATGCGGCCGGCCCGCCGCTCGCCCGCGAGCCCTTACTTCCTGAACTCGAGCTCCGGGTTGGCGATCAGCGCCTGGTTGACGATGTCGATCGCCTGCAGCACGTAGGGCGGCCACGCTCCGGGGCCGACCCCCCCGTAGATCATCCATGTCGCCGTGTCGGCCCGCACGAAGGCGATCTGCAGCTCGCCCATGGCGCTGACCGACTGCAGGATGCCGCCGTAGGTGTGGTACGTCCAGATCTCCAGCTCCGTGGCGACGTCCTGCTTGATGTTGCCGGGTCGTCCGAGGACGCACCAGACACGACCACGGTCCGACTTCCAGGCGCGCGGGAAGCCCGAAAAGCGCCGGTTGGCCTCGGCCACCCGCGTATAGAAGTCCTCCATGAAGGGATTGCGGTCGTCCCGCAGGTCCTCGTCGCGGCGCTCCCAGAACCAGCGGATGAAGCGGCGCTTCTGCTCGTCGGTCTCGAGATCGTTCCAGATGTCGCGCTCGCTCCTCAGGAACAGGTACTCGACCGGGCCATCTTCCCATTCGTCGGGCTCGACGTTCTCGTAGGTGCGCATCGCCTCGGCCGGATCGGTGGGGAACTGCGCGGCCGACACGTGGAGGGGCGCGAGCATCGCCAGCATGCCGGCGACGGCGCAGACGACGCGTCCACATCGGTGTTTCGTCATCGGATCCTCCCTTGGCCGCGATGCTGGCGGCAGCCTCGCCGGGTCTGTCTGTCTCCAGGCGGAAGCCTCGCTGGGTCTGTCTGCTTCCAGAAGGTCATCGCGCCCTCTCTCGTATGCCTCGAGTTCCGTCGAAACCTCAATGACGTTCAATTCTCACCGTATCATGGGGGTGACCGCGGCTTCACGTGCAGTCCGTCGCGCCGAGAGCCGCCGCCAGAGGCTGGCGGCGAGAAGCGCCAGCAGGACGATGGCGGCGATGGTTTGCAGCACCGAGGTCCCGCCGGCCTCGGTGAGGGTGATCAGCGCCGCCAGGTCGATCCCGAGGCCCGCGTACAGCGCGTTGATCGCGAAGCCGAAAGCCAGGGCGGACGCGGTCACGCCGGCGAGGTAGACGGCCAGCACCTTCTTCCCCATGAAGCGGAGGACGACCAGCATGGTGGTGACGTTGGTCGCCGGGCCGACCAGCAGCAGCACGAGAGCGGCCCCCGGGTCGAGGCCCTTGAGAATCAGGGCGGCGGCGATCGGCGTCGCCGCGGCGGCGCAGACGTACACCGGGGTGGCGACCAGCATCATGAGCGTGGCGGAGATCCAGCCCGCCGGAACGGCGGTCAGCAAGCCGTCGGGCACCAGGACGGCGATGATCGCCGCCAGGGCAAAGCCGAGCGCCAGCCAGGGGGCCAGGTCGTCGAGCAGGGGGCCGAACGCGTAGCGGATGCCGTCGGCGGCGGCGGCCCGTCGATCGCGAACGGCTCCGCCGGACCGCCGATCATCGGTCCCCGGGCTCGCTCGCGGGTCATCAGGGGCGGCGATGGCAGCGGTGGTCGCGGCGTCCGCGGCAGTCGTCGGCTCGGGCTCGGCACAGCACGGCGAGCAGCAGTCGTCGGCGGGGCCGTTCGCGGGGAGGACAGGGGCATTCGGTGGCGTTCCCCGCGCCGCGGGGCCATCCGCCATGGTGCTGCTCGCGGGGCCGAGCTGCCTTGCGGGATCCGCCGGCGCACCGCCGGCCGCGGCGCGCCCCGCGTCGGGATCCGCCAGCCGGTTGATCGCTGCGCCGGTCAGCAGGGCGGTGGCGAACGCCGCCACCGGCCGGGTCACCGTCATGATCGGATCCATCAGCGCCCAGGTGATGCTGATCGAGTCGACCCCGGTCTCCGGCGCGGAGATCAGAAATGACGTCGTCGCCCCGCGGCTCGCGCCGCTCTGCCGCAGCGCGGTCGCCGCCGGGATCACCGAGCACGAGCACAGAGGCAGCGGCACGCCGATCAGCGAGGCCAGCAGCACCGGGCGGAAGCCGTCCTGGCCGAGCAGGCGGAAGACCTGCCGCTCGGGGATCAGGGCGCGAAACAGGCCGGCGGCGACGAAGCCGAGCAGCAGGAAGGGGGCGGCTTCGGCGACGATGTTCCAGAGGGTGGAGAAGAAGCTGACATTACCCATGAGGTTTAGTATACTCAAAATTGAGCTTCGCAGTATCTGAAAAATCGTCGGGCTGTCGGCTTCTCAAGTGGTTGCTAACGAGGTGGTTTTCCCACGGTCGATCCGGTCATGATCCGGACATCGGCCTGACCGACGGCGAGTTCACGCTGAACGAGGTGGTTTCCATGGTCGATCCGGTTGTCGCGCTGACGGTGGCGGTGGTGCTCGGCGGCGCCATGGCGCTGCTGTTGTGGCCGGTGCGCGGCCTGTACTGGCGCTGGGAGCACGTGCTGCGCGCCTCGGACCGGGTCCTTTCCGAGGACGCCCTCAAGTACCTGTTCGACTGCGAGTACCGCCAGCTCACCGGAACGCTCCACGGGCTGACCGGCGCGCTGGGCATCTCCGACAAGCGCGCCGTCAGGCTGCTGCAGCGGCTCCAGCAGCTCGGCCTCGTGGACTCGGAGGCCGGCGAGTACCGGCTCACCGAGGAGGGGCGCGCCCAGGCGCTGCAGATCATCCGCGTCCACCGGCTCTGGGAGCACCATCTCTCCGAGGATACCGGAATGGATGCCGCCGCCTGGCACCGCGAGGCCGATCGCCGCGAGCACACGACCTCCGCCGAGGAGGCCGAGGCCATGGCGGCGCGCCACGGGCATCCTCGCTACGACCCCCACGGCGATCCGATTCCGACCGCGAGCGGCGAGCTGCGCCCGCACCGCGGGCGGCCGCTCAGCGACCTCGAGGCCGGCGACGTCGGCCGCATCTCCCACCTCGAGGACGAGCCGGAGAGCGTCTACCGGCAGCTCGTCGACAACGGCCTGAGCGTCGGCATGCAGGTGCGCGTGCTGGCCAGCGGCCGCGAAGCGGTTCGCTTCGAGGCCGACGGCCGCGAGCACAGCCTGGCGCCGGTGGTGGCGGACAACGTCTCGATCACGGCGCTGCCGGAGGGGCAGGCGATCAAGGTCGCCGCCGACCGCATGTCGGCGTTGTCGCCCGGCCAGCAGGGCACGGTGGTCGGGATCTCGGCGGGTTGCCGCGGCGCCGAGCGCCGCCGGCTGATGGACCTGGGGCTGATCCCCGGGACCGTCGTCACGGCCGAGCTGCAGGGGCCCGGCGGCGATCCGACCGGCTATCGCATCCGCGGCGCGGTGATCGCGCTGCGCCGCCAGCAGGCCGACTGGATCCAGATCCGCCGCCCCGGCGAGAACGAGGCCGAAGGAGGGGCCGCCGCATGAGCGCGTCCACGCAGCAAACGCAGCAGGGCTGTGCCGGCTGCCCGGTCCACAACCTCGCCAACCTGCGCAAGCTCGGCGTCGACATGGAGAACTGGGACTTCGTCGTCGCCCTCGCCGGCAACCCCAACACCGGCAAGAGCACGGTCTTCAACGCCCTGACCGGCCTGCGCCAGCACACCGGCAACTGGCCGGGCAAGACGGTGGCCCGCGCCGAGGGCGGCTTCCACGCCGGCGACAGCGACTACAAGCTCGTCGACCTGCCGGGCACCTACTCGTTGCTGGCCACCAGCTTCGACGAGGAGATCGCCCGCGACTTCATTCTCTTTGGCAAGCCCGACGTCACCGTGGTCGTCGTCGACGCCACCCGCTTGGAGCGCAACCTCAACCTGGCGCTCCAGGTCCTGGAGATCACCGACCGGGTGGTGATCTGCCTCAACCTCATCGACGAGGCCGAGCGCCGCGGGCTGACGGTGGATCACCGGCGGCTGGCGCGCGATCTCGGCGTGCCGGTGGTGCCGACCGCGGCGCGCTACGACAAGGGGCTCGACGAGCTGATCCAGGCGATCAGCGAGGTCGCCTCCGGAGCGGTCGTCTGCAAGCCGCTGCGGGTCGGCGGTCGCTCGCCGCAGCTGCGGCGCGCTGTGACCACCCTTGTCGCCAAGATCGAGGAGGAGCTCCCGGGGCTGCCGAACCAGCAGTGGGTGGCGCTGCGCCTGCTGGACGGCGACGAGCGGCTCTTCGAGGCGGTGCGCTCCGGCGAGCTGCTGCACCTGCGCGACGATTTCTCCGAGCCGGCCGGCGAGAAAGCGGATCACGAGCCCGACGCCGAGGCCATCCTCGCGCTCGCCTCGGAGCTGCGCTGGCAGGTGGGTCCCGATTTCCACCAGGCGCTGATGGAGGGGATCTACACCGAGGCCGCCCGCCTCGAAAGTCGCGCCGTCACCCGCTCCGACGAGCAGCCGCGCTTCGACCTCGACCGCACCATCGACCGGCTGGTGACCAGCCGCACGTTCGGCATCCCGATCATGCTGGCGCTGCTGACGCTGGTCTTCTGGATCACGATCGCCGGCGCCAACGTCCCCTCGGGGATGCTGGCGACGCTGCTGATCGACAACGTCTGGGTGTGGCTGCGCGACGGCGCCGCCAGCCTCGGGGTCCCGTGGTGGATCTCGGGCTTCTTCATCGACGGCATGTATCTGGCGACCGCCTGGGTGATCAGCGTCATGCTGCCGCCGATGGCGATCTTCTTCCCGATGTTCACGCTGCTGGAGGACTTCGGCTACCTGCCGCGGGTCGCCTTCAACCTCGACCGCAGCTACAGCCGCGCCGGCGCCCACGGCAAGCAGGCGCTCACCGCGGTGATGGGATTCGGCTGCAACGCCGCCGGCGTGATCGCCACCCGCATCATCGACAGCCCGCGCGAGCGGCTGATCGCGATCATCACCAACAACTTCTCGCTCTGCAACGGCCGCTGGCCGACCCAGATCCTGATCGCCTCGATCTTCATCGGGTCGCTGGCGCCGGCCTACCTGGGCGGCTTCCTGTCGGCGCTCGCGGTGGTCTCGGTGGCGGTGCTCGGCATCTTGCTGTCGTTCATGACCTCGTGGTTCCTGTCGCGGACGATCTTGCGCGGCGAGGTCTCGACCTTCCACCTCGAGCTGCCGCCGTACCGGCCGCCGCGGGTGCTACAGACGCTGTACACGTCGCTGATCGACCGGACGATCTACGTGCTCTGGCGCGCCATCGTCTTCGCGCTGCCGGCCGGGGCGGTGATCTGGCTGATCTCCAACATCGAGGTCGCCGACGTCAGCCTCGCCCATCACCTCGTCGGCCTGCTCGATCCGCTCGGCGTGCTGATCGGCCTCAGCGGCATCATCTTGCTCGCCTACGTCGTGGCGATCCCGGCCAACGAGATCGTCATCCCGACGATCCTGATGCTCACCGTGCTGGTCACCGGCATGGCGGGCTTTACCGACGGCGCCGGGATCATGTTCGAGCTCGACAGCACCACCGCCACCGCCCAAGTCCTGCAGGCCGGCGGCTTCACCCTCCTGATGGCGGTGAACCTGATGCTGTTCAGCCTGGTGCACAACCCCTGCTCGACGACCATCTACACGATCTACAAGGAGACCGGCAGCGCCAAGTGGACGGCGGTCGCCTCGCTGCTGCCGGTGGCGATGGGCCTGGCCATCTGCTTCGTGGTGGCCCAGGTCTGGCGGATCGTGGCGGGGGTTGCGGGCTAGAAAAGATTGCCTTGCGTCGCTTCATCTGCCGTCGGCGTAGCCTCGTCGGGGCGCTTGATCTTCAGCTTCGCCAGCGGGCGAATGCACTCGGGGTCGTCGTTCGCCGGCTTGTTGACGTGGGTGCTGACCGGGTGGGCGCGCATGCGCTCGGCGGGGTAGGTGCGCAGGATCTCCTGTAGGGACTCGGGCTCGTCGAGCTCGGGGTTGAGCCAGGCGTCCCAGTGCTCGGGCGCGACGATGACCGGCATGCGGTCGTGGATCGGCTCGAGCAGCTCGTTGGGCTCGCCGGTAACGATCGCGCAAGACTCGAGCTTGCCCTCGGCCGATAGCTGCTCGGCGGGGCGCTGCGGATCGCCGAGCCCCTCGAGGCCGCCGGCCCGGGGCCGCCAGCGGTCCCAGAGGCCGGCGAAGCCGAACGGCTTCTCATCGGCCATGTATACATAGTAGGGCTGCTTGCCGCCGGGCATCTTGCGCCACTCGTAGAAACCGTCGGCGACCACCAGGCAGCGGCGGCGGCGGAAGGGCTCCTTGTACGCCGATCTGGTCGCCAGCGTCTCGGCGCGGGCATTGATCATCCGGTTGCCGATCGCCGGGTCCTCGGCCCAGTAGGGAATCAGCCCCCAGCGCATCTCGACGATCTCGCGGCCGCCCTCCGCCGGCTGCCGCACGCAGGCGACCGGCTGGGTCGGCGCGATGTTGTAGCGCGGCGGCCGCGCGGCGGTCTCCGGCCAACCGCCCTCGAGCACCCGGAAGTACTCGGCCACCTCGTCGATCGGCGACGTCAGCGTGAATCGCCCGCACATGGCCCGAGCTTACAACGAAGCCGCGGGCGGAGTGCTTGCACCGCGAGCATCGCTCCAGGGAGTTCAGTTCCGGATCGCTTTGGCGCCGATGGCCGTTCCGTCGCCTTCCCCAACCGCCAACAGCACCACAGCCATTTGCGCGACGACATCGTCGATGTTGAGGGCCTTCCGAAACTCTTCAAACCCCGACAGCGGGGAAGCATAACGAACGGCGAGGTCGTTGCCTGTAACCAGCTCGTTGCCGTCCATCGCGATGTGAACCAACTGGCTTGGAGGATAGTGGCCCCTTGGAAAAAGGAGGACGTCATCCCCAAGGGCTGGCGGCACGGGCCAGCCTCTTTGCCGGGCGCAGATGTGGACGTCACCGACGCTAAAATCCCCAACGGGGTAGAAGAAGTGGATGAAAGACGTCTGGGGGAAATCATCAGCCCGTTTGATCCATTCGGTAACCTCGACCTGAATCAGCAGTCCCGCAGCGGTGGCCCTGTAGAAGCCGCCTGCGGCACCCGTGACTTTCCCTCGGACAATGACACGGGCGGCAACGACAAAGTCTTCGAAGGTCTCCGGAGTGCGCGAATGCTCATATGAGGCCCCGGATAGCTCCAGGCAATTCCCACTCGGGCGATGGCGCTGTGCCTCCAGCATGCCCTGGAACGCTGCTCCGATGTCGGGAACTCGCCATG
Source organism: Acidobacteriota bacterium (assembly GCA_036398215.1). GTDB lineage: Bacteria > Acidobacteriota > UBA890 > UBA890 > UBA890 > DASWHK01. The sequence continues at coordinate 13,266 of DASWHK010000101.1, read as the reverse complement.
CATCGGGCCCTCCCATCCTGCCTACCAACTCATCTGAGGAAACCCAGAGTGTGTCGCCAATCCGCCGAGGGATTGGCACCTTGCCTGGTCTGACGTCACCGACCCGTTCCTGCGCGGACGCCACAAGCCCGACGAAAGCGACGAGCGCTCCAATCAACGCGACGAGGAGGGCAGCCCCCCTCATTCTGCGTTTCATTGCCTGACTCCTCGGCTCAACGGTCTAGGTGTTCCGACCAAATCGAGCCGCGAGATGTGGAAGTAAGGCGCGACTTCAACGTGTGTACGCGCGCGGCATCGTTGTTCGCTCCCATCCGGCCTTGTCTCTACATAATTGTAGGGAGAGGTCGACGCGCACAAGCGCCACAAGAGGACCTTCAAGGCATACGCGCCTCTCTGGGCGGCTGGCGCCTCCTGGAACCCGCGTGATCTGCAGCGGACGTCGGCGGCAGCTGCATGCCACCTGCGGCTGGCATGCCTATCCGGTCGGCGTTGATGCTCGCACTCCGCTTCGTCCTCGATCAGCCATGTGCGACCGGATGGCCGTCGCTAGCGACCTGCCGGCAGGCGCCGCTTCAGCTCCTCGAACCAATTGACGACGACGACGATGCCGCCGCGCGCCACCTGGCCGCTGCCCCTCTCGGCCATCAGGAAGCGCTGGCCATCGGCGTCGATGTCGTAGTTGACCCACCACGGGTCATCGATCGCGCGCTCGTTGACGAACAACGGCGTGCGGGCGCCGAGGTCGAATTCCGCCTTCGCCGAGACCTCCACCGCGGTCATCGTTGCTCCTCTGCGATAGAACAGCTCGCGGCCGTGGGGCGCCCAGCGCGGCTCGGTGCCGCCGTCGTTCGATACCTGGATACGCACCCCCGGGCCGGGGAATGGCCTGACGTAGACCTGATTCTCGCCCGAGACGTTGGAAACGTAGGCCAGCCAGAGACCGTCGGGCGAGATCATCGGCGTCATCTCGTTGAACGACTCGTCGACCCAGGCGCGCGGCTCGGCGCCGGCGGTGAGGCTGGCGATGGAAATGCCCAGCGTAGTGGGGTAGTCCCCGGTCATCATCGCTAGCTGCTTGCCGTCCGGGGTCAACGACGACGCGAACACCCCCGGGGTCCCCTGGATGAGCAGCTCGCGCTCACCGGTGAAGTCGGCCCGCTTCCGATGGATGGCGAGGGGCCCGGAGGTGGTAGAGGTGTACAGGAGCGCCGTCCCGTCCGCAGTCCACAGTGGAAAGTTGGCCATGCTGCTCTCGTTCGCGGTGGTGAGCGGATTGAGCGTCGCGTGCTCGATCTCGTAGATCCACACCTGCGCGCCCAACGCCCCAGGACCGAGCCCCATGGCGATCCGGCGCCCGTTCGGCGACAGGCGCGGGGTCCAGATCTGATCGCCGACCTCCGTCAGGAGGGGCTCCCGGTTGCCGGCGCGATCGATCCAAACGAGCGAGAAGTCGGCCGAGGCCCCGACGGAGCTGTAGGCGAGGGTGCCGCTCCGCGAGATGCCGAGCTTGCCGGGCCCTGCGGGTCCCACCTCGATTCCGTCCTGCACGCGGACGCGGGACCCGGTGACCTCGCGGGCGGCGGCATCGAACGGCGCCGCCAGCAGCGTGTCGTCGCGCACCCACACCAGGTGGCCGGTCGGCAGGTACTGGGGATCGCTGCCGTCGATGCGCAGGTCGCGTACCACGCCGGTGTCCAGGTCGGCGACGCCGATGCGGGCGCTGGCGGTGCTGCCGCCCCACAGCGTCACGAGCGCCGCGCGATCGTCGGGAAGCAGGTCCGGATGGCGCAGCTCGCCGAGCTGTGCGTCGGGCTCGACCACCAACCGAGGCGCCTCGCTGCCGTCATCGGGGACCCGGTAGAGAGCCCCACCCGAGGAGAACAGGATCCAGCCGTCCGCGGACCAACAGCCCCCTTGAAAGGTGCGGACGAAGGTGGCCTCGGGCAGCGCGTGAATCAGGGATGGCGAGCCGCCGGCAACGGGCGCCTTGACGAGATCCGCGCCGCGGCGGAACGCCAGCCACTCGCCGTCGGGCGAAAAGAATGGATAGGCCCAGGCGTCGACCTCCGACAAGCGGCGGACCTCGGTCGCGTCGACCGACCTGACGTGGACGGCGGGCCCCGTGCCTTCTGCGGGAATGGCGCCGAACACGATGAGCCGTCCGTCCGGCGATACGAGCACGCCGTTGCCTTCTGAGTCCGCGAAGGGAGGATCGCCGATCTCGAAGCGGATCGGGTCGGCAGGCGGCGGACGCAGCGTCCACCACGCCACGGATCCGACGATCAGCGCGGCCGCGAGGGCCGGGAGCGTCGCCAGCAGCGCCAGCCCCGTGCGGCTCCAGGAGCGCCCCACGGCCGCCGGCGGCGCCGGCGCGGCGGGCGCGTGCTCGATGCTCCCCGCGGTCCCGGACTCCACCTCGCCGGCGAGGGCGCGCAGATCCACGATCAGGTCTGCAGCCGCCTGGTAGCGCGCGCCGCGATCCTTGGCCAGGCACTTGCGCAGGATGCGCTGCAGCTCCGCCGGCAGGTTGGGCTTGATCTCGGCGAGCGGCCGCGGCTCGGTGCGGGCGATCGCGTGCAGCGTATCGAGCACCGTCTCGCCGCCGAAGGCGCGCCTGCCGGCCGCCATCTCGTAGAGGACGCAGCCGAAGGCGAACAGGTCGGCACGCTGGTCGATGCCGGCATCGCCGTGCACCTGCTCCGGCGACATGTAGCCGGCCGTGCCCATTACCTGCCCCGCCACCGTGCCCAGCACCGTCGGCGACCTCGACACCGCGGCGCCGCCGGCCGCGGCAACCTCGGTGAGCTTGGCGAGGCCGAAGTCGAGGATCTTGGCGTGCCCCTCTTCGGTCACGAAGATGTTGTCGGGTTTCAGATCGCGGTGGATGATCCCGGCCTTGTGCGCCGCGGCCAGCGCTTCGCCCACCTCGATCGCCAGCGAGAGCGCCTCGGTAAGCGGCTGCGCCCCTCGATCGAGCCGCTGCCGCAGGCTCTGCCCTTGCAGGTGCTCCTGCACGATGAAGTGGACGTCGCCCTCGCTGCCGACGTCGTACACCGCGGCGATGTGGGGGTGATTGAGCGCCGCCGCCGCCCGCGCTTCCTGCTCGAAGCGCGCCAGCCGCTCCGGGCTGGTGGCGAACTCGGCCGGCAGCACCTTGATCGCCACGTTGCGGCCGAGGCGGGGGTCCCGCCCCAGGTACACCTCGCCCATGCCGCCTGCACCGAGCAGCTCGACGACCTCGTAATGGCCCAGCAATCTGCCAATCAAGGCAATTCCCGCCACGGGCTCGCTCCTGCCGCCGGGGCGCCGCCAGGACGCCCGCGAGCCGGTTCCGGCGCGTCAGCTCTCCGCGATGCAGTGCGCTTGTCGCGGGCAACGACGAACGACTGGCCGCCGATCTGGTCCCAGACGTGCAAGAGCGTGTCTCCGCGCGGCGCCAGCGTGCTGCCCTCGCCGAACTGGTTGCGCATCAGCTTGTCGCTGAGGGTCCTTTTCCCAGATCAGGGCAAGTCCTCCAGCGTTTTCGGGGGAGTCTATATCAGCAGCCCGCGGTAGAAGTACAGGACGCGCCGCCAGGTGACGCCCCATCCGTGCTGCGGCCGCCGCCGTCGGCGTGCACGCCAAGGATGCCGGGCGACGCCGCGCCAGGCTGCCGGGTCCGCGGAACCGACCGCGTCCGCGACGGCTCGCCACGACGCCCCCACCCTGCGCGAAGCGACGCGCGCCTAGTTGGCGAGTCCGCTATTCGTGTTGCTGTTGTTGGGGGCGCAGGTAGCAAGGTGGCGTTTCGTGGTCCTTGAACCGCCTGCCGTGCTAGATTCGCCGCGGCCACGCCACCGGACTCCTTCCGGTGAGTGCTCAAGGAGGACCCTATGGCTGGGATCAACGGCGCCAAGGTGATCATCGGCGGTCTCGTCGCCGGGCTCGTCTACAACGTGCTCGACATCGTCAACGGAATGTTGCTCATGGGCGAGGATTTCCGCGCCAACGCCGTGCGGCTCGGCATCGATCCGGCGGCGATGGAATCGACGGCGAACATGGCTGTCTGGATCTCAATCGACTTTGTCTTCGGGATCCTCGTCGTCTTCACCTACGCCGCCATCCGGCCGAGGTTCGGGGCAGGTCCGAAGACGGCCGCCTACGCCGGCATCATCCTGTACGCCGCCGTGACCTTGATCATGCTCGGACTCACGCAGGAGCAACTCCTGACGTGGCCCATGTTCTGGAAGATGGCCGTCGTCCAGCTCGTGGTCGCGATCGTCGGCGCCGTCTCCGGCGCCGCCGTCTACAAGGAAGCCTGACGATCGGGAGCGACCGTGCGCCTCGGGCGCGCCAACAGCGTCCGGGACGCACGGAAGCCCGGGAGGATTCGAACCCCCGACCCGCGACTAGAGGTCCGCAGGTCGAAGGCATACAAGTCGCGCTAGATCAGCAAGTTGAGCCCAACGCTCGATCTGCTGGCGCGACTCTATGACCGCGTCGCCGGCCCGCCGCGATCCCGCTCGCCCAACGCCTTGGTGCCACGCTCATTGCGACGATGCCGGCGGCCGCGCGGAGGCCGTTCCTGGACGAGGCCCACCGATTCGATGGGGTCAAGGTTGCATCGTGTGGTTCCGGCTCGGGCTCAGGCCCCGCCGCCGCGCACGCTACAATCCACGCAGGAGGATTGTCATGCGCCATGCTTTTACCCTTGAGTACTGGCTGGATGAGGGTTGGTACGTCGGGCGCCTGCGAGAGGTGCCCGGAGTCTTCAGCCAAGGCGAGACCCTCGAGGACCTTGAGGAGAACATACGCGACGCCTACGACCTCGTGCTGGCCGATGAGGCACCGGACGCCATCCCGGCCGGAGCCCAGCGCAAGCCCATCGAGCTCGAGGTGTGAAACGGCGGGCGTTCCTCAAGGAGCTGACCCACGCTGGTTGCTACCTCAAGCGTCACGGCAACGCCACGACCTCTACGCGAATCCTCGTAACGGGCGCAAGGCTCCGATACCTCGCCACGGCGAGATCAAGGACAGCCTCTGCGCGGTGATTCGCCGGCAGCTTGGGCTCACGGAGTAGCCCCCTTCGCCGCGAGAATCCCTACCTCTTGCGAAGCAGCGCGGGCTTCTCGACCCCGTTCACCCGGTAATGGAGACGACGCGGGCGGCAGGGATGTACGTATTGGACACACTCGTGCGCCACGTTCTCGCCGCCGCGGGAGAAGGCCGACCACCCGTTGCTGCCCTGTCGCCTGAGCTACGGGCGCGCCCCCAAAATGCTCGTCGCGGCTGACAATCGGCTGCCGGTGCTACCGGGCGAGCGACACTTGACGCTCGCGCGGCGGGACCGGTACTATTCAGGATTCCTGAGTACCTGAAACCTGAATACTGCGGGCGAGCTGCCCGCCGCCGAGCGTCGGCGGCCAGAGGGCGCGATGAAAGCGACACGGAGGGAAGCGATGGCGACTGTGGAAGATCCGAGCGACCTGCTGCCGCTGACGCCGCGGGTGTTCTTGATCCTGTGGGCGCTGGCGGAGCGGGAGCAGCATGGGTATGCGCTACTCCGCGAGGTCGAGACGCTCAGCCGCGGGCGGGTGACGATCAAGCCGGGCTCGCTGTACGAGGCCATCGACACGCTGGCGCGGCGGGGGCTGATCGAGGAGACCGAGGCCACCGAGAGCGATGGCGGCCCGCGCCGGCAGCCCTATCGGATCACCGCCTTTGGCAGGGAGGTCTTCGCCGCCGAGGCCGCCCGCCTCGACGAGCTGGTCGCCGATCTGCGCGACGCGAAGTTGACGGGGTGAGCTCGATGTTGAATCGCTGGCTCACCGCCATCCTGCGGCTCGGCCTGCTCGCCTACCCCAGCGGCTTTCGCCGCCGGCGCGGAGACGAGCTCGGCGCGGTCGTGGTGGAGCGCCTGGCCGCCGAGCGTCGTGAGCGGGGGCGATGGGCGGCGATCTCCTACGGTCTTGCGGCGGTGTTCGACCTGGCTCGGGCCGGCTGGCGCGTTCGGCGTCGCGGCGACGGCGATGAGCGCCTTCGCGGTCACGAATACGCCCGGCGTCGCGCCGGCGGCCACACGCGGCATCGCGGTGGCGGATACGCGCGTCGCGCCGGCGGCGACGAGCTCGTTTCTCATGGCCTTCCCGGCTCTCATGGCCCGCGCTCCCCAGAGCGGCGCCCGCCCGATGGCGCGGCGTACAACGGAGGAATCATGGATCAGTTGGCCCAGGATCTACGACTCGCGGCCCGCGCCCTGGGCGCCCGGCCGCTGCTCAGCTCGATCGCGGTGCTGTCGCTGGCGCTCGGGATCGGCGCCAACACGGCCGTTTTCAGCCTGATCGACGCGGTGATGTTGCGCTCGTTGCCGGTGGAGGAACCGGAGCGGCTCGTCGTGTTGCTCGAGCAGCGCGACGTGGGCCGCTTCGCCCACAACTTCGCCCATCCGGACTTTGCCGACTACCGCGATCGCAGCCGCTTGCTCGCCGTGGCGGCCTACTCGCCGATCGACGTCAGCTTCGGCGCCGGTGGGGCCAGCGAGCGGGCCGAGGGCTTCCATGTCAGCGGCAACTACTTCGACGTGCTGGGCGTGTCGGCCGCCGCCGGGCGCACGTTCTCGCCCGCGGAGGGCAGCGAGCGCGGCGCCCATGCGGTCGTGGTCCTCGGGCACGCCTACTGGCGGAGCCGCTTCGCGGGCGATCCGAGCATTGCCGGCCGCGCGGTGACGATCAACGGCGAGCCGTTCACCGTGATCGGCGTCGCCGCCGCCGGCTTCGCCGGCACCCGGCCCGGCTTCGACGCCGACTTCTACCTGCCGCTGTCGATGTTCTTCGAGAGCAGCGGGAGCGGCTGGCGGCGCTACGCGCTGCTCGACAACCGGGGGGCGAGCTGGCTGTACCTGGTGGGCCGGCTGGCCCCGGGGGCGAGCATCGAGCAGGCGGATGCCGAGCTCGACGCGATCGCCGCCAGCCTCGCCGAGCAGTATCCCGACAGCAACCAGGCGCGTCTCGACATCGCGCTGATGCCGGGGGCGCGCGGCCACTACGGGGTGCTCGATGACCTCGAGACGCCGCTCGCCGCGATCATGACGGTGGCGGCGCTGCTGCTGTTGATCGCCTGCGCCAACATCGCCAACCTGCTGCTCGCCCGCGCCGCCTCGCGCGGCCGCGAGATCGCCGTGCGGTTGGCGCTAGGCGCCGGCCGGGCGCGGCTGGTGCGCCAGCTGCTGACCGAGAGCCTGCTGCTGGCGGCGATCGGCGGCGCCGCCGGCGTCCTGCTCGCCCACTACGGGTCCCGCTTCCTGCTGCGCTACCTGCAGGCGATCGGCGCCCGGGCGCTGCAGCTCGACGTCGGCCTCGACGGCCGCATCCTCGGCTTCACCGTCCTGCTATCGCTGGCGACGGCGCTGCTGTTCGGGCTGGCGCCGGCGCTGCGGGCGTCGCGGGCCGAGCTGACCGGCGCCCTGAAGGAAGCCGGCGGCCGGGGCTCGGTGGCCGGCTCCGGCCACGGCCGCGGGTTCCGCCCCGCGCTGCTGCAGAACGGATTGGTCGTCGTGCAGGTGGCGCTCTCGTTCGCGCTGCTCGTGGGCGCCGGCCTGCTGGTGCACAGCATCGTCGAGCTGCGGGGGATCGATCCCGGGTTCGATCCGGCCGGGGCGCTGGTGATGTCGACGGACGCCGGCCTCGCCGGCCGCAGCGACGAGGAGGCGATGCGCCTGTACGAGGCTGTCGACGAGCGCCTCGAGGCGCTGCCGGGGGTCGAGGCGGTGAGCTTCGCGCGGGCGGTGCCCGTCGACCGTGGCGGCACGCGCGGCAGCGTGTTTTTGCCCGAGAGCGGCGAGGAAACCGATGAGATCGATCAGAACATGGTCGATCCGGACTTCTTCCGGGCGCTGGGGATTCCGATCCTGGCGGGGCGCGGCTTCACGGACGCCGACGTGGCCGGCGCCCCCGGGGTGGCGATCGTCAATCAGACCTTCGCGGCGATGCATTGGCCCGACGAGAGCCCGCTGGGCAAGCGGTTGGGCCTCGACGGCCCCGACGCGCCGCCTACCGAGGTGGTCGGCATCGCCGGCGACGGCCGGTATCGAACCTTGCGCGAGGAGTCGCAGCCGTACATCTACCTGCCGCTGCGCCAGAGCTTCCGCGCCGACCTCTACCTGGTGGTGCGCACGTCGCTGCCGCCTCACACGCTGGCGGGGCCGGTGCGCGAGGCGGTGGCGGCCGTCGATCCCGACCTCCCGCTCTTCAACGTCAAGACGCTCGCCGACAAGCTCGCCGAGGACTACTTCGACACCCGCATCACCGCCTGGCTGCTGGGGCTGTGCAGCGCCGCCGGCCTGTTGCTCGCCGGCTTCGGCCTCTACGGGGTGTTGGCGTTCTCGGTGGCCCGCCGCCACGGCGAGATCGGCGTCCGCATGGCGCTTGGGGCGCGCCATGCCAACGTCGTCGGGCTGGTGCTGCGGCAGGGGATGGTGCTGGTGGCGATCGGCTTGATGGCCGGCATGGCGCTGGCCACGGTCACCAGCCGCCTCGTCGGCTCGCTGCTGTACGGCGTCGGGGCGATGGACCCGGCGACGCTGGCGGCGATCACGGCGTTCTTCCTGGCCGTCGGCGCGCTGGCCTGCTATCTGCCGGCGCGGCGGGCGGTCGGCGTCGACCCGGTGGTGGCGCTGCGGAACGAGTGACGCAGGGTTGCTAGTATTGCCGCCATGCTCGGCACCCTGGAAGTTGCAGATGCTCCCCTGGAGCGACCGCTGGGCGCGGCCGGTGGTCGCGCGCTGCTCGGCCTGATTGTGGTTGGAATCCTGTTCGGCGGCGCTGGCGGCGGCGTCGTTGCGAACCCGCAGGAGCCCGTCCGCCTGCGGATCCTCGCCTACAACGTCCACCACGGCGCCGGCAACGACGAGGTCCTCGACCTCGAGCGGATCGCGGCGCTGATCCGCTCGCTGGAGCCCGACCTGGTGGCGCTCCAGGAGATCGACGAGCGGACCGAGCGCACCGGCGGCGTCGATCAGGCGGCGCGGCTCGGCGAGCTGACCGGCATGGAGCCGGTGTTCGGCCCGTTCATGGACTATCAGGGGGGCCGCTACGGGATGGCCGTGCTCTCGAAGCTCGCCTTCACGGAGCCGATCAACCACCGGCTTCCTCCCGGGCCGGAGCCGCGCACTTCGCTGGCGATCCGGGCGCGGCTGCCGGGTGACGCCGGCGAGCTGGTGTTCGCGGGCATCCACTTCTATCGCACCGAGGAGGAGCGGATGGCGCAGGCCCGGCGCCTGCTCGAGGTCCTGGAAGGCGAGTCCGCCCTGGTGATCCTGGCCGGCGACTTCAACTCGACGCCGGGGTCGCCGGTCATGGAGCTGATCGGCGAGACGTTCGCGATCCCCGCCAAGGGCGACGACCACCTGACGTTTCCCTCCGACGCGCCGGCCCGCGAGATCGACTTCATCGCCTACCGCCCGGCCGCGCGCTTCACCGTGATCGAGCAGCGGGTCATCGACGAGCCGGTGGCGTCGGACCACCGGCCGTTGCTGCTGGTGGTGGAGCTGCGATGACGGGCGCCGTGCAGGGGAGGGCGTCGCCGGCGGAGGCTTCGCGCGAGGTGAGCACACGCGCGTATCAGGCCGTTGTGGCCGCGACCCGGGCCGCGTTCGTCGATGCCGCTCTTCTCGCTCCTCGCGAGGGTGTCGCGGTGGCGGCGCGAGCGCCCGTCGACGAGGCGGCGCCGCGTCGTGCAGAACAGCCGCGAGAGGCCGAGGCGCCGGCCCTGGTGGTTCTCGCCGCCGGCATGGGCAGCCGCTACGGCGGCCTCAAGCAGATCGACCCGGTGGGGCCTTCCGGCGAGACGCTGCTCGACTACTCGATCTTCGACGCCGTGCGGGCCGGCTTCGAAAAGGTCGTGTTCGTGATCCGCCGCGACATCGAGGATGATTTCGTCGATCGCGTCGGCGCCCGCTACGAGGAGCTCGACGGGTTGACCGTCGGCTACGCATTCCAGGAGCTCGACGACCTGCCGCGGGGCTTCGACCTCCCGGAGAATCGCGAGAAGCCCTGGGGGACGGGGCACGCGACCCTCGCCGCCCGGCAGCACCTCGGCGGTCCCTTCGCCGTCGTCAACGCCGACGATTTCTACGGGAGGCGCGCCTACAAGATGCTCGGCGAGCACCTGCGCAGCGGGCACGACGACTACGCGATGGTCGGCTTCGTGCTGCGCGAGACACTCTCCGCCCACGGCACCGTCACGCGCGGCGTCTGCCGGACGAGCGGCGGCTTTCTGGAGCAGATCGTCGAGCTGCGCGAGATCGCCCGCCAGCGGCAGGGCGCGATCTATCCGGGAGACGGCGACGAGCCCGGCCGCCTGACCGGCACCGAGACCGTATCGATGAACCTGTGGGGCTTCACGCCGTCGATCTTCCCCCACCTCGAGGCCGGTCTGGTCGAGTTTCTCGAGTCTCGCATCGGCGATCCCGTTGGCGAGTTCCTGTTGCCCGATCTGATCGATCGCCTGATCGCCGAGGGGGCGGCGAGGGTGCGGGTGCTCGAGGGCGGCGGGCCGTGGTTCGGCGTCACCTACCGGGAGGATCGCGAGGGCGTCGCGCGAAGCATCCGCGAGCTGATCGACGCCGGCGAGTACCCCGAGAAGCTGTGGGGTTAGGGGTCCTTCCCACGAGCATCCGAGGTGATGAAAGTGGGGCACTCTCAGAACATCTTGTCGCCGGGCTCGTCACCGCGGCGGGCTCGGACCGCTCATCGATGATGGTCGAGCGCTGAGCGAGGCCATGCGCAGAGACCTTTCCTGGCTGGGTGCGCGGCTGGCGATCGACGGCGACTTCGTCGCCGCGGTCCCCTACGGCAGCGGTCACATCAACGACACCTTCGCGGCAACCTACGCGCTGCGGAAGGGGGCCTCGCCGCCGGATCGTCACGCCGGCGGCGAGGCCAACCCCGTCCACCGCCGCCTCATCCATCAGCGCATCAACGGCGACGTCTTCGCCGACCCGGCGGCGCTGATGGACAACGTGGCGCGGGTCACCCGGCACATCCACGCCAAGCTGCTCGCCGAGGGCGCCGCCGACATCGAGCGGCGGGTGCTGCAGCTGGTGCCCAGCCGCGACGGCGCCGACTTCGTGATCGATGAGGCCGGCGACTACTGGCGGACCTTCGCGTTCATCGAGGGCGCCACCACCTACGACGTGGTGGCGACGCCCGGCCAGGCCTTCGAGGTGGCGCGCGCCTTCGGCGCCTTCCAGCGGCAGCTCGCCGACCTGCCGCCGCCGCCGCTGGCGGTGACGATTCCCGGCTTTCACGACACGCCGAAGCGGCTTGCCGCCTTCGAGCTCGCCGTCGGCGCCGACGCCTGCCGGCGCGCCGCCGGCGCCGCCGAGGAGATCCGAAGCCTGCAGGCGCAGGCGCCGCTCGCCGGGGCCCTGCAGCGCCTGCAGCACGACGGCGCCTTGCCGCTGCGGATCGCCCACAACGACACCAAGATCAACAACGTGCTGATCGACGACGAGACCGGCGAGGGGATCTGCGTGATCGACCTCGACACGGTGATGCCCGGCCTGGCGCTCGACGACTTCGGCGACCTGGTGCGCACCAGCACCTGCTTCGCCCGCGAGGACGACCGCGACCTCTCCAAGGCCGCCGTGCAGTTGCCGATCTTCGAGGGGCTGGTGCGCGGCTACCTCGGCGCGGCCGCCGGCTTCCTCGCGCCGGCCGAGGTCGCCAACCTGGTGCTCGCCGGCAAGGTGATGACCTACGAGACCGCCCTGCGCTTCCTGACCGACCACCTGCGCGGCGACACCTACTTCCGGATCCACCGCGAGGGCCACAACCTCGACCGGGCCCGCGTCCAGCTTGCCCTGCTCGACAGCCTGACGGCCCACGAGGAGGCGATGCAGGGGATCGTCGAAACGGCGGCCGCCGAAGTGGCGCGTTGACCGTGACCGCCGGCGCCGGGATGGTCGCGCGGTGATCCCCCCGACGGCGCCGAAGCTCGATGATCTCGTCGCCGCCGCGAGGCGCGGCTTCACCGAACGGTTCGCGGCCCCGCCGATCGTGGCGGCGTCGGCGCCCGGACGCATCAACGTCATCGGCGAGCACACCGACTACAACGACGGGCTGGCGCTGCCCGGGGCGATCGACCGCTGGGCGGTGGTGGCGCTGTCGCCGCGCGACGACGATTCGATACGGATCTACAGCGAGGCTTTCGGCGAGCGGATCGAGGCACGGCTCGGGGAGCCCGCGGAGGCCGATGCGAGCTCAACGATCCAATCGGCGTCGCCACCGCGCCGGAAGCCGCTCGGCGATCGAGAGGCGAAACCCGCCGCTATTCTGTCTTCATCCGACCGCTCCGCGTCCCGTCGTTCGGGTCAAGTTCAAGATGACGAGAACGACTGGTCGGCGCTTGCGATCGGCGTCGGGCGGCTGCACGCGGCCGCCGCGGGCGTCTGGCAGGGCTTCGACGCCCTCATCGGCGGCAACGTGCCCGTCGGGGCGGGCGTCTCGTCGTCTGCGGCCGTCGAGATGGCGCTGCTCAACGCCCTGCGGGCGGCATTTGGGTCTGGCGTCGAAGACCTCGAGCTGGTGCGCCTCGGGCAACGCGTCGAGCACGAGTATCTCGGCGTCGCGACCGGCCTCATGGACCAGTACACGGCACAGCTCTCCCGCCCCGGCTCCCTCATGCTCATCGACTTCCGCGAGCTCACCCACGAGTACGTCGACGTCGGGCTCGACGGCTGGGCGTGGCTGCTGCTCGACAGCGGCGTGCGCCACGAGCTGGCCGCCAGCGCCTACGGCGAGCGCGTCCGCGAGACCCGCGCCGCGCTCCAGCAGGTGATGCGCGCCGATCGGGGCGTGCGCTCGTTTCGGGACCTGACCGAAGCGCACCTGGGTTGCGTCGCCGAGCAGCCTTCGCGCCGGCGCTTGCGCCACTACCTGCGCGAGAACGAGCGGGTCCGCCGCGCGGTCGACGCGGTCGCCGCCGGTGAGGCTGCCGAGCTCGGCCGCCTGATCCTCGCTTCGCACGCGTCGCTGCGCGACGACTACGCGGTGAGCTGCCCCGAGCTCGACCTTCTGGTCGAGGCCGCCGGCGCCGTCGACGGTTGCGCCGGCGCCCGCATGATGGGCGGCGGCTTCGGCGGCTGCACCATCAACCTGGTGCGCGAGAACGCCGTCGACGACGTCGTCGCCGAGGCCGCCGCGACATTCCGCCGCCGCTTCGGCCGCGCCCCCGGCGCCGGGGTCTTCCGGCTGGTCGGTGGCGCCGTGATTCACGGGCTGCCGGGCG
>DASWHK010000100.1:0-33151 GCA_036398215.1 Acidobacteriota bacterium | reverse complement strand
CGACGTTGTGCAGCGGCGAGTAGGCGTGGAGGTACTCGAAGCCTTCCGGCGACTCCGAGGAGCCGTACTCCGAGAGGCCGAACTGCCCGCCGACGAACGTGTGGTAGCGGAGCATGTCGTAGAGCCCGACGTCGGGGAGGGTGACTGCGAACAGCTGCTAGACAGACGACTCCGGCGGCGGCCAGACGCCCTTCCCCAGCAAGGCCAGGGCCCGCGGCAGAGGCACCACCGGGACGCCGGAGATCTCGTGCATCGACTCGGTGCGGGCCACTATCCGACCTCTGTCGTACTTGGCGATCTGCTTCAGGTCCGAGGGCCGAAGCTGGGCGCGCCACTTGACCTCTTCTGACAAGAACCTGGGCGACGCCAACGGTCCCGTGCGCGTGGGCGCGAAACTGCCGTGTCTTCGCAAACCGGGTGCGACGCTCGTTCGCGCGCCGGTATCACGGCGCTGCGCGCCGCCTCCAGGTTCCACAGGCCCTACTGCTGAACTCGTCAGCAAAAGGGTACAGGGGGTGATAGCTAACGGATGTAGCCGAGGTCGCGGAGGCGCTCGATGGCCTCGGGCGACAGGCCGACGGCCTGCGGCGCGAGGCGCGGCAACTCGGTGAACTCGACGAGCAGCCGTTGCAGCCGCGCGGCCACCTCGCCGTCCGACTGCCGGGGCCAGAGGTCGCGGAGCTCCTGCGGGTCGGCGGCCAGCTCGTAGAGCTCGAAGCGGCCGCTGTCGAGGTCGTGGATGAGCTTCCAGCCGTCCTCGACCACGGCCTGCTTGCGCTCGTCGGTGCCGAAGGCCCAGGAGCCCTCGGTGAACGCCGGCGAGGCGGGGGCGCCGCGGGCCACGGCGAGCAGGTCCTGGCCGGCGAAGCCGTGGTCATCGATGCCGAGCAGCCCCATCACGGTCGCCGGGATGCTGCGGATCTCGACCGCCGCCGGCACGGCGGTGCCCGCCAGCCCGGGATCGATGGCGCCGGCGATCAGCAGCGGCACGTTCACGAGCGGCGCGTAGACGTCCTTGCCATGGAAGAAGCGGCCTCGCTCGAGGAAGTACTCGCCGTGGTCGGCGGTGACGATCAGGACGCTCTCGCCACGACCGTAGCGGTCCTCGATCCCGTCCCAAAGCCGCCCGAGCCAGGCGTCGGTGTGGGCGATCTCCTCGTCGTAGACGGCCTCGACGTAGGCGAGGTCGGGGGCCGCCATCGGCCGCCCCTCCTCTTGCATCAGCCGCCCGGAGGTCAACTGCTCGGGCAGCGCGCCGCCGTAGCCGTCGGCGAAGCCGACGTCCGGATGGCGGACGTACGTGAAGTGAGGGTCGAAGTAGTGCACCCAGAGAAAGAAGGGCTCGCCGACCTCCGACAGCCGCGCCAGCGCGGTCAGCGTCAGGTCCCGCGAGGTGACCGCGTCGTGGCCGCGGACGTTGCTCTCGTCGAACAGATCGAATCCCTGCGCGAACCCGTGCTTGCGGGCGATGAACTCGTGCGAGACGACGCCGACCGTCCGGTAGCCGGCGCGCTGCAGCAGCTCGGCGAGGGTCTCGGCGGCTTCCGGCACCGCGGTCTCCGCGGATACGGCGCCGTGCTGGCGGGGGAACAGCGAGGTGTGCAGCGACGCCATGCTCGGCAGCGTCCAGGGCGCCTGCGCGACCGCCTGCTCGAAGCGCACGCCGCCCGCGGCGAGGCGGGCCATCACCGGCGCCGTGCTGCGCTCGTAGCCGTAGGCCTCGAGGTGATCGGCGCGCACCGTATCGATGGTGACCAGCACCACGTTGGGAGTCCGCAGCGGGCGCGGGCCGCCGTCGCCGCAGGCTGGGGGTGCGACCAGAGCGATGGCCAGTGCGAGCAGCGATCCCGCGCGAAACCGGGCCGGCGGGCGAAGAAGGCCCGTGTCCGACGGCTTGGCGCGCAGCCGATACCCGGCGACGCGCGGCGAAGCCTTCCGCGACGCCGCGGGCCCCGGCGCCCCACCGGAAACGAGCTCCCGTCCTTCGCTCATCGGATGTAGCCGAGGGCCCGCAAGCGGCGCAGCAGCTCGTCGTCGAGCTCGGCCGCGGCGGACTCGCCCGGGGTGGCGGCGGCGATCCGGTCGGCGAGCGCGCCGAGCAGGCCGCGCAGCTCCTCGGGTCGCGCCGCGGCGAGGTCGTCGAGCTCGCCGGGATCGGCGCTCAGGTCGAACAGCTGCGCTTCACCGCTCTCCAGGTCGAGGATCGCCTTGTAGGGCCATTCGACGATCGCCTTCGTCCGCGGCCCGTACAGCGGCGCCTCGGCGATCACCGGGCGGGGCGGCTGCCCGGCCGGCGGCCGCGATCGGGGCGGCAGCAACGAGATCCCGGGCAGGGCGGCCGCCGGATCGCCCGCCGCCTCGATGCCCAGGGCGTCGAGGATCGTCGGGAGGATGTCGATCAGCGACACCGGCACCGCCTCCCTGCCCGGCTCGATACCCGGCCCCCAGAGGATCAACGGCACCCGCAGCACCTCGTCGTACATGGCATGGCCGTGCTCGAAGCCGCCGTGGTCGAACAGCTCCTCGCCGTGGTCCGCGGTCAGGATCACCAGCGTCCGCTCGTGCAGGCCGCGCCGCTCGATGCCGGCGAGCAGGCGCCCGACCTCGGCGTCGACGAAGGCGATCTCCTCGTCGTAGGCGGCGGCGATGAGGTCCCGCTGGCTCGCCGACAACTCGGCGACGGCGTTGCGGATCGGCCACAAGCCCTGCAGCGGGGGCCGCGGCGCGCCAGCTTCGTCTCCGGGGGCGGCGGCGAAACGGCCGCGGAACGGCGGCGGCGCGTCGTAATCGAGGTGCGGGTCGAAGAAATGGACGAGCAGGAAGAAAGGCCCGCCGGCCTGCTCCTCGATCCAGGCGAGCGACAGGTCGGTGACCACGTCGGCGCGCCGCACCTCCGTGTTGCTGCTCTCGTGGTGGTCGTAGTGGGTGAAGCCGCGCTCGAGGCCGAAGCGCGGGTGCAGAAACGGGTTGGTCACGAAGGCGCCGGTCGCGAAGCCATGCGTCGCCAGGATCCCGGCCAGCGTCGGCAGCTTCGGGTCGAGGGTCAGGAACCGCCGCGCCGCGGCGACCTCGGAGGGGCCATCGGCGAGATCCCCCTCGGCCTCGAATCCGGCCGCATGGCCCGTCGGCAGCCGGCCGGTCAACAGCGAGCCGAACGCCGGCAGCGTCCACGGCGAGGTCGTGTAGGCGCGCTCGAACAGGAGGCCTTCGGCGGCGCGGGCGTCGATGTTCGGCGAGGTCGGCCGCGGGTAGCCGTAGGCGCCCAGATGGTCGGCGCGAACGGCGTCGACGACGATCAAGACGACCGCGTCGGGCGCGGCGCCGCCACAGCCGGCGCCGCTCAGGACGAGGACCAGCGCCACGACCGCTGATGCCCCGGCGACCCGGGGCGCTGGAGTCGGAGTGTCCATCCTGGCTATTGTGCCAGGAACCACCAGGCATCGTAGGTGAGCTCGTCCTTGTAGGTGCGCAGCGAGCTCTGCGTCGACGTGCTGGCGACGCCGATGATGCGGCTGCCGCCGCCGGTGCGCTCGTCGAGCGCCCGCCCGAGCGCCGAGAATCGCTCGAACGCCTGGCGCAGCGAGTCGTTGCGCAGCGAGTCGGGTCCCTGCTGGGCGCCGCCGGACCGTCCCGCACCCGCCCGGCCGCCGGCACGTCCCGCACCCGCCTGGCCGCCGCCGAAGAAAGCCTCCGGGCCGCGCAGCTCGAGGTCGATGGCGTCGAGCGCCGCGGCGCCGCGCGCCGCCTCGCCGCCGGACGCCGGCTGCAGGTCGTTCTCGCGCAGCAGGCGCCACTCGCCATCGCGGCTCATCGGATCGGGATAGAGGGCGCGGATGCAGTCCGATTCGAGCAGCTCGTCGAGCTCCTCCGGGTAGCCGCCCGTCTGATCGCGGTGGCACTGCAGGGCGCGGATGTACTGCTGCCCCCGCCAGATGAGCTCCGCCTCCTTGGCGCGCTGATCGATGATCATCCAGCTGGTGACCGCGACGCCGAGCCCGATGTTGACGATGACGACGACGACCAGCAGGCCGAGCAGCGTGAAGCCGCCCTCTGTGTTGACTGTGTCGACCATCGCTGCAGGGCACGCCGGGGCTCTTCTCGGTTCCGACCGCAGCGGCGTGAAGGCGCCTTCTCTTTCGACCATCGCTACCACTCGTTGTAGGGGACGCCGTTGAGGCCCTCGCCCTCGGCGCCGGAGCGAACGTCGAAAACGCCGGCGATCTGGCCCTCCTCGACCATCTCCCAGGGCGCGTACTCGACCACCCAGGTGGCGTCCGACTCGGTGATCGGGTCTTGGGGAAGAGTCCGCAGATAGCCGGCGGCCACCAGGTCTTCGAGCGCCGGCGGGTACTCGGCTCGATCGGTGTGGTACTCGTCGATCGCCTTGCGCATCTTTTGCAGGTTCTCCAGCAGCACCGCCTCGCGGGCACGGCGGGTGGCGTCGCGGTACGCCGGCAGGGCGATGCCGACCAGCAGGCCGATCAGCGTCATCACGACGATCAGCTCGAGCAGCGTGAAGCCGCCGCTTTCAGCGCCCTTCGTGGAAGCGCCCGCTGCCCGCGTCGTCCGGGAAGCCGGCCCAAGATCGCGCAACCGCAGGTGCAAGATTGCCATCTCTACCACTCCCTGTAGGGGCGGCCGTCGATGCCGTTGCCGAGGCCCTTCGAGTAGACGTCGAAGACTTCCCGGCCGCACCAGCTACGATCGTCGAGGCTCTCACCGTAACAGCGCATGCCCCAGTCGGCCTCGCCGGTGAAGGGGTCGATGGGGATGCGGCGCAGCAGGACGATCTTCTCCGCTTGCCCCGGCGCGGCGCGACGGCCGCGACGGTCGGCCGGCGAGGGGAAGCCGCCGGAGCGGTTCGCGAGCGTGCTGCCGCGGAGACCGCCGCGGCCTGCCTGCCCCTGCTGCTGCTGCTGGCCTGAGCCGAGCATGCCCTGCAGCCCTCGGAGCCCGGAGCCGCCGCTCTGCATGCCCGACTGCATCCGGCCCCCGGCGTTGCGACCGCCCCGCCCACCGGCACCGCCGAGCTGGCCGAGCCCGCCGGCCGGCTGGCCGAAGCCGCCGCCGGTCTGCCCACCGCTCCCGCCGCCGCCGGGCAAGCCGAACCCGCTGCCGGCCGCGTTCTGGGCGTCCATGCTCGCCCCGATCCCGCCGGTCAGGCCGGCGCCGGTGGCCCCGAACTCGTCGGAGACTGCGGGAACCGGGGACGGCAGCTCACCGGTGAGCTCGACGCCCTCGACCAGCGTCTCGAGGTCGGGCGGATAGCCGCTGTCGCCGGGATCGAGCTCGATCATGCCGGCGAGCGCCAGGTCGTGGTAGCGGTCGATGGCGTTGCGCAGGATGCGCAGGCTCTGCTGCAGCTCGTACTCCTGCTGCCGCTTCACCGACCAGTGCGCCAGCGGCAGCACGGCGGCGGCGAGGATCCCGACGATCGCCACGACGATGACCAGCTCGATGAGCGTGAAGCCGGCGTTGCACCCGCCGTTCCTTTCCAGCGTGAGGCCAGCGCCGCGCCTGTCACTTGTTTCAAGCTGGCGAACCCGCGCTGAGAGAGCGGCGACGAGGTGCTGCGTGAAGCCGGCGCTGCGCTCTTCACTCATTTCGAGGCCTCACCTGGACGGTGGCGGGCAGCATCTGCGTGGGGATCGGCCCGCCTGCCTGCCGACGCAGCGCCGCCGCCGAGATCTGCAGCGGGGTGGTGCCCTCGCCGACGCCTCGGAACACCAGCGTCACCAGCGAGCCGGAGCCCGAGACGCCCTGCTGAGCGCCCATACGCGTCATGCCGACGCGCACGCTGCCGGCGCCGCCGCGGGTCACCTGCACCGTCGCCTCGGCGCCGTCTCGATCGATGAAGCCGCCCTCGAAGAAGTCGACGTAGTCGATCACGCTGGCGTCGTAGCGCAGCTCGAAGCCCGCCGAGAACAGCTCCGTGACCCCTTGCACGGCGACGTCGATGGCGAACTCCTGGTCGACCTGGATGACGTGCTCGGCGGGCAGCAAGGCCAGCACCGCCGGCTGCTCGGGGGCCTGCTGCTGCACGGCGGCGCCCGGCGCGGCGCCGGGCGCGACCGCTCCGGGGCCGAGCGGGCGGGGACCGCTGAAGGCGCCGGCGATGCCGCCGCCGATGCCGGTCGCGGTGCCGACGTAGACGGCGTCGAGGTCCTCGGCGGTGATCTGGGCGCCGCGCAGCAGGTGCGGCGTGATCGAGATGACGATGTCGGTCTGGTCGCGGGTGTCGTTGGTGTGGCTGAGGCCCGGCACCCGGTCGAGGCCGATGATGCCGCGGCGGCTGCGGATGTCGTTGTCCTGCAGCAGGCCGGCGATGACGTTGGTCTCGCCGTCGCGCAGGCGGATCCTGCCGCCGACCTCGCGGGTGGTGAACACCGGCAGGTCGCCAACGCTGGCGACCGTCGCCGTGCCGGTCACCGCCGACACCTGGATCTGGATGTCGAGCGTGATCTCGCCGTTGAAGTGCACCCGCGGCAATACCTCCAGCGAGATGCCGGTCGGCCGGTATTCGGTGCTCGAGATAGGCACCACATTGCCGCCGATCGTCGACTGCGGGTTGAATGTGGTGGTCACCACCGGCACCTCCTCGCCGATCAGCAGGATCGTGGTCTCGCCCTCGGTGGCCCGCAACTTGGGCTGGGCGACCAGCCGGAAGTCGTTGGTGGTGCGCAGAAACTGATAAAACAGCGTCGGGATGCTGACGAAGATGTCGGCCGAGGTCAGGTGCTCGAAGGTGTTGAGCGACAACCCCAGCACGTTGCCGCCCTCATCGACGGTCGGCGGGATCTGGACGCGGCCCTGGAACGGCTCGAGTGCCAGGCCGTAGTTGCTCACCGTCTCCCGGCTCACCTCCAGCACCTCGACCTCCAGCAGGATCTCCCCGACCGCCTTGTCGGCGGAGGTGATCAGTCGCTCGACGATCCTCAGGGCCTCGGGGGTGTCGCGTACCGTGATGCTGTTGAGGTCGGCGTTCGAGGAGATCTGCTGGGTCTGCAGGATGCCGCGGATCTGCGCCTCGACGATGCCGACGTCGGCGTTCGACAGGTAGAACGTCCGCATCACCTGGTCGGCGAACTCGCGCCGTTTGGTGACGTCGTCGGGCACCACCATGAAGGTCGTCGGCGACAGCACCTTGGTGAAGTGCCCGTGGGAGGAGGTCAGCACCCGCAGCGCCTCGTGAAAGTCGTCGCTCTGGATCCGGAAGCTGGTGGAAACGTCCTGCAGGGTGGTCTCGAACAACACGTTGAGGCCGGCCAGCTGGGCGAGGGTCCGGTAGATGTCCTTGACCGGGGAGTTGGGGAAGTCGAGCGAGATCGGGCCGGTGACCTGCGGATCGAGCTGCGGCAGCACCGACGCCGCCGTACGCGCGTCGCGGACAGCCTGCTCGGTGGGCGTGAGCTGCTCGCGCTCGGCGCGGCGCTGCTCGGCGAGCAGCCCCTGGACGCGGCCGAGCTCGCGCAAGGCGATCTCGTTGCCGGAGTCGAGGCGGACGGCGAGCTGCAGCTCCATGACCGCCTGCTCGAGCTGGCCGGCCTCCGCCAGCTCGAGCCCGTTCTTCTCGTGCTGCTGCGAGGCCTGCAGCTTGGCGTGGGCCAGGGCGATCTTGGCCTGGGTGTTGCCCGGGTCCTCCTGGAGGATCTGCTGGTAGTAGGCGATCGCGGTGTCGAGGTTGCCGCGCTGCACTTCGAGGTCCGCACGCTGGAGCGCCCGGCCGCCGGCGCAGCCGGCGATCAGGATCGAGAGCAGCAGCAGGGCGGCGGCAGGAGGGCGATGGGCGATGCGGGCTGGTTTCATGGTTGGCTTCCTTCCAGGGAGAGGCGGGTGCGCTCGTCGCGGAACAGGACCTCGACGTAGTCGGCACCCACTTCGAGAATCTCGACGCCGTTGGGCAGGCGGTCCCCCGCCTTCACGACGAACAGGGCAACGCCGTCCGAGAGGCTGGCGTGCAAGCGGCCTTCGATGATAACGACCCCGCGGAGCTGCACAGGCAGCAGCGGCTCGGGCGGCTCGGGCTCGACGAGGTCCGGCGGCGCGGTCTCGACCGGCGGCCGGTAGGGCTCGACGATCGCGAAGAGGTTGCGCCGCGGGGTGGAGTCCGGCGGCTGATGCTCGAGCTTTTCGAGGTGCACGACCAGGGCTTCCGGCGTCACCGGAATCGGCGGCAGCGCCACCAGCCGGGCGACGATGGCGGCGGCGAGCTCCTCCGGATCATCGCCCCGCCTCGCCTCGCGCAGCCGTTCCGCGGCTCGCGCCGCAATCGATGCGGCGCCGCGGCTGACGGCCGGCGGCGCGGTGACGGCGGGGAGCTCGGTCCCGGCCCCGGGGTCGGGCAGGAAAACGCTCACCGCCAGCTCCAGGCGCACGTCGCGGCGCGAGCCCGGCGGCCCGGCGGCGCCGCCGGCCCGCAGGCCGACCCCGTCGATGACCAGAAAGACCGGTAGCTCGTCGAGCTCGCCGAGCAGCCCGCGGATGGCTGGGTAGCTGCCGGCGACCGGGATGTAGAAGGCGGCCTGAACGACGCCGAGCTCTTCGATGACGTCGAACTGGGACGTAGCGTCCTCGATCTCGATGCCGGCGCGGCCGGCGGCGCCGCTCAGCATCCCGATCACCTCGGAGCTGGCGGCGGCGCTGGTCAGCCGCGCCCGGAGCTCCCGCAGGTCGTCCTCGGCGGCGACGACGAGCCCGTGGGTGGCCCGCGCCTGCTGCAGGCGCGGCTCGATCCGCTGGCGGGCGAGCTCCAATCGATCGGCGCCGGCGACGCCCCACGAGGCCCGCCAACGGGGCGCCGTCCAACCGGTGAAGGCGGCGAGGTTGGCGAGCAGCACGGCCGCCGCGAGCAGGACGCTGCCGCTCAGGTAGGCCTTCGGCGAGGTCCTTCTCACGGCCGCGGCTCCGGGAACGGGGAGGCCGGCGGCGCGGCGAAGGAATCGCGCACCAACGCGTCGATGCTCAGCCGCAGGGCCCCGTCGAAGCCCAGCACCTGGCGCCCGGGGTAGACGACCACGAACTCGGGCCGCCGCTCGAGAGCCGCCAGGAACGCCAGCAGGGAATCGGCGGAGCCGGAGGCGGCGGTCAGCGACACCCGCACGCCGTCGAGCGTCGTCACCGGCTGGATGATCTCGAGCCGCACGTCGTCGGGCAGGCTCTCCTCGAGAAGGCCGAAGAACGGCCCCCAGGGGAACACCCGCTGGTCGATGAGGGCGTTGGCGAGGCCGACGGCCGGCGCCAGGCTGCGCGCCCGTCGCGTGTCGGCGACGTCGCCCAGGGTGCTGACCTCGTCGCTCCATTCGCGCAGTTGCGCCAGCACCTCGGCGTCCGGCGCCGGGTCCTCGTCGGCCCCCCGCAGGCTCCAGGCGAGCGCGCCGTGCAGGACGGTGACGGCGATCGCCGCCGCGGCGACCGCGGCGGTGAGCCGCCGGCGCGCCTGGCGCTCCTCGAAGGGATGGGTGGCGAGGTTGACCGGCAGCCGCCTCATGGTTGCACGGCTCCGCTGTGCGCCGTCCAGCTCGAGCGCAGGTGGGTCTGCCAGCCGAGCGCCTCGCAGGCGGTCGCGGCGCGCTGGCGCCAGCCCTCGGGCCCGGCCACCACCGCCTCGACGATCTCCAGCTCGAGCCGCTGGGCGACATAGCGCTGGATCCCCGGCAGCTCGAGGTCCATGTCGGGCGGCACGCCGCGCCAGGCGCGGTGGAAGCGCGGCACGCCGGCCGCCTCGACCAGGCAGGCCATCTGCCCGCCGGCGCCGCACAGCACCAGGCGAGCGGTCCCGGCCTCGCCCTCGTCGAGCTCGGCGCCGGCGCCGGCGGCGAGCGCCAGCGTGAAGGGCACCACCCGGCCGACCACCCCGCCGAGCTTCTCGACCGCCGCCTCGTACTCCTTGATAACCGCGGCGTCGGCGCCGAGCGCCAGCAGCCAGCTCGTCGTCGAGCCGTTGCCGCCGCCGTTGCCGTCGCCGGAAAGCACCGCCCAGTCGACGCGCGCCTCCTCGGCGGCGACCGGCAGCAGGTCGCGCAGCGCCCAGCGGGCCATCGCCTCGGCCTCGGCGCGCCGCGGCTGCCCGCCCTCCAACGGCACCAGCGCCATGCGAACGGCGGCGTCCGGAATCAGCACCGCGAGCATGCCGCGGCGCTCGGGGGTTGCCGCGGCCTCTTTCGCCAGCCGCGACAGCGCCTCGGCGACCGCCTCGCCGGCGGCCAGGTTGGGGGCCTGCAAGCCGGGGCGAACCGCGCCCTCGGGGAGCTCCGCGGCGAGCTGGTGCAGCGGCCGCGCGGCGCCGTTGGTGCGGGCCACCAGCAGGCGCAGCTCGCCGGGGACGATCGATACCGCGATGCCGTGGCTCACCTGTCCACCTCCGCATCACGTGGTGTTCGCGTGGGATGTTCGGCACCTGTATTCGCAGGCCTGTGGGAGCTCATTCGACGAACGTCACCTTGTTGATCTCCTGGAGCGTGGTCTGGCCGAGCAGCGCCTTTTCGACCGCCGACTGGCGCAGCAGGCTCATTCCCTCGCCCATCGCGTGGCGCTTGATCTCCGACGCCGGCCGCCGGTCGAGAATCAGCTCGCGGGTGCGGTCGGTCATGTCGAGCAGCTCGGCGATGACGGTGCGGCCGCGATAACCGGTGCCGTGGCAGGCACCGCACCCGGCCCCCTCGTACAGCGTGTAGCGGGAGACCTCGCCGGCGTCGAGGCCGGACAGCGACAGCAGCTCGGGGCTGATCTCGGCCGGACGCTTGCAACGCTCGCAGATGAGCCGCACCAGCCGCTGCGCGAGAACGCAGTTGAGGGCGGAGACGAAGTTGTAGGTCTCGACGCCCATGTTCAACAGCCGGCCGATGACGTCGAAGACGTTGTTGGCGTGAACGGTGGTGAACACCAGGTGGCCGGTGAGCGCCGACTGCACGGCGATGCTCGCGGTCTCGGGATCGCGGATCTCGCCGACCATGATCACATCGGGGTCGTGGCGCAGGATCGAGCGCAGGCCGCGGGCGAAGGTCAGCCCCTTCTTCTCGTTGACCGGGATCTGGGTGATGCCGCCGATCTGGTACTCGACCGGGTCCTCGATGGTGATGATCTTGTCCTCCTCGGTGCGGATCTCCGAGAGCGCCGCGTAGAGGGTCGTTGTCTTGCCGGAGCCGGTCGGCCCGGTGACCAGGAACATGCCGTAGGGCTCGCTGATGTACTTGCGGATCTTCTGCAGCTCGATGCCGGTGAAGCCGAGGCGCTCGAGCTTGAGGTCGGCGAACTCCTCGGAGAGGTATTGCTTGTCGAGGATACGGATGACCGCGTCCTCGCCGTGGATCGACGGCATGATCGAGACGCGGAAATCGACCTTGCGGCCTTGCAGGTTGAGCTTGAAGCGGCCGTCCTGCGGCACCCGCTTCTCGGCGATGTCCAGATCGCTCATCACCTTGACCCGCGAGACCAGCGCGTCGTGGTGGCGCAGGTCGATGGGATCGACGGCGGGGTACAGCACGCCGTCGATGCGGTACTTGATCCAGACGGCGTCCTCGCGGGTCTCGATATGGATGTCGGAGGCGCGGCGCTCCAGGGCGTTGAGGATCGCGGTGTCGAGCAGGCGCACGATCGGCGGCTCGTCGCTGGTGGCCAGCCGCGCCAGCGTGATGCCTTCGTCGGGGCCGGCGGCGGCGTCGGCATGCTCCTCGAAGCCGCGCCGCACCTCCTCGAGGATGCGCTCGCCGGCGCCGGCGTGGCGCAAAGCCTGCTCGATGTCGCGGGCGGCGGCGGCTCGCACGTGCACCGGCACGTCGAGCAGCCCTTCGATGGCGTCGATGTTGGCGACGTCGCCGGCGTCGGCGAGGGCGATCTCGAGGCCGCCGTCCTCGGTGCGCGCCAGGGGCAGGAAGGCGTGGCGCACCATCAGCTCGATGGGAATCGCGGCGATCAGCTCACGGTCGAGCATCGCGGCATCGAGCTCGACGAAGGGCACGCCGATCTCGCGGGCGCGGCGCTCGGCCTCGGTGCGCTCGAAGGCGGCGCCGACTGCGGCGTCGGCGATCGGCTGGCCGCCGGCCATCAGCCCACCACCTGCACGACGTTGAACAGCGGCAGGTAGAGCGACAGCAGCACCGCCGCCAGGAACAGCCCCATCGACACCAGCACCGCCGGCTCGAGGAGGGCGACGGCGGTGTTGAGCCGCCGCTCGAGAATCTCGTCGTAGCTGTCGGCGACGTGGGCGAGCATGGTCTCGAGCGATCCCGTGGACTCGCCGACCTCGACCATCTCCAGCCCCATGGGGTCCATCAGGCCCATCGCCTCCAGCGAGGCGTGCAGGCTGTTGCCCTCGGTGACCCGCTCGCGCACCTGGCGGAGGCGGTTGCGGTAGGCGGCGTTCTCGCTCCCCTCGGCGGCGACCTCCAGCGCTTCGGTCAACGGCGCGCCGCCGTGCAGGAGGGTGGCGAGCGTCCGGCTCGCCTCGACGTCGAGGTAGAGGCGCCACAGGGGGCCGAGCAGCGGCACCCGCAGCCCCTGGCGCTCGCGAAAGCGGCGGCCGGCGGGGCTGCGCGCCGCGATCGCCAGGCCGGCGATCACTACCAGGAAGCCGATCAAGAGCAGGCGGCCACGGCCCTGGCCGAGCGACGCAACGCTCATCAGGACGCGGGTCGGCAGCGGTAGCTCGGCGTCGTAGCTGGCGTAGAACGACGCGAAGCGCGGCAGCACGAAGCCGAGAAGGACGCCGATGACGCCGAGCGAGACCGCGAACAGCGCCGCCGGATACAACAGCGCTCCGCGCACCCGCTGCCGCAATGTTTGCGCCCGCTCGAGATGCTGGGCGTAGCGACGCAGCGCGCCTTCGAGATTGCCGCTGCCCTCCCCGATCGCCACCGAGGTGACGAACAGCCGCGGGATACGCATGGAGGGCTCCTCGAGCGACAGGGCGCCGGAGAGGCTCTCCCCGGCGGCGAGGCGGCCGCGGATCCGATCGAGCATGCCGCCGGCGACCGTCCCGCCGCGGCGCTGGCGGAGGATGTCGATGCACTTGAGCAGCGGCAGCCCGGCGCGGATCAAGGCGGCGAGCTCTTCGGTGAGCACGAGCAGATCAGCGGTGGCGATGCTGCGGCGCGCGAACGGCCGCCGGCGCCCGCCGCCGGCAACCGCCTCGCCGGAGCGCGCCCCGTTCGCCGGCGGCGCAACGGGCGTCGCGTCGCCGCCGCTTCCCGGCAGCGCCAGGACCTCGGCGAGCCGCTGCAGGATGCCGTCGCGGCGGCGCACGGCGAAGACCTCGAAGCCTTGTTCAGCGAGCATCTCGCGGGCCCGCTCGGCGGTGGCGGCGACGATCGCACGCTCGCTGATCCCATTCTCGGTGCCGACCCGGCAGGCGAACTCGGCCATCGTCATCTCTCCTCGGCCCTAGCAGGCGCAACCTCGGCGCGGATCAACAGGACGAGCGACGGCGCCTCGGCCCCGGGCGGAACGACGCCCAGGATGTAGAGGCGGCCGGGCTCGAGGGCGAGATCGGCGGGCACCGAGTCGGGCCCGCCGCCGGTGAGCCGCAGGCCGCCCACGCGCACCATCGGCGCGGGGTCGGCGGCGGCGTCGAGGGCGGAGGCGGTCAACCGGTGGTGTTCCGACAGCTCGATGTCGAGGACCCGGCCGGGGACCAGGTCGCCCTGCCAGGCGCCGACGACGCCGAAGTCCTCGAACGGCAACAGCGTGGCGATCCGGGCGCGCGCGTCGGCGAGCGCGTCGGCGCCGCCGACCCCGAGCCGGGTCGCCGCCGAGACCTCCGCCGGCGGCGTACCGTCGAAGCCGCGCACCAGGCGGACCTCGAGGCGCACGCTGCGCGGCGCCGCCGGGCGGATCGTCTCGCCGCTGTCCGGCAAGGCGGCCGGAGCGGCGGCGGGCTGCTCGATCTGTGATCCGGTCTCGCCGGAGCCCGGGGCCAGCAGAACCAGCTGCGTTTCCTCGGGAGGCGGCGCCAGCAGGCCCCAGCCCACCCACAGGGCCAGGGCGGCGAGCGAGACGCCGGCGGCCACGGATGCCGAACGGCAGAAAACGCCCCCCGACGCTCCGCGCCGCGGGCTCAGCGGCTGACGCCGCGGCGCCAGCCGCGCCTCGATCCTCCGCCACAGCTGCTGAGAGTCGATCTCGGGCGCGGGGCGGTCGCGCAACCCCGAGAAGACGCGCTCGGGATCGCCGCCGGCATTCTGCGAGCGGTCGTCGTTACCAGGCGATTCGAACATGAGCTCCTCCCTTCCTGCGTCCTGAGCGCAGAGCATCCCCTTCAAAGTCCAGTACGGACGAGCCCCACCGAGCGTCCAGGAGGCCGCGGCGAAACTCCGATGGGTCTGGCGCGTGGACCTTGCGGGTGAGGGCAAGGAGAGCCGACGCAGGCGATGCCGGAGCCATCGTCGAGGAGGCTCGACGCGGCCATCGCCCGCTGCCGCTCAGCTCACCGCGCGCCCTTTGACCAGCTCCGGGTAACGGGCCCGCAGCTCGCGCTGCAACGTCGAGCGTGCCGCCGCCACGTGCGAGCGCACCGTCGACGGGCTGCAGTCGAGCGCCTCCGCCACCGCCGCGGTCGGCAGGCCGTCGATCTCGCGCAGCACGAAGGCGGCGCGCTGCTGCGGGGTCAGCAGGTCGGCGAGCTGGTCCCAGATGGCCTGCAGCTGCCGCCAGCCGGCCAGGGCTTCCGGCCCGGGGGGGACCCGGTGGTCCCGAGACCCACCCCTCTCATGTCCTCCGTAGCCGCCGCCACGGCCACCACCGCTTGCCGGAGCCGCCTCGACAGCGCCGGCCGGCACGACGTGCCGCCGCTCGGCCTTACGCGCCCGCCAGTGGTCGATCGCACGGTTGGTGGCGATGCGGCGCAGCCAGGCGTCGAGCGGCATCTCCTCGCGGTAATCGGCGCAATGCTGCCAGAGGCGCAGGAACACCTCCTGGACCACATCCTCCGCGCTGCCGACGTCACCCAGCACCTGATAGGCGATCAGGTAGACGCGCTTGTGCTTGCGATCGAAGAGCTCCCGGAACGCCTCGCTGTCGCCGTCGCGGCTGCGCGCCACCAGCGCCGCATCGCTCGGCTTCACCACGAGTTAGTGGGCATGGGCGCGCGGAGGCGGCGAGGCCTCCTGCGGCTGCCTGCCGAAGATCATCTTGCCCGCCGTGGTCTGCAGGACCGAGGTCACGACGACTTCGATCGTCTCGCCGATCAGGTGCCCGGAGTTGTCGACGACGACCATCGTGCCGTCGTCCAGGTAGGCCACCGCCTGGCCCGCCTCCTTGCCCTCCTTGATCAGGCGCACGGCCATGGTCTCGCCGGGCAGCACGACGGGCTTGAGGGCGTTGGCCAGCTCATTGATGTTGAGCACCGGCACGCCACGCAACTGCGCCACCTTGCTGAGGTTGAAGTCGTTGGTCACCAACTGCCCGGAGAGCTGCAGGGCGAGCTCGATGAGCTTGGCCTCGACATCGACGTGGTCGGGAAAGTCGGCGTCGGACACCTCGACGTCGATCTTCGAGCTCTGGCGCAGCCTGTGGAGGACATCGAGCCCGCGGCGCCCGCGGTTGCGCTTGAGGGGATCGTCGGAATCGGCGATCTGCTGCATCTGCGTGAGGACGAACTGCGGCACCACGAAGATGCCGTCGATGAACCCGGCGTCGCAGATATCGAAGATGCGCCCGTCGATGATGACTGAGGTGTCGAGGACCTTGTGGCGCGGCACCGTGCGGCCCTCGCGAAAGAGCCCCACGATCGTGTCCACGCTCAGCCATTCCCCGGCCTTGGCGCCGACGACCAAACCCAGATAGCCCGAAACGACGACGTACAGGGCTTGCAGGAACGATGCCGTGTCGTCGTTGATTACCATCCGGCGCGTGACGGCGCCGAAGCCCAGCGAAAGCGCCAAGCCGACCGTCAGGCCGGCGAGGCCGCCGAACAGCACCTTGGACGGCAGGCGGCGGAGCTTGACTTCGGCGGCCATGATGCCGGTCGAGAAGGCCAGCCCGAGCACCAGGCCCTCGGTGCCACCCAGCCCCCAGGGGTGCAAGAAGTACCCCATCCCGGAACAGGTGAGAACGAACAGCACCCGTATGACCATGAATCCCATGCAGATACCTCCCGATGAGTGCGCATATGTATGCGGCCAGTATAGCCCGCATCTCTCGACGTTCCCTCCCACCGAGCCAGCGCCCGCCCGCCCCGAGCCGGCGGGCTGACATTTCGGCGCGGAACGTGGATTCATGCGTTCTTGGGGCCGATCGCCGCTCTAGGAATATTTTCTTAGTTGTTAAGACTAAAGATAGTTGACATGACTTCATGCATTGGATATATTGGCCTTGTCCTTAGGCAGAGAGGGCTCTGAGCCGGCCGGCTCGGGGCTCGAGTAACCGGCTGGCGGGCCTTCCGGTCCGCAACACGTCACACGGAGGTGACCACAATGAACATCGTTCGTTTCGAACCGTTTCACGACCTGAGCTCCCTGAGCGCGCTGCAGAACCGCTTCGACCGCTTCTTCGGCGAGGCGTTGGCTCGTCCGACGAACAGCGAGGAAGAGCCGCTGCGCGCCAGCTGGATGCCGACGATCGACGTGCACGAGAACGAGCAGGCGATCACGCTGCGCGCCGAGCTCGCCGGCCTGACCGAGGATGACGTCGAGCTGACCGTCGATAAGGGGCGGCTGACGCTGCAGGGCGAAAAGAAGCTCGACAAGGAGGACACCGACGGTGAGTACCGTCGCATCGAGTCGCGGTACGGCTCCTTCTACCGCAGCTTCCCGCTGCCCGACGCGGTCGATCAGGAGAAGATCGAAGCGAGCTTCAGCAACGGCGTGCTGACCGTCGTCCTGACCAAGAGCGAGGCGGCCAAGCCCAAGAAGATCGCCCTGAAGATCAACTGACGCGATCTGGCAGGGGGCTTCCCGCGGAGCGCCTCCAGGCGCTCCCCGGCAGCAACCGGGCCCGTGGTCGGTGGAGATCCCCTAACCGACCGCGGGCCCTTCTTTTTGCCCGCCCCGGCGCGATTCCGTGCCCCCGGTCGTAGGTCGCACTCTCGTCCGGCTCGTGTGCTCTGCGGCCGCTCGATGCCGACGATGGGGTGGGACGGGCTGTCGGATTCGCCGGGAATCAAAGGCGGCCGAGAAACCTCTTCAGGCCGTCCTCGACGCCCGGTAACGGCGCGATGTCGAGCGCCTCGAGCCGGACGCTGCGCAGCGCCGAGTAGGCGGGCCTGGGCGCCGGGGCCCCGTACTCCTCGGAGCTGGTGGGCTCGAGGAGGTCGGGCCGCCCGGCGGCCGCGAAGACCTGCTCGGCCACCTGGTACCAGCTCGCCGGCGAGCTGCCGGCGAGGTGAACGATGCCGGCGGTATCGGTCTCGAGAAGCTGCCAGATCGCCGCCGCCAGGTCGTCCGCGAAGGTAGGGCTGACAATCTGATCGTCGACGACGCGGGTGGGCTCGCCGGCACGGGCACGCTCGAGCATGCGGACGACGAACGGGGCGGTACCGCCGCCCCCGGGCTGCTGCCCGTAGACCGACGACGTTCGCACCACGGTGTGGCGCGGGTCGGCGGCCAGCACCAGGTGCTCGCCGGCCAGCTTCGAGGCCGCGTAGACGTTTAGCGGCCGCGGGCAGTCTTCCTCGCCGTACGGCGACCGCTGGGCGCCGTCGAAGACGTAATCGGTCGACAGGTGCAGCAGCTGGATGCGGCGCGCCGCGCAGCGCGCCGCCAGCAGCCCGGCGGCGGCGGCGTTGACGGCGAAAGCCCGCCCGACCTCGCGCTCGCAAAGGTCGACGGGCTGGAACACCGCGGCGTTGATCGCCGCCGCCGGCCGGTGCTCGTCGAGGGCCGCATCGACGCTGCCCTCGTCGGTCAGATCGGCCTGCGCCCGGCCCAGCGTCACCGCCGATCGCGATCCCCGCCGGCGCAGCAGCGCCTGCCCCACCTGCCCGGCGCCGCCGAAGATGACGACCGGCGCGCCGCGGCTCACCACCGCCCGCCGGCCATCAACGGAACCTGAATCCGGCGCCGACGAAGAGCTGGCGGAAGTCGCTCGACAGCAGGTCGTCGCCACCGGCGGTGAGATACAGCCGGTCCCAGACGTCGAAGCTCGCCGAGAACTTGAGGTGCGGGTCCGGGTCGCGCCCGAAGTCCCAGCCGTCGACGCTGAAGCGCAGCCTGTCGGACGCCCTGAAGTAGTCGATGCCGATGCCGGCCTGGCTCTCCATCAGCCCGCCCCGCAGCTGCCAGTCGTTGACGCGCATCGCCCCGAGGGCGGAGAACTTGAAGCTGTCGTCGCGCGACAGCATCCGCTCGATGTTGACGTCGATCACCTCCCCCGCCCCGTTGAGCCTCTCGGTGATGACCGTGCGGGAGATCGGCAGGCCGATGTTGTCGTCGATCATCTCGACGATGAAGGCGCGATCGTTGCGCGCCCCCAGCCCGAAGCGGATGCCGAAGTAGTTCTTGGTAGCCTCGTCGGCGGCGTACCACTCGGAGCGCAGCCGGAAGCTGAACTGGGTCTGGCCGACCCGGTCGAAGAAACGGTCGAAGGCGGCCAGCGAGTCGTCGATGGTGTCGAGCGCCGCGTTGGCCTTGTCGATGGTGTCCGAGGTGTTGATCAACTGCGCCGCGCTGCCGTCGCCGCTGTTGACCTTCTGCATGATCTCCTCGAGCGTCGCCGCCGAGCGGTCGAGGCTGAGCACCAGCGCCCGGACCTCTTCGATGGCGCCCTCGAGGTTGGCGTCGTTGTCGTCGATCAGGTTGGAAGCGTTGCTGGCCAGCGCCCGATACTCGTCGATCATTCGCGGCAGCGACTCCGCCATCGCCGCGGTCAGCTGCTCGATGTTGGCGGTGCTGGCGTCGATCGCCGCTCGATTGGCGCGGGCGATGTCGCCGAGGTCGCGGGTCAGCAGCTCGGTGTTGTCGAGGATCGCCTGCATGCGGGTCTCGCCGGCCTCGCTGCCGAAGACGTTGCTGAGCGCCTGCGTGGTCTCCTGCACGTCGGCGGCGATGCCGTTCATGACCGCGACCATCTGATCGACCGACACCGCCGGGCCGGCCTGGATCGAGCCGCCGTCGCCCACCGCCGGCGCCGCCGGCGTCCCCGCCGTCAGCTCCAGGTACTTCTCGCCCAGCAGGCCGAGCGAAGCCACCGAGGCGGTGGCGTCGGCGCGCAGCACGACGCCGCTGTCGATCCGCAGGATCGCCTCCGCCTGGCCGGCCGGCGTCAGCCCGATGCGGTCGACCCGCCCGACCCGCACCCCGGCCAGGCGCACCGGCGAGTCGGGGGCGAGGCCGGCGATGCTGTCGAAGGCGACGCGGACCGTATAGGTCTGGTCGGCGACGCCGAAGAGGGTCCGGTCCTCCATTCTCAAGACGAACACCGCCGCCACGATCAGGGCGACCAGGACCACCGCGCCAACTTTGAGTTCCGTGCTCATGGTTTGCTCCCGGGGATATGTAGCTACTGGGCCGTGATCGGCCCCTCCGCCCGGCCGTGGATGAACTGCTGGATGACCGGGTTGTCGCTGTTCTGGATCTGTTCAGGGGTGCCGACCTCCTCGATGCGTCCGTCGTGCAGCATGGCGATCCGGTCGGCGATCTTGTAGGCCGAGATCATGTCGTGGGTGATCGCCACCGAGGTCACGTTGAGGCGCTCGCGGAAGTCGAGGATGAGCTCGTTGATCTGATCGGCGAGGATCGGGTCGAGGCCGGTCGTCGGCTCGTCGTAGAGCATGATCTCCGGCCCCAGCGCGATCGCCCGCGCCAGCCCGGCGCGCTTCTTCATGCCGCCCGACAGCTCCGCCGGCCACTTCTCCTGGGCCCCGGAAAGGCCGACCATGCCGAGCACCTCCGCCACTCGTTCCCTCACCTCCGCCTCGCTCATCTTGGTGTGGCGCCGCAGCGCGAAGGCGACGTTCTCGCCCACCGTCATCGAATCGAACAGGGCCGCGTACTGGAACAACATGCCCATGCGACGCCGCAGGTCGCTGAGCTCGGTCCGCTTGAGGCTGCCCACCTGGCGGCCGTCGACGCTGACGGTGCCGGCGTCGGGGTGCAGCAGGCCGATGATGTGCTTGACCAGGACGCTCTTGCCCGTGCCGCTGCCGCCGATAACGACCATCGACTCGCCCTTGGCGACCGCCAGATCGGCCCCCTTCAGCACCTCGACTTTACCAAACGCCTTGTAGAGGCCCTCGACGCGGATGAAATCCGGGGGCTCTGCCATTAGCGGAGCAACAGCTTGGTCAGGAAGAAGTTGGAGATCAGGATCGCCATGCTACCGCTGACCACGGCGCGGGTGGTGGCGCGGCCGACGCCCTGGGCGCCGCCACGGGTGTGGAAGCCGGTCTGGCAGCCGAACAGGGCGATCAGCAGGCCGAACACCGCCGACTTGATCAGCCCGCTGGTGACGTCGTCGTAGGTGAGGATGTTCCAGGCGCCCTCCCAGTAGGTGATCGGGCTCGACTGGTAGAGGTTGACGACCACCAGCGACCCTCCCCAGAGGCCAAGCAGGTCGCCGATCATGACCAGCACGGGGAGCATGAACGCGGTGGCGATCAGCCGCGGCACCACCAGGTACTCGATAGGATCGACCGCCATCGTGCGCAGCGCGTCGACCTGCTCGGTGACCACCATCGTTCCGATCTCGGCGGCCATCGCCGAGCCGGCGCGGCCGGAGACCATCAACGAGGCGAGCACCGGAACCAGCTCGCGGGTGATCGCCAGCGCCACCACCGGGCCGACGAAGCTGGTCGTCCCGTAGCGCTCGAATCCCTGCCAGGTCTGCAGCGCGAAGACGCTGCCGCTGAAGATCGCGGTGACCACCACGATCGGCAACGAGCGGACGCCGACCTCGAGCATCTGCTCGAAGCACGCGTGGATGTAATAGGGCGGGCGGCGTAGCGTCACGACGCTCTTCATGAAGAGGATCCAGGTGCGCCCCGCGTCTTCGAAGACGACGATGACGAAGCGGCCGAGGCCTTCGATCAGCGCGGTCACGACACCGTTTCCACGAACCGCCGCGGCACCCGCTTGCTGACGCGGCAGAGGACCTCGTGGGCGATCGAGCCCGCCCAGCCGGCCACCTCCTCGACGGCGATGGCCCCGCCGCCGGGGGCGGCGCTGCGGCCGAAGATCACCACCGGGGCCCCGACGCGGGCGCCGGGAATGCCGCTGATGTCGACGAGTGTGAGGTCCATGCTGATCGCTCCCACGACCTTGGCGCGGCGGCCGGCGACGAGGACTTCGGCGCGGTCGCCGAGGGCGCGCGGCAGCCCATCATGGTACCCCACGGGCACCACTCCGATCGTGCCGGCGCGCTCGGCACGGCGGCCGGCCCCGTAGCCCAGCGGCCATCCGGCCGGCACCTCGCGAACCGCCGCCACGGCGCTGTGCCACGACATCACCGGCTCGAGCCGCGGCCAGCTGGGCGACGCGGGGACTGCCGCCCTGTCCCCTTCCCGGGCGTTCATCGCGGAGCGGACGTCACCGGCGCCAGTTCCCCCGTGGGGGCCGGCCCGCGAGCCACCGCCATCAACCGGCTTGCCGCCACCATCCGTACCGCTGCCAACCTTCGATGCGCCACGGCTCGCTTCGCCGGCGGCTCCCGCAGTCGCGGCTCCCCCGCCGGCGACCAGCGACGCCCCATAGAGCGCCAAGCCGGGCCGCACGCCGTTGCACCAGTCCACCGCCCAGGAGTCGGCGTGCTGCTGGATCGCGGCGCTGTTGGCAAGGTGCCGGTGCTCCGGCAGCAATCCCGCCTCGTCGAGCGTTGCGCAGAGGCGCCCGAAGCGACCGACCTGCTCCGCGGTGTGGGCGGCGCCGGGCGCTCCCGGAGGGGCGTCGGCGGCCGCCAGGTTCGAAAACAGCCCGGCGAGGCGGACGCCCTCGGTGGCGGCGACCTTTCGGGCCAGCTCGACGGCCGCATCGCAGGAGTCATCGACCCGGACGCCGAGACGACCCATCCCGGTGTCGGCCTTCAGATGGAGGTCCACCGGCCCCGTCTCCGCCCGCCGCGCCGCCGCCCCCAGCTCGACGGCGGCCTGCGGGCCCCAGACCGCGACCGAGAGACGGTAGTGGGCCACGGCGGCGGCCGCGTCGCGGGTCCGGGTCCGGTCGCCGCCCAGCTCGCCAGCGCGGGCGCCGCTCCAGCCGCCGCCCAGGTCGCCAGCCCGGGCGCCGCTCCCGCCGTCGCCACCGGGACCGTTCGCTTCAACCCCGGGCGCCGCGCCCCCGCCGTCGAAGGCCAGCGGCTCGATGCCCCCCATCAGCAGGATCTCGCCCTCGATGCCGGCCTCGCGCAGCTCGATGCCCTCATCGACGGTCGCCACCGCGAACGCCCCGGCGCCCGCCGCCGCCAACCGCCGGGCCACCTCGACCGCCCCGTGCCCGTAGGCATCGGCCTTGACCACGCACCACACCCGTCGTGGCGCCACCAGGTCGCGGATACGGGCGAAGTTGCGGGCCAGCGCCCCGAGGTCGATGCGCACGAACGTCGGCCGCAAATCGGACGGATGCCCACCCCCGGAGGTGCCCATGTCTCCAATAAACACCATCCGGCCCGGGGCCGCTAATACGGGCTCGCGGCTCGCACCGCCGGGCGCGCCAGGCGAGCGACCCTCAGGCGATCAGCCCCAGGGCTCACCCTCGTCGCGGTCCTCGCGGTCCTTGAAGGCGGTGAACTGCTTGAGGAAGACCAGCGGTACTTTGCCCACCGGTCCGTTGCGCTGCTTGGCGATGATCAGCTCGGCGATGCCCTGGACGGTCGGGTCGGGGTTGTAGACCTCTTCGCGATAGATGAAGCCAACCACGTCCGCATCCTGCTCCAGGTTCCCGGAGTTGTGTTGGATGAGCGAGTTGCCCACCCACGACGCCGGCCCCGGAACCGTGAGGTCGTACACGTCTTCCTCGCCCGCCGGCTCGATGGAGACGATGCGGTCCCAGAACAGGTCGTTGGCCGTCTCGGCGCCTCGCAGCGGCGGGCCGGCGCTCGAATCCGGCTCAGGAATCCGGCGCTGCGTGGCGATTCGGTCGCCACAGCTCAGCTCGGAGACCTGCAACCAGCCATCGTCCGCATACATCCGGTGCTGCAGCGTCGCGCGCAGACAGCGCCCGCTCAGCGTGCGCAGCGCCACGATGGCTCGCCGGCCGACCTTCCAAATCTTGTCGCAGCCGGCGGGACCCAAGTTCCTTTCTTCCGACATCGCCCAAACTCGCGGAGTCTGCCCTTCGAGGCGGCCGATCGGAACGCGCCGGCCGTCGGCGAGCTGGACCAGCGTGTCGCCGGTAACGCATTCACGAAGGTCGGAGAGCTGGGGCCGGTGCTCGGAGCGGGACTCGGGGGCGCGGGAGAGCTGGGAGAGGGCGATCACCGGCACCTGGAGCTCCTTGGCGAGGCCCTTGAGGGCGCGCGAGATGGCGCCGATCTCCAGGTTGCGGTTCTCGAACTTGCCGAGGCTCATCAGCTGCAGGTAGTCGACGATCAGCAAGTCGAGGCCGTGCTCGGCCTTCAGGCGGCGCGCTTTCGAGCGCATCTCGAGGAGCGAGGGGTTGGCGGTGTCGTCGACGAAGATCTTGGCGGCGGCCAGGTACTCGAGGGCGTTGAGCAGCTCGCCGTAGTCCTTGTCGGAGAGAAAGCCGGTGGCCATCTTGTGGTTGTCGACGTGGGCCTCGGCCGACATCAGGCGGCGGATGAGCTGCTGGGTCGACATCTCGAGCGAGAAGACGCCGACCGAGCCGCCGTGGCGCATGGCGACGTGCTGGGCGATGTTGAGGGCCAGCGCCGTCTTTCCCATCGAGGGCCGCCCGGCGATGATGATCAGGTCGCCGGCCTGCAGCCCGGCGGTCAGCGTGTCGAGGCGCTTGAAGCCGGTCGGCACGCCGGTGATGAACTCGCTCCGCTCGTGGAGATCCTCGAGCTGGCGCATGGTCTCGCCGGCGAGATCGCGAATCGACAGGAAGCCGCGCTTGACCTTGTCCTCGGCGATCTCGAAGATCTTGCGCTCGGCCTGGTCGATGATCTCGTCGGTGGCATCCTCGCCGGTGAGCGCCGAGTTGATGATGGCGTTCGCCGACGAGATCAGGTTGCGCAGCGACGACTTGTCCTTGACGATGCGGGCGTACTGGCCGACGTTCAGGGCCCGCGGCAGGCCGTCGACCAGCGACGAGAGGTACTGGTCGCCGCCGGCGCGCTCGATGTGATCGCCGCGCCGCAGCTGCTCGGCCAGCGTCACCGGGTCGATCGGCGAGTTGTCCTCGGACAGCGCCACCATCGCCTCGAAGATGAGGCGGTGGGCCTCCCCGTAGAAGTCGTCAGGGGTCAGCGTTTCGGCGGCCGGATTGATGGCCTGGTTGTCGAGCAGGATGGCGCCGAGCACCGAGCGCTCGGCGTCGAGGTTGTGCGGCAGCGTCCTGCCCTTGGTCGTCTGCTCTTCAGGCATGGCCCAGCCTAGCAGCGGCATTCCGCTCGTCAACGCCCGCGTCGGCACCCGCCGAAACGTCGCCTGCCGCCGGGGCAAGCCACTCCGGGGAGCGAGCGGACGGCGGGCGGGTGACATCACCGACGTCGGTCCCCAGGCTCGGAACGGCCTTTCGGCCTATTCGCTCTCGTCCTTGACCACCCAAAGCTTGATCGAAGTCTCGACGCCATAGGGCAGGTGCAGGGGCACCGCGTAGACGCCCAGCGACTTGATGGCGTGCTCGAGGCGCACCTGGTCCTTGCCGATCTCGAAGCCTTCTTCGGCGAGGGCCGCAGCGACGTCGGCCGCGGTCACCGAGCCGTACAGCTGGTCCCCCTCGGAGACCTTGCGCTTGACGTTCACGGAGACCCCGCTGAGGCTCTCGGCGAACGCCTCCGCGGCGGCCTTGGCGGCCTCTTCGCGCTCGACGCGCTGGGCCTTCAGCGTCTCGATCAGACGCTCGTTGGCGGAGGTCGCCACCACCGCCAGGCCCTTGGGTAGCAGATAGTTGCGGCCGAAGCCGCGGGCGACGTCGACCAGGTCGCCGGGCTCGCCGAGGTTCTCGACGGTCTCGCGCAGGATCAGCTTCATGGCCCTACCCGGTGGTGTAGGGCAACAGCGCGATCTCGCGGGCCCGCTTGATGGCGCGGGTGAGCATCCGCTGGATGTGGGCGCTGTTGCCGTTGGTGCGTCGGGGCTGGATCTTTCCGCGATCCAAGATGAAGTTCTCGAGCAGCTCGATGTCCTTGTAGTCGATGTAGGGGATGTCGTCCTTGAGCTGCTTGCTGCGGCGGCGCCGGGGGCCGCCACGACTGAAGTTGTCTCCCATCGTCAGATCTCCCTGTCTTCGTCGTCTTCGTCTTCGTCGTCGTCGTCTTCGTCGTCTTCGTCTTCGTCGTCTTCGTCGTCTTCGTCTTCGTCGCCGTATTCGTCACGATCGTCGTCGTCGTCTTCGTCCTCGACGTCCCGATCGGCAACGCCGGCGGCTGCCGCCGCCGCGGGGGCGGTCTCCGGGGCGCGGGCCCCTTCACCAGGCTCCTGCGCCTGCGGGGCCTCGCCCGATTCCTGCGCTTCCTTCGATTCCTGCGTTTCCTGCCCCGTGGCCTCCAGCTCGGCGGCCGACACCGCCGCAGCCTCGGCGGCCTTGGCGGCGCGGCGCTCGGCGGCGGTGCGCTGCGCCTGGATGTTGCCGGTGGGATCGTCGGCGGCGGCGATCTGCTCGCGAACGTCGATCTCCTGCTGGTCCTCGACGCGGACGACCAGGTGGCGGAGGACCGCCTCGTCGAGCCGCAGGCGGTGCTTGACGACGGCCGGCAGGTTGATGCCGCCCTCGGCGTAGACCAGGACGTAGATGCCCTCGCGCTTGCCCTTCACCTGGTAGGCGAGCTGGCGCCGCTGCCAGACGCCCGACTGCAGCACCTTGCCGTCGTTGGCTTCGAGGGCGGCGCGGAGGTCGCCGATGACGGCGTTGACCCCCTCGTCGTCGGCCTCGGGGGTGACGATCAGAAGTGTTTCGTAGAGGTTCGGCATGAATCTCCTCTCGGTCTCAGGCCCTGGTCAGCCAGGGCGAGGAGTTGCGAGATGTGTCGAAAAATGTGGCCGGTCCCGGGAGCTCGCCTGCGGAACGGCTACGGCGACCGCCAGAGACGGGAACTGCGCAGCTCGCCCCTACACGATCAACGGGGCGATGACCAGCGATACGACAGACATCAACTTTATCAGGATGTTCATGGACGGGCCAGAAGTGTCCTTGAACGGGTCGCCGACCGTGTCGCCGACGACCGCGGCCTTGTGGGCCGCCGAGCCCTTGCCGCCGTGGTGGCCCGCCTCGATGTACTTCTTGGCGTTGTCCCAGGCGCCGCCGCCGTTGGCCATCATCAGGGCCAGCAGCACGCCGACCACGGTGGCCCCGGCGAGCATGCCGCCGAGCGCCGCCGGGCCGAGGCCGAAGCCGACGGCCACCGGGGCGATCACCGCGAGCAGGCCCGGGGCAACCATCTCCTTGAGGGCGGCCTTGGTGGCAATCTCGACGCAGCGCCCCGGATCGGGCTTGCCGGTCCCCTCCATGATCCCGGGGATCTCGCGGAACTGGCGGCGGATCTCCTCGACCAGCTTGGAGGCGGCGCGCCCCACCGCGGTCATCGTCATGCCGCCGGCGAGCGTCGGGATGATGCCGCCGATCAACAGGCCGATGACCACCAGGGGGTCGGTGAGGATGATGGTCAGCGCCTCGTCGCCGGCGGCGCGCAACTGCTCGTTGACCGCCAGCGTGTAGGCCGAGAACAGGGCCAGGGCGGTGAGCGCCGCCGAGCCGATCGCGAAGCCCTTGCCGATGGCGGCGGTCGTGTTGCCGACCGCGTCGAGGCTATCGGTGATCGCGCGGACCTCGGGGCCGAGCCCCGACATCTCCGAGATGCCGCCGGCGTTGTCGGCGATCGGACCGTAGGCGTCGACGCTCATCGTGATGCCGACCGTCGCCAGCATGCCGACGGCGGCGATGCCGATGCCGTAGAGGCCGGCGGCGCCGTCGGCCGCCCAGATCGCGGCACAGATCATCAACACCGGCGCCGCGCACGACTGCAGGCCGACCGCCAGCCCCTGGATGATGTTGGTGGCGGCGCCGGTCTCGGACACCGCGGCGATGTCGCGGATCGGCTTGCCGGCGGTGTAGTACTCGGTGATCCAGCCGATCGCCAGGCCGGCGACGGTGCCCGCCACGACCGCCTGCCAGACGGCGTTGTTGATGCCGGTGGCGCCGATGTATGCGTAGGCACCGACGAGAAACAGGATCGCCGCGAACAGCGCCGACCAGCGCAGCGCCCCCGCCGGGTTGGTGTTCTTGAACACGTACATCGAGGCGATGCCGACCAGCGAGGCGAGCAGCCCGATCATCGCCATCACCAGCGGCAAGCCCATGAGCAACGACTTGGCGGTGGTCTCGGCCATGCCCGGGTCGGCGAGCAAGGCGGCGAGGCCGGCGCCGGAGACGGTGGCGCCGATGGCGATCGTCGCCACCATCGAGCCGACGTAGGACTCGAAGATGTCGGCGCCCATGCCGGCGACGTCGCCGACGTTG
The DNA here is from genome assembly GCA_036398215.1 of Acidobacteriota bacterium. GTDB lineage: Bacteria > Acidobacteriota > UBA890 > UBA890 > UBA890 > DASWHK01. Next base: position 5,651 of record DASWHK010000100.1, on the reverse strand, counting down.
TCGCCGACGTTGTCGGCGATCACGCCGGGGTTGCGCGGGTCGTCCTCGGGGATCCCGGCCTCGACCTTGCCGACCAGGTCGGCGCCGACGTCGGCGGCCTTGGTGTAGATGCCGCCGCCGACGCGAGCGAACAGGGCGATCGACGAGGCCCCCATCGCGAAGCCGTTGATCACCGACGCCGTCTCGGGGCTGCCGTACAAGTAGAACCAGATGCCGACGCCGAGCAGGCCGAGGCTGGCGACCGACAGGCCCATCACCGAGCCGCCCAGGAACGCCACCATGAGCGCCGCATCCTGGCCCTTGCTGGCGGCGGCGCTGGTGGTTCGCACGTTGGCCTTGGTGGCGGCGGTCATGCCCGCGAAGCCGGCGGCCATCGACGACGCCGCGCCGGTTACGAAGGCGACCGCCGTCAGCGGATTCACGAACGCGGCGAGCAAGCCGGCCACCACGGCCACGAAGATCAGCAGCAAGCTGTACTCGCGGCGCAGAAAGACCATCGCGCCCCGATGGATCTGCCCGGCGAGCTCGTCCATGGCGGGGCTCGCCACGGGCATTCGCTTGACGTAGAACAGGATCGTCAGCGCGATGGCGAGACCGGCGGCCCCGAGGATCGGCGCCGCCAGAATCAAGGTCTGCGTATCCATTCGATCGAACTCCTCCGGTAAGTCCGCCGGCTCGGCGCCGCAGACCTTGGACCTACGGTCGCGGCACCAGCCGGCCGGCTGCTCGAGCACCCCGCTCGTTCAGTTGAATCGGTTCATCGCCGCGGTCAGGCCCGATCGAAGGACCGTCTCGACGGCGTCGGCTGCCTCTTCGATCATCTCCGCCGCGATATCGCGTTCGCTCCGCTCAAAACGGTGCAGCACGTACTCGGCCGTGTCCTCCGGCACCCGCTCGCCGCGAATCCCCAGCCGCAGGCGGGGGATCTGCTCGCTGCCAAGGGCGTCGATCACCGATTGCATCCCCTTCTGACCGCCGGAGCCGCCGGCGGCGCGCAGCCGGATCTTGCCGAGCGGCAGGTCGACGTCGTCGAAGGCGACGACGATCTGCCCGGGCGTCAGCCCCAGCTCGTCGCAGCCTTTCGCCACCGCCAACCCGCTCTCGTTCATGTACGTCTTCGAGCGCATCAACCAGAGCTCGGCGGGGCCGCCGTCCGCCCGCCTCCCCTTCATCCGGATGCGCGACAGGCTCACCCGCTGCAGCTCCCTGCTCTCGACCTTCGGATGCCGCCTTTCGAGGACCGAGAGCAGCATCCAGCCGGCGTTGTGACGGTGCTCGGCGTAGCGGTCGCCCGGGTTGCCGAGGCCGGCAAGCGCACGCACCCGTTACTCCGTGGGCTCCTCTTTCTTCTCGGCCCCTTCCTCGGGCTCCTCGCCTTCGACCTCGGGCTCTTCCGCCGGCACCTCGCCCTCGATCTCCTCGCCCTCGACGGTGAGGTCGACCTCCAGATCGGCCTCGGTAACCGCCGCCACAACGGAAGCGACGGAACGGTCGGGATCGGTCTTGACCTTGACGTTGTCCGGGATCGGCAGGTCGGCGACCCTGATCGAGTCGTGCAGGTCGAGCTCGCTGACGTCGACCTCGATCTGCTCGGGGATGTTGCCGGGCAGGCAGGTGACCGTCAGCTCGCGCAACGAGTGGTCGAGGACGCCGCCGTGCAAGGTGACGCCGATCGGCTCGCCGATGAGCTCGATCGGGATCTCGACCTCGAGCTCCACGTCCATCGCGATGCGCACCAGGTCGGCGTGCACCAGGCTGTGGGTGATCGGGTCGATCTGGACGTCGAAGATCATGACGGTCTCGGAGACGCCGCCGCCCAGCTTGAGCTGAAAGACGGTGTTCTGACCCGACTCCGACTTGAGGATCGAGACGATCTCGCGCGGGTTGAGGGTGATGGGGTTCGACTCCTTGTCGCCGCCGTAGACGACTGCCGGCAACTTGCGGTCGCGGCGCATGCGCCGGGCCTCGTTGCTGGAGCCAGCCTCCCGCAGCGCTGCTTCGATGACGATCTCAGCCATGGCTTTGTCTCTTTCGGGCTCTTTCGGAATCAGATGAACAACGAGGAGACGCTCGTCTCCTCGTGGATGTTGCGGATCGCCTCGCCCAGCAGGCCGGCGACCGACAAGACCAGGAGCTTGGAACACTTCGCTGCTTCTTCGCGCAAGGGGATCGTGTCGGTGACGATCACCTTCTCGAAGGGGCCGCCGTCGATGCGGCTCACGGCCGGCCCCGACAACACCGCGTGGGTCGCGAAGGCGTATACGGACTTCGCCCCTTTGTCGATCAACGCCTGGGCGCCCTCCGTCAAGGTGCCGCCGGTATCGACCATGTCGTCGTAGAGGACGGCGTTGCAGCCCTCGACCTCACCGATGACGTTCATCGCCACCGCCTTGTTGGCCCGTGGCCGCCGCTTGTCGATGATCGCCAGGCCGGCGTGCAGCCGCTTGGCGATGGCGCGGGCGCGCTCCACGGCGCCGGCGTCGGGCGCCACCATCACCAGGTCGTCGAGGCCGATCGACTCGATGTAGCGGACCGCGACCGGAGCGGCGAACAGGTGGTCGACGGGGATGTTGAAGAAACCCTGGATCTGGCCGGCGTGCAGGTCCATCGCCAGGACGCGGTCGGCGCCGGCGCCGACCACCAGGTCGGCGATGAGCTTGGCGGTGATCGGCACCCGGGGCTCGTCCTTCTTGTCCTGGCGGGCGTAGCCGAAGTACGGGATCACCGCCGTGATCCGCGCCGCCGACGAGCGCCTGGCGGCGTCCATCATGATCAAGAGCTCCATGATGCTGCGGTTCACCGGGCAGCAGGTCGGCTGGATCACGAACACGTCGTTGCCGCGGACGTTCTCCTGCAGCTGGCAGCGCACCTCGCCGTCGGAGAACTGCGTCAGCTCGATGTTGCCGAGCGGGTGCCCGAGCCGCTCGGCGATGGCCGAGGCGAGCCCGGGGTTGGCGTTGCCCGCAAAAATCTTGAGAGCGCGATCAGCGGAAGGCATGCGGAGGCGGGGGGTCGGTTGCTTTCTATCTCAGGACACAGACGAAGCTGGGGCGGCAGGACTCGAACCTGCAAATGCGGGATCCAAAGTCCCGTGCCTTGCCAATTTGGCGACGCCCCAAGAAAAACGATGCCAGCTTGAAAGTGCGTCGGCCGCAGGACGTGCGTCGATGACGAAGGGCCCTATTATAGCCGCGTCCCGCGGCGGGCATCAAACTGCCCGGCGAGCCGCCGCCGCGCGTGCCCCAGGCCCTCGCCCGGTGACCTCATCTCACAAATCTGACGTACGCCCGGCCGCCCGCTTCGAGGCTCCGGAGCCTTCATCCGCCCGGCGCGGCGGCCGCGGTTCGCAGATGCGCTTCGCCATCGATCGAGACGAACGCCCCGGCCCAGTAGCCGGCGGCCCGCAGCGCTTGCGCCGCGCGGGCCGCGTCGCGGCGGCAGGCGAAGACCCCGAACGACGCCGCGCCGCTGCCAGTCATCTGGGCGAGGCGGGCGCCCTCGGCGAGCAGCGCCTGGCGGACGTGCTCGACGCCTGGATGCCGCGCGCAGACGGCGGCGGCCAGGTCGTTGCCCATCCAGGCGGGCTCCAGGACGGGGCGGTACGGAGGGGGTTCCGGCGCGACGCCCGGCGGCCCCGACGCCCGCAGCCGGTCGAGCTCGGCGTAGGCGGAGGCGCTGGCCACCTCGATCGGGGGCGCGGCGACGGCGAACCAGGTCCGCCGCAGCGGCTCCAGCGGCTCGATCCGATCGCCGCGGCCGGTCCCCAGCGCCGTGCCTCCGCTGAGGAAGAACGGCACGTCGGAGCCCACCGCGGCGGCGATCCGCTGCAGCTCGCCGCTCGCCCGCAGCCCGTCTCGATCGATCTCCCAGAGCCGCGCGCAGGCTGCCAGCGCCGCCGCCGAGTCGCTGCTGCCACCGCCGAGGCCGGAGCCCGCCGGTATGCGCTTGACCAGGTGAATCCACAGAGGCGCCGGCGCCGTGCCACGCCGCCGCACCGCCTCCGCCAGCAGCGTCACGGCGCGGGTGACGGTGTTGTCTTGCGGCAGCGTCGCGCCGGCAACCGTGAGCCGCAGCAGGCCCTCCACCCCTCCCAGGGCCGGCGGCGGTCCCTCTGCCCGCCCCGCGTACAAGCGGTCGGCGAGGCTGATGGTTTGAAACACCGTTGCCAGCGGGTGGAAGCCGTCGGCCCGCCGCGGCCCCACCCGCAGCGCCAGGTTGAGCTTCGCGTGCGCGCGTACCCGGATCACCGCGGCCCCGTCCGCCTCGTCAATGGCCCGTCACGTAGGTCTCATCGCCGATCGTCGCGCCGGCGGCGGAAGGGCGATGAGGAGCGCGCTCCAGCCCGCGGCGCAGCAACCCGCCGCCAACCGCAAGCTGCTCGAGCGGTGTCTCGACGGCGCCGGAGACTTCGAGGACGTCGAAGAACGACGGCTTGAGGCCGGCGGGATCGGCGTGCCAGCGCTCCGCCAGCCGCAGCCGGAGGGTGAGGCCCTCCGCGGCGAGGGCGATCGTCAGGCGCAGGGGAACCGGCGCCGGCGCCTCGGCCCAGGCCTCGTAGATCACCTCGATCGGACCGGAGCCGCCGTCGGCCACGACCCGCTCGAAGCGGCGGGTTTGTGGGTGCAGCCAGGCGCTGAGGCGGCCGCGGTCGACGCGGATCCGCTGCCGTGACTCGTCCCACGAGGCTGCCGGAGGCTCGCCGCCGCCCCCGGGCACCCCGTAACCCATCAGCACGGCGACGATGTCGGCTGGCTCGAGCTCCAGCCCGAGGGCCCGGCCGAAAGCTCCCGGCTCCAGGCCGCCTCGGTACAGGCGGTTCTCCTCCGAGATCCAGAAGCCGACCTCGGCGCGGCCGGCGGTCAGGTAGCCCTCGGCAGTCGCCGTGCCCGGCGCGAGCACCTCGATGGTGACGAAGGCGTCGCGCAGCAGGTAGATCTGGGTGTCGAGCGTGCGGTTGCTGATGCCGCGGCTGGCGCGCACCTGGTAGGAGCCCCCGAGCCCCTGCAGGCCCTCCCACTGCCGGCGGACGTCTTCGTAGAAGGCCTGGGGGTCCTGCCGCGCCAGCGCAGCGACCTCGGGTGCGGTCTCGGGCGGGGAGCTCGCGCCGGCGCATCCGGAAGCCAGCACGGCGGCCATCGCGACGCCGCCGAGGGCCGCCGGGAGCCAGCGTCCGGGCGGCGGTAAGACCGGGCCCAGCGAGGCGGTAGTATCCGTTGCGTTCGTCGAGAGGCTCATCCCGATCAACGTTCCCACGGCCCACCCGTATGCCCAAGTCCTTCACCGGCAGAGACACCGCGGCGCTCGAGGCGGCGGAAGAGTCGGCGCCGCTCCTTGATCGACATACGGCATTGCCGTATAGTCTGCTAGTGGATATCGCGTTCGATGCAGACAAGGATGCATCAAATCAACGCAAGCACGGTGTTTCCCTGGCATTCGGCGCAGAGGTTCTTGCCGACAACAACCGGTTGGATGTCCTCGACGTGCGCTTCGAATACGCGGAAGACCGCCTTGTATCGTATGGGTTGTTCGAGGGGCGAGTCTGGGTCTGTGTGTTCACCCTGCGCGGTGAGGTTCACCGCATTCTCAGCGTAAGGAAAGCCAATGACCGCGAAACGCGACGCTACCACCGGACGCCGCGCTGAGCCGGACAT
>DASWHK010000099.1:0-3066 GCA_036398215.1 Acidobacteriota bacterium | reverse complement strand
GGATCGCCGGGCTTGACGTCGGGATCGTTGCGCTCCCAGTCGATCGTTGCGGCGCGCTGGCGGGCGTACTCCTTCGACAGCAGGCCGTCGATCGGCTCCTCCGGCGGGAAGTAGGGATCGCCGTAGTAGAAGTCGCGGTCGGCGAACGCCAGGTTCATCGTCTGGTACAGCGCGTGGACGTAGCGGGCGCTGTTGTAGCCCATCTCCTGCAGGTCGAAGTTCTCGAGGATGTTGAGCGCCTGCAGCATCACCGGGCCCTGCTGCCAGTGGGTGAGCTTGTAGACCTCGATCCCCTTGTAGGTGGTCATCACCGGCTCTTCGATCTTGACCTCCCAGTTGGCCAGGTCCTCGACGGTGATCAGGCCGCCGACCTCCTGGGTGCCGCGGGCGAGCTCCTGGGCGATATCGCCCTCATAGAAGCGCTCGTAGGCGGCGTAGATGGCCTCCTTGCGGCTGGCGCCGGCGGCCAGCGCCTCCTGCTCGGTGGCGACCAGCTTGCGCAGCGTCGCCGCCAGCTTCGGTTGGCGGAAGATCTCGCCGGGGTAGGGGGCCTCGCGCTCGGGATCGCCGAGATGCGGCAGGAAGACGTCGGTGGAGTAGCGTCCCCACTCCTTGAAGAGGTCCTTGTTGCGCTCCATGCTGTTGGCGGCCGATGCCTCGATGGCGTAGCCGTCCGCCATCTCGATGGAAGGCGCCAGCACGTCGGCGAGGCTCATCGTGCCCCACTCGGCGAGCATCACCATCAGGGCGCCCGGCGTGCCGGGGGTGACGGCGGCGAGCGGCCCCTGGCTGGGTGGGTGATCCATGTCGCGCTGCTGGAAGAACTCGGCCGTGGCACCGGTGGGCGCCACCCCGAGTCCATTGATCCCGATCACCTTCTGCTGGTTGGGGTCGTAGATCAGCGCCTGGGTCTCGCCGCCCCAGCCGAGCGTATCCCACATCGTCGAGGTGGCGCCCAGCATGGCGCAGGCGGCGTCCACGGCGTTGCCGCCGCGCTGGAAGATCATCGCCCCGGCGGTGGCGCCGAGCGGCTTGCCGGTGATCGCTACCCAGTGCGAGCCGTGCAGGATCGGCTTCTGCGGGCGCTGGGCGCCGGCGACCGCCGGCAGCAGCAGCGCGATGGCGAGGGCGGCGGCCGCGAAGCGTGCGAGCGTCGTGGCGACGAAAGGCTGGCGATGGGGTTGCAAGCGCATCATGTTTCCTCCCGGAGTTCCGGTCATACTCGGTTCCCGCCCCGCCCCATTCCTTCGAATACGTTCCCTAGAGTACGAGCCGGCGGCGCCGGCGGTCAACGGAGGCCGTGCTACCTTCACCTCTCGCCGTTCGTCGCGAGGCGCGGAGAGGCTTGCGGAAGCGAGGCAACGCCGTGAACGCGGGTCCCCCGCTCCGCGCGAACGGACGATGCGAGGTGCCGGCCGGCGGCCAGCGAGCCGCGTCGGCGCGTCTTCTCCCCTTCGGCAGGAAGCTCGACCTGTGAGCAAGCGACTCCCGACGGAAACGAACACCGCCGGCGCGCCTCCTCCTCATGGCGGGAAGCTCGATCGGTGAGAAACCGACTCCTGAGAGAAGCGGGCGGCACCGGAACCACTGGCGGCGCCGGCAGAATGGACGCCGGCGGTGGAGCCGTCGACACCGCCGGCCTCGACTTCATCCGCGCGATCATCGCCGAGGACAACGCCCGGGGCACCTACGGGGGGCAGGTGGTGACCCGCTTTCCGCCCGAGCCCAACGGCTTCCTGCACATCGGCCACGCCAAGTCGATCTGTCTGAACTTCGGGGTGGCCGAGGAGAACGGCGGCAGCACCAACCTGCGCTTCGACGACACCAACCCGACCACCGAGGACGTCACCTACGTCGAGGCGATCAAGGAAGACATCCGCTGGCTGGGCTTTGCGTGGAACGACGGCGCCTTGCACGCATCGGATTACTTCGGCCTGCTGTACGAGATGGCCGAGCAGCTGATCACCGCCGGCAAGGCCTACGTCGACAGCAGCAGCGAGGAGGAGATCCGGACGCTGCGCGGCACGGTGACCGAGCCGGGCACGCCGAGCGCTCATCGCGATCGCCCCGTCGAGGAAAACCTCGACTTGTTGCGGCGCATGCGCGCCGGTGAGTTCGCCGACGGCGCCCACGTGCTGCGCGCCAGGATCGACCTCGCGCATCCGAACATGAAGATGCGCGATCCGCTGCTGTACCGGATCCGCCACGCCCACCACTACCGGACCGGCGATAACTGGTGCATCTATCCGATGTACGACTTCGCCCATCCGCTCTCGGATGCGATCGAGGGGATCACCCACTCGCTGTGCACCCTCGAGTTCGAGAACAACCGCGAGGTCTACGACTGGTTGATCGACAACGTCGACGTCGGCTCGGCGCGCCCCCGGCAGTACGAGTTCGCGCGCCTCAACCTCGACTACACGGTGATGAGCAAGCGCAAGCTGCTGCGGCTGGTCGAGGAGGGATGGGTCGACGGCTGGGACGACGCGCGCATGCCGACCATCGCCGGGATGCGGCGGCGGGGAATCACGCCGGCGTCGATCCGCTCGTTCTGCGATCTGATCGGTGTCGCCAAGGCCGACAGCCGCGTCGACATCAGCAAGCTCGAGTACGCGATCCGTGACGACCTCAACCCGACGGCGCCGCGGGTGATGTGCGTGCTGCAGCCGCTGAAGGTGGTGATCCGCAACCATCCCGGCGGCCCCGAAGAGCTCGAGGCGCCCTACTTTCCCCGCGACATCGGCAAGCGGGGCAGCCGCATGGTGCCGTTCGGCCGCGAGCTGTTCATCGAGCGCGGCGATTTCATGGAGGAGCCGCCGGAGGACTTCTTCCGGCTGGCGCCGGGCCGCGAGGTGCGGCTCCGCTACGCCTACTTCATCAAGTGCGAGGAGGTCATCAAGGACGACGCCGGCGGGGTGGTGGAGTTGCGCTGCAGCTACGATCCCGCCACCCGCGGCGGCTCGGCGCCCGACGGCCGCAAGGTTCGCGGGACGATCCACTGGGTGGACGCCGAGCGATCGCTGCCGGTCGAGGTGCGCCTCTACGAGCGCCTGTTCTCGGCGGCAG
>DASWHK010000098.1:0-6024 GCA_036398215.1 Acidobacteriota bacterium | reverse complement strand
ATGCTGTGGCGTGACCGATCGATACGTCTATCTATCCTTCATCATGGCGTGGGCGCGGCGGGTCAGCCGGACAACCGTGACGCAAACAGGAGCTGATACGGATGGCTTTACAGGTAATCGACTGGGTGATTATTGGCTTCTTCTTCGTTTTCGTACTGGGCGTCGGCATCGCGGTGTCGCGGCGGGCGGGCAAGAGCTCGGGCGAGTTTTTTCTTTCCGGCCGACGCATGCCGTGGTGGCTGCTGGGCATGTCGATGGTGGCGACGACGTTCTCGACGGACACGCCGAACCTGGTCACCGACCTGGTGCGCAGCGGGGGCGTCAGCCAGAACTGGGTGTGGTGGGCGTTCCTGATCACCGGCATGTGCACGGTGTTCTTCTACGCCAGGCTGTGGCGTCGCTCCGGCGTGCTCACCGACATGGGGTTCTACGAGCTGCGCTACGCCGGCAAGCCGGCGGCCTTCCTGCGCGGCTTCCGCGCCCTGTATCTGGGCGTCTTCTTCAACGTCATGATCATGGCCACGGTGACCCTGGCGGCGATCAAGATCTCCGGCGTGCTGCTCGGCGTCGACAGATACACCACCGTGCTGGTGGCGGCCGCCGCGACCGCGGCGTACTCGGCGACCTCCGGCCTGTGGGGCGTCGTGATGACCGACCTGCTGCTGTTCGGGATCTCGATGACCGGCTCGCTGGCGGCGGCGTACTACGCGCTGCAGCGGCCGGAGGTCGGCGGCCTGGCGGGGCTGGTCGGCAACCCGGCGCTGCGCGACAAGCTCTCGCTGCTGCCCGATTTCAGCGACTGGAGCGCGGTCTCGGCGGTGCTCATCGTGCCGCTCGCCGTGCAGTGGTGGAGCACCTGGTATCCGGGCGCGGAGCCGGGCGGAGGAGGGTACGTGGCGCAACGGATGCTCGCCGCCCGCAACGAGCAGGAGTCGGTGTACTCCACCCTCTGGTTCAACGTCGCCCACTACGCCCTGCGGCCGTGGCCGTGGATCCTGGTGGCGCTCAGCTCACTGCTCGTGTACCCGACCCTGGATTCGTTGCAGCAGGCGTTTCCCGGCCTCGATCCGGCGATCGTGCGCCACGACCTCGCGTATCCGGCGATGCTGGTGTTCGTCCCCTCCGGGCTTCTGGGCCTGGTCGTGGCGTCGCTGGCGGCGGCCTACATGTCGACGATCAGCACCCATCTGAACTGGGGCGCCTCGTACATGGTCGACGACTTCTATCGACGCTTCTGGGCCCCGGGTCGGCTCGAGACGCACTACGTAGCCGCCGCCAGGGTGAGCACGGTCCTGCTGGTGGTCCTCGCCTCGATGGTGGCGCTGTGGCTCGAAAACGCGCTGCAGGCCTTCCAGATCCTCTTGCAGATCGGCGCCGGCACCGGCCTGATCTTCCTGTTGCGCTGGTACTGGTGGCGCATCAACGCCTGGGGCGAGATCGCGGCGATGGTGATCTCGTTCTCGGTCGCGATCCATTTCGAGTTCGTGCACCAGCCGCTGGGCTTCGCCCCCCTGGCTCCCTCCACCAGGTTGGTGGCCGGCGTCGCGATCACGACGGTCGGCTGGGTCCTCGTCACCTTGCTGACGCCGCCGACCGAGGCGGCCACCTTGCGGTCGTTCTACCGGGTCATCCGGCCGCCAGGGCCGGGCTGGGCGCCGGTGGCGGCGTCGAGCCCGGCGGGAAGCGCAGGAGACGGAGCCGAGAGCCTGGCGCCGGCGTTCCTCGCCTGGTTCCTCGGTTGCGTGGCGGTCTACGGGGCCCTCTTCGGCACCGGGTACCTGCTCTACGGCAACATCGGGGCGGCCGTCGTCTGCCTGGCGATCTCCGCGGCAGCCGCCGCCTGGCTGGCGCGGTTGTTGCCGCGGCTCGGCTTCTCCGGTCGGAGCCGCTAGCCGGATCTTGAATTTGGGGCTTCGCCGGCACAGCGGACGAATCGTACAATCCGTTGCACGGGAGCTGGTCCGGGGATCGGCACATCTGTCGGTTTCCGAGAACGGGAGCGACCATCATGGCGGACCATCATCAGGACTCCGATCGTCGCGCCAGCCGGCGCACCGGGCTCGTCTCGCAGGTCGAGATCGACGTTCCGTCGGACAGCCCGGGGCCCGACGCCCCCGACTCCACAAGCGGTGAAACGGTCGACGTCGGGCCCGGCGGCTTGCTGGCCCGGGTCCAGGCCGAGCTCGCCGCGGGGACCCCGTGCGTCGTCCGTTTTGTGGACCCCCAGAGCGGCACGGGGGCCGTCGAGGCCCGCGGCTTCGTGCGTCGCTCGCGGGTCAGCGCCGACGGGGTCCTGATGGGCATCGAGTTCGAGGCGCCGATCAACGCCGTGCGCCAGCCGGGGGAGGAGGGGCGCCTCGAAGCCATCCGCCTGGACGCCATGAAGGTCCTGGTGGTCGACGACGAGCCGGCCATCGTCGAGTTGCTCTATCGCTTTCTCAGCCGCCGCGGCTGCGTCGTCAGCACCGCCGGCAGCGGCGAGAAGGCGCTGGCGGCGCTGCGCGCCGCGCCACACGACGTCACGCTCCTCGACCTCATGATGCCGGGCATCAACGGGCTGCAGATCCTGCGCAGCATCCGAGACGAGGGGCTCGAAGCCGGCAGGATCTGGGCCATGTCCGGCTACGCCAGCAACGACGACGCGCGGCAGGCGCTCCACCTGGGCGCCTCGGACTTCATCAACAAGCCGCTCGACCTCAAGTATCTGGAGTGGAGCATGCAGCTGCACCGCGCGGCCAGCTGACCCGCAGCTCGCAAGGAGGCCCGTTCGGCCGCCGCTACCGGTACAGCTCGGCGACGGTCGGGATCAGGTATTCCTCGAAGCAGCGGGCGAGATCGAAGCGGGGGGCGAAGCCCCAGTCACGGCGCGCGGCGCCGTCGTCGATCGCCCGCGGCCAGGAGTCGACGATCGCCTGGCGGCGGCTGTCCGGCGCGAAATCGATGCGGGCGTCCGGATAGGCGCCGGCGACCAGCGCGGCGATCTCCTCCGCCGAGGGATTGAACGCCGCCACGTTGTAGACGCGCTGGGTGAGCTGTGCGGCCGGCGCCTCGGTCGAGGCCAGGATGGCGTCGATGGCGTCCGGCATGGCCATGAACGGGATCCGGGTGTCGGGGCGCACGAAGCACGCGTAGGGCTTTGAGCGAGCGGCGGCGTGGATCATCTCAGGCGCGTAGTCGCTGGTGCCGCCCGAGGGAATGGTGACGGCGCTGATCAGGCCGGGGAAGCGGAGGGCGCGGAAATCGACGCGCCCGGCGTGCAGCTCGGCATCCAGCTGCTTGTAGTGGGCGGCGTAGTAGCGTCCGAGGTGCTCGCAGTAGAGCTTGTTGCAGCCGTACATGGTGGTGGGGTCGTTGTGCTCGTCCTCGCGCAGAGGCCGGTCGTCGATCCCGGCCGGCACCCCGAAGGCGGCGATGGAGCTCGGATAGAAGAACGCCACCGGCCGGCCGTGGCTGCGCGCCTGGGACATGGCGAACTCCAGGAGGTTGAGCGTGCCGGTGACGTTCACCTGATGGGCCGCGACGGGCGCGAACTCGCTGCGCGTCGACAGCAGCGCCGCGAGGTGGAAGATCCGCTCGACCGCGTACTCCGCCTGGATGCTCTCGAGCAGCGCGCCGTCGAGGATCGAGCCGGTGAAGGCGCGCTGGACCCGCCGGCGAGAGGGCTCATCGAGCGGCTGCAGGTCGATCGTCGCCAGCGCCCCGCGGCCGGCGTCCGACAGGCGCTCGATCAGTGCCTGGCCGATCTCGCCGGCGGCACCGGTGATCAGGGTCACGGGCTGGCGCATTTCGAGCTCCTCGCATCCTGCCGGGAAGGTTCGATCCCGATGCCACCGCGATACCGGGCGGGTTGACGATATCACCTGGTGGGGTGCTGTAAACTCGCCTCCTGGTTGCCGTCGGCGACCCGCGAGAGCGTGCACGGAAACCGCAAGCAGGCGAGCGATGGGAGGCCGAGGTCGCAACGATGGGCGGTCGATCCGGGCCGCCCGCGTGGCTCCGGACCACGGCACCGGCGGAATGGCGCCTCTAAAGAACGCGGCGGCATGGAAAGCCGAGGTGGCCGGCGAGTTGGCGAGGCTGCGGCGCCGCACGCTGGACATCGTCGAGCCTCTTTCGGAGGACGTCTTGGCGCGTCAGGCCTGCGATTTCTTGAGCCCGTTGTCATGGGATCTGGGCCACCTCGCGAGCTTCGAGGAGCTGTGGCTGGTGAAGCGGGTGCGGGGCGTCTCCGCGGGGCTGGAAACCGCCTACGACGCCCTCGAGATGCCGCGCTCGCAGCGTGCCGAGCTGAAGCTGCCGTCGAAGGCCGCCGTCGTGGCGCGCCTCGACGCCGTACGCGAGCAGGCGCTGGAGGTGCTCGCCAACATCGACGGCGGCCAGGCCGATCCGCTGTTGCGCGACGGCTACGTCTATTGGATGGTCATCCAGCACGAGGCCCAGCATCAGGAGACCATGCTGCAATCCTTGGACCTGCGCGCCGCCGGGCCGCCGTTGCGTGGCGGCGAGGGCCGGGCCGCCGCGCCGCCGGCCGTGCCGGGCCCCCCCGACGATTGCGCCCGGGTAAGGGTTACGGGCGGCGAGTTCCGGATGGGGACCGACGACCGCAGCCGAGCCTACGACAACGAGCGTCCGGCCCGGGCGGTGGAGGTCGGCGACTTCGCGATCGATCGTTACCCGGCCAGCAATCGGCGCTGGCTGGATTTCATCGACGACGGCGGTTACCGGCGTCCCGAGATCTGGTCGGAGGGGGGCCGCCGCTGGCTCGAGGAGAGCTCCGCTCGACACCCGCAGGGCTGGGTCGAGGCGCCGGACGGCTGGCAGCTGCGCCGCTTCGGACGGCTGCGACCCGTCGAGGCGGCAGAGCCCGTCCAGCACATCTGCTACTGGGAGGCCGAGGCCTTCGCCCGCTGGCGCGGCGGCCGGCTCCCCGACGAGGCGGAGTGGGAGAAGGCGGCGACGGACCCGGCCTACGGGCTCGAGCACCTGCTGGGCAGCGTCTACCAGTGGACCCGCTCGCCGCTGGCCCCGTACCCAGGCTTCGAGCCCTTCCCGTACCCGGAATACAGCCAGGTCTTCTTCGGCGACACCTACCGGGTCCTGCGCGGATCGTCGTGGGCCGCCGACCCCGTCTTGTGGCGCCCCACCTACCGTAACTGGGACCTCCCGCAGCGCCGGCAGATCTTCGCCGGCGTTCGGGTGGCCTACGCGGCCGGCTGATGTGCCGCCTGGCCGCCTACCGAGGCGCCCCCGTGAGCCTCGCGGCGCTGCTGTACGCCCCGCCGCACTCGCTCGAGCGCCAGGCCCACGCGCCGCGCGAGATGGTCTCCGGTCACGTCAACGTCGACGGCACCGGCGTCGCCTGGTGGGAGACGGGCGAGCCGGAGCCGCTTCGTTACGTCAGCGATCGGCCCCCCTGGTCCGATCCCAACTTACCGGACCTGGCCGCGCGCCTGCGCGGCTCGCCGATCATCGCCGCGGTGCGCTCGCAGACGCCGGGGATGCCGGCCGGTGCCGCCGCCGCCCATCCGTTCACAAGCGACCGCTGGGCGGGGGCCCACAACGGCTATCTCAACGGCTTCGACGCCATCAAGTGGACGCTGCTCGAGCGGGTTGCCGAGCAGCTGCAGGCGCAGGTCGAGACGCTCTCCGACTCGCTGTTGCTGTTCTTGATGGCGGTCTCGCGGCTGCATGAGGGCGGGACGACGACGCTCGCCGAGGCGGCGGCCGGCGCCGTCGAGGAGGCGGGGCGCATCTGCGCGGCAGCCGGCGCGGCGGCGAGCCTGAACCTCGTCCTCGGCGATGGTTCGGAGGTGGTGGCGTTGCGCAGCGCCCGGGGCGTTGCCGCCAACAGCCTCTACTGGATCGAGGGCGGCGGCCGCTGGCCCGAGGGGGCGCTGGTGGCCTCGGAGCCGCTCGACGACGACAGAGGGTGGTCGGAGGTGCCCGTCGAGCACCTGGTGCGGCTGGCGGCGGATGGGGTGCAGGTCAGCGGACTCTAGCCCGCATTTCTCATTGCCCTTTTGC
>DASWHK010000097.1:0-17219 GCA_036398215.1 Acidobacteriota bacterium | reverse complement strand
CCCAGAGCGGCTCGTCGAGCCGGCCGTCGATCCGCGGCGGCTCGGCGACGCGGGTCGGCCGGACCACGGACTTCTCCGCCGGCGCCTGCGCAACCGCGAGAGCGGCGCTGAGCGGGACGAGCACGGCGACGAACGCCGCCGTCACGGCATTCGATCTGGTGCGGCGCACAGAGCGCTCTCAAGGTCGAGGGAGAGGCGGCTATCTTAGCAGGCTGCGGTGAGAGCGTGATGGTCGGGTGCGCGTCCGAAGCGGGGCCGTCAGCGGATGTAGCCGAGCTCGCGCAAGCGGCGCAGCGTGGCCTCGCTCAGCACGGCGCCCTCGCCGGCGTCGGGGTTGGTGCGCGACATCATCTCTTGCAGCACGGCGAGCATGCTCAGCAGCCGGTCCTGGCCCTCCTCGTCGAGCTCCTCGAGCTCGCGCGGGTCGGTCTCGCCGGGGTCCGCCTCCAGGTCGAAGATGACCTCGACCTGGTCGCCGAGGTCGGCGATCAGCTTCCAGGGCCAACGAACCACGGTCTTCTTCTCATCGCCGTACAGGGGCCGCTCGGCGAACAGGGGACGGTCGAAGGGCACCGCCGAGGCGCGCGCCGTCGCCGGCCCCTCGGTGAGCGCTCGCCACAACGAGACCCCTTCGACGCCGGGCTCGGCACTGAGCCCGGCCGCCTCCAGGAGCGTCGGCATCACGTCGATGAGCGAGGCGGGCAGCCCTTGGCGGCCGGCGACGATCCCCGGGCCCCAGACCAGCAGTGGAACCCGGATGAGCTCGTCGTAGACGGTGTGCCCGTGTTCCACCCAACCGTGCTCATGGAACTCCTCGCCGTGGTCCGAGGTCAGCACGACGTAGCCGTGCTCGAAGAAGCCCCGGGCCTCGAGGGCCTCGAAGAGGCGCTCGAGCTCCGCGTCGACGTAGGCGATCTCCTCGTCGTACAGCGCCCTCTCAAGGGCCGCGTAGCGCTGCCAGCCCTCGACGCGGTCGCGGATCCGATAGCGCAGCCTCGTGATGTCTTGCAACGGCAGCTCGAGCTCGTCGCCGGCGAGCTGCCGAGCGAAACGGCCGAGAAACGGTGGCGGGGCCGCGTAGTCCATGTGGGGGTCGAAGTAGTGGAGGAACAGGAACGACGGCCGCTCGCCGGATGGCCGTTCAGACAGCCAGGCGAGGGCGCGATCGGTGGCCTCGGCGGCGCGTCGCTCCGGCACCGCTGTGTCGTAGTCGTAGGCGGCGAAACCGCGATCGAGGCCGAGCTCGGGCGCCAGGAAGGTGTTGTTGACGATCGCCGTCGTGTCGTAGCCGGCCTCGGCGAGGCGCTCCGCGAGCGTCGGGAGCGAAGCGTCGAGCCGGAAGAAGACGCGCTCATCGTGACGGACGAGCTCATCGGCCGGCGCCGACTCGGGCGACGCGGCCTCGGGAGCGCCGGCGGACACCACGAACCGCGCGCCGGCGGCATGGCGACCGGGGAGCTGCCCGGTGAACAGCGAGCCGATCGCCGGCAGTGTCCAGGAAGACGTCGAGAAGGCGCGCTCGAAGACCGCCGCCGAGCCGGAGCGGGCGTCGAGGTTCGGCGTCGTGGGGTGCTCCTGGTAGCCGTACAGCCCCATGTGGTCGGCTCGGAGCGTATCGATGACGATGACGATGACCGAGGGTGGCGGTCCTGAGGGCGCGCACGCCATCGCCAGCCCGGCGAGCACCAACGCCAACATCGACCCGAGATGTCTTCCCCCGCTGATCATCTCAAGGGACCATTCAACGTCGCCGCGCGCCCGATTTCAAGTCATCTTCGGCCACGGCCTGTTAGCCTTGTGGCCGCCATCGGCGTTTCACCACCGTGAGCGGCCGTTTCATGAGCAACGAGCTGTTGCGCTGGCGCGACGAGTTCCCGATCCTCGCGCGCTCCACCTACCTGATCTCCAACTCCCTGGGGGCGATGCCGCGCGGCGTGCGCGAGGCCCTGGGCAGCTACGCCGACGACTGGGCCACCGAGGGCGTGCGCTCGTGGGAGACGCGCGGCTGGTTCACGCTGCCGGTCGAGGTCGGCGATCAGATCGCGCCGCTGATCGGGGCGCCGCCGGGGAGCGTCTCGACCCACCCCAACGTCACCCTCGCCTCGGCGGTCGTCGCCTCCTGCTTCGAGTTTGCGGCGGGGCGCGACAAGGTCGTCTGCTCGGAGCTCAACTTCCCTTCGATCATCTATCTGTATCGGCAGCAGCAGCGTCGCGGCGCCCGGCTGCATCTGGTGGGGGCGCCGGATCGCGTCCATGTGCCGCTCGAGGCGATGCTCGAGGCAATCGACGAGACCACGGCGCTGGTGCCGATCTCGCACGTCATCTTCAAGAGCGCCTTCATCCAGGACGTCGAGGCGATCGTTCGCCGCGCCCACGAGGTGGGCGCGCTGGTGGCGCTCGACGTCTATCAATCCGCCGGCGCCGTTCCGGTCGACGTCGGCGGCTGGGACGTCGATTTCGCCGTCGGCGGCACGCTCAAATGGCTGTGCGGCGGCCCGGGTGTCGCCTTTCTGTACGTCAAGCCGGAGCTCGCCGAGCGGCTCGAGCCGGCGCTCACCGGCTGGATGGCGCACGCCGAGCCGTTCGCCTTCGACCCGGGGCCGATTCGACGCCGCTCCGGCGCCTGGCGCTTCGCCAACGGCACGCCGGCGATCCCGGCGCTGCGCGCCTGCCGGCCGGGCCTGGAGATCATCGGCGAGGTGGGCATCGAGGCCATCCGCGCCAACTCGATCCGCCAGACGCGCCGTATCATCGACGCCGCCGACGAGCACGGTTGGACGGTCAACTCGCCGCGCGCCGACGCCCGGCGCGGCGGCACCGTCTCGATCATGGTTCCCGACTGTGAGCGGGTCAGCCGCGAGCTGCTGGCCCGCGACATCCTGATCGATTTCCGCCCCGGCGCCGGGATCCGGTTGTCGCCCCACTTCTACACCACCGACGACGAGATCGACCGCGCCGTGGCGGCGCTCGCCGAGCTGCTTCGTCAGTAGCCGCGGTCGCGGTCGACGAGGTTCAAGAGCGGCTTGCCGGCGGCGAAACGCTCGTAGTTGGCGACGAACTCGTCGACCATCGGTCCCAGCTCGCTGGGCGCGGCGATGTGCGGGGTGATCCAGGCGCGCTCCTGCCGCCACAGGGGATGGTCTTCCGGCAACGGCTCGCGGGCGAAGACGTCGAGGACGGCGGCGCCCAGGTGGCCGCTCTCGAGGGCCGCCAGTAGCGCCTCCTCGTCGACAAGGCCGCCGCGGGCGACATTGACCAGCACGGCGCCCTGCGGCAGCGCCGCCAGGGCGCCGGCATCGATCATCTTGTCGGTCTCGGGGGTATGCGGGACGGCGAGGACCAGCGCGTCGCACGAGGGCAGCATCCGCCGCCAGCTCGCCGGGCCGTAGACGCGCTCGACGCCCTCGCTGTCGGCCCCCGAGCGCCGCATCGCCAGGACGCGGGTGCCGAAGGCGGCGAGCGTCCGCGCCAGCGGCATTCCCAACGAGCCCAGCCCGATGACGCCGACGGTTCGATCGGCCAGCAGCGGGCGCTCGCCCCGCTCCCACAGCCGCCGCCGCTGGCGGTCGCGGTAGCCGGCGATGTCGACGAGGTGGTGGAGGAGGTGGGCGACCACGTATTCGGCCACCTGCTGGCCGAAGCGGCCGAGCGAGCGGGTCACCAGCACATCGTCGGCAAGGTCGTCGCGGCCGAGGAAGTGGTCGACGCCGGCGCCGGTCACCTGGATCCAGCGCAACGACGGCAGCGCCCGGAGGAGGCCGCTGGGGAGCTGCCAGGCCAAGAGAACAACGGCTCCAGCGCCCGCAGAGCTCCGTTTGGCCCCGGCGGCTCGCCCTGGTGCGCCGGCCCCGTACGCCTCCGCGGGCGGTTCCCCGGTTCCGGCGGGAGAGGATGCGCGCCCGCCGGACGCGTTCTCGGCTGCGATCCGGGCGGCCCGGACCACCAGCGCCTCCGCCTCGCCGCTGCCCGGGACCAGGGCCTCGACGAGCGCTCCGGGCAGGCGGCGAGCGAGCGCTTCCCGGTAGGCCTCGGCCTGCGGGTGCCAGACCAGGATCGGCGGCGATTTGTTCGTTTGCGGCATGTTCGACCCGGTGATAGGTTAATGCGCGCTACGATAGCCCATGAGCTGGCGGCGCGAGTCCCCGCGCCCGATGGAAGGATTCTCTGGAGGTCATCGATGAAGTGGACGGAGCGTCGTAAGGGCGATGTGGTCATCATCGATCTGAAGGGCAAGCTGACGCTCGGGTCCGGCGACGTGCAGCTGCGCTCGATCATTCGCGATCTGCTCGACCGCGACGAGAAGAACATCCTGCTCAACCTCGACAAGGTCTCCTACATGGACAGCGCCGGGGTGGGCGAGCTCGTTGCCAGCTACACGACCGCCTCCAACCGCGGGGCCGATCTGAAGCTCATGAACCTGACCTCGAAGATCCGCGACCTGTTGCAGTTCACCCAGCTGATCAGCGTCTTCGAGCACTTCAGCGACGAGGACGAGGGCGTCGCCAGCTTCCAGCAGGCGTAGCGGCCGGGGTTTCACCACCGCATCGCCGGTCGTCCGCCGCGGCTCGACCCCGTTCCCGCCTCCCCGTGACCCGCGCCGCCGCTAGCCTGCTACGGCAGGATCAGCGATAGTCGGCCGCGGCCGGTGATGTTGTCGGGGCCCACCGGCGGGACGTCGATCAGCCGCGGCACGAGCACCGAGAAGGCGTCGGCGCCGCTCAACAGCCCGAGGCGTCCGCGGAGCAGGGCGACCGCCCCGACCACGTGCGGAGAGGCCGCCGAGGTGCCGAAAAAAGACATGGGGCCGAAGCTCGCGGTCGAGACCCCGTCGGGCGCCGCCATGTCGGGCTTCAGGCGCCCGTCCTTGGTCGGCCCGCGCGACGAGAAGGTCTCCGGCAGCCCGGAGGCCCAATGGGCGGCCCCGACGGCGAACACCTCGCGTCCGTCGGCGGGCAGCGACAGGCTGCGGTCGGCGACCACGTATTGCAGCCCATCGATTTCGACGTAGATCTCGACGGTCTCCGGCAAGCTGGCCTGGATCCGCTGGATGACGATCTGGAAGGTGTCGGAAAAGGGGAGAGTGATCGCGATCTCCTCGGTGGCCTCCTGACCGGCGAAGCCGGCCTGCCGGAAACGCGACTGATCGACGATGTTCCCCAGAGAATCGAGCAGCAGCAGGTCGAAGTCCTGGCTCGAGGCGAACCAGTTGGGGAAGTCCCAGTTCATCGTGATGAACACCTCGTCGCCGGCGTCGGCGGCGAAGGCGTTGGACTCATCGCCGGGGGCGAACTCGTGGAAGCCGTCCCCATCGGCGTCCACAAAGGACCCGATCCAGTGGCGGTTGGCCTCGTTGCCGGCCGAGGTGACGAAGGGAACCCCCGCCTGGGGGGCCTTCTCGACCACCTCGACCACCGCCCCATTGCCGTTTCCCGGGCCGCACCCGACGCAGCCGAGCGACATGTTGATAACGTCGACGCCGTTCTGGAGCATGTAGTCGACCGCCTCGCTGATGTCGCCGACGGTCTCGACGGCGGCCAGGTATTGCCAGGCTTCCGGCTCGACGTCGTAGACGATCTCGGCGACCGCGGTGCCGTGGTCGTCGTCGGCCTCAATGTCGCCGTCGTCACGGAACGAGCGGGTGAAGATCATGCCGTCGCCCGGCAGCTCGCGGCCCTTGAGCGCCTCGAAACCCTCGAAGCCGAGGTCGATGACGCCGACCTTGAGGCCGTCGATGGGGCTGCGGAACTTGACGTCGTCCCAGCGGTCCGCGCCAATCGCCGCCCGCCCCTCGCTGGTGACGTGGGCCCGCATCTTCCACGGCATGCGAACGGCGCGCAGCGAGGGAATCGCCTCGAGCGCCGCCAGCCGTTCGACCGCCACCCAGGCCTCGATGTGCGGGCCGATGACGTTGCGGACCCGCACCCCCAGCGGCGCCAGCTCGGCGAGGGCCTGATCGACGATGGCCCGGCTGCTGGCGTCGCGCAGCCGCACGCCGCGCAGCGGCAGGCCGGCGTCGAGACGGACGAGCACGGCGCCGGCGTTCCAGGCGATCCCGTGCCGGTGTGCGTACAGCGCCGCAGCGGCGGCGCCGCGCTGGGCGTGTGCTTGCGCCAGCGCCTCGAGCTCGGTGTCCAGCTTGTGCGTCCGGCCGGCGTCCGCGGGCCCGAAGGCCCCGGCCGGCAGGTCGAGCGGCGTGAACTGTGCCCCGCCGCCGACCGCGGCGCTTCCCCCACCGCCGGGCTCGAGACCATTCAATTGTTGGGGGGGGCGGCCCTCGGCGGCGCGCTGCCGGGCGGCCTGCCAGGGCAGGGGACTGGCGAGCGAAGGCGCCGAGGTCGAGATCAGCGCCAAGGCGGCCGCCAGCGCCGCGATTGTCCGCGGTGTCGTTGTCAACTCGTTGCGCTCTGCCACGAGGCATCCTCCCGACCATGGCTCCCACACTCAGCGCCGCGGCGCGCCGCGGCCATCCGTCGCCGCAGCTCACAGCAGCGGAGCGTTACCACGGCCCGCTAGAAGCTGATCCGGCCGCCGGCGGCGATCCAGAACCCGTCGATCTCGAGCTTCGAGCTCTCGCGGAAGATCTCGCCGGTGAACTGATCCACGATCGTCGATTGGACATCGGCGTCGGCGATCACGTACTTGACGTCGACGCCGAAGCGGAAGCGGTCCCGCTGCCACTCGGCGCCACCGCCGAAGTGCAGCCCCAGCCCGGGGTCCACCGAGGCCGAGGCCCCGAAGCCGAGCTGCTCGAGCTGCCGGGTCACGGTGTCCGAAAGCGAGAAACGGTGGAAATAGACCCCTCCGCCGCCCCCGAGGTACGGCAGGGCGCCGCCGAAGCGCCACATCTGCACGCGCAGCGTCCCGCGCAGGGGAAAGATCGTCAGCCGCCCCTCGGGCAGCCCGTTGTCGACGGTGGTCATCGTCTGGAAGCCGATCTCCGCCTCGAGCTCGAGGTCGGTGGTGACCGGAAGCACGGCGAAGCCGCTGACCCCGATGCCGGTCTCCAGGCTGTCCTGCTTGAGCACCGAGATCGCCCCGCGGGCGCCGTACGATGCCCGCTGCCACAACTGCTCGGGGGGCTGGGACTGTTGCGTAGAGGCGTCCGGTGCGGTCGCGGCCACGCCGGGCGGCGGCGGTGCGCCGAGCGCGCTCGGGGACTGCGAGGCCCAGGCGTCGGCGGTCGCCACGAAGCTCGCCGCGGCGCCGGCGGCGAGACAGGCGAAGGCCCGGATCATCGCGTTTGTCCTCGGTCGTTTCATCACCCCTCCTGCGGCTGCGCGGCGGACACGTCGACGTGATTGCCGGGCGCCAAGGGGGGCGGAAGACGCCTGACGCCGGGATTGTAGCAGGGGGCGCCGACTCCATCAGCGACCGGCAGGGTCGAAATGTGTGCGCGTCATGGCCAAAATCGCTAACATCCCGGTGAGCGTCGTTCGCCTCAGGACGCCGGGAAGCGTCGTTCGCCTCAGGACGCCGGGAAACCGCGACGGTTGCGCATGCACGAGTACCGCCTCACGCCCTTGCCTCCGTTCAGCTTCGAGCTGACGGCCTCGCTGCTGTCGCCGGGACCGAGCGACCACATTGACGTGTTCGACGGCAAGCGCTACACCCGCTTGCTCGAGCTCGACAGCCGCATGCGGTTGGCGCTGGTCAGCAGCCTCGGGTCCGAGCAACGGCCGGAGCTCATCATCACGCTCATGAACGGCTCCGAGCAGGACGAGCGACCGATCGCCCGGGTCCTCAACCGCATGCTCGGGATGGACTTCGACCTCGGTTCCTTTTACGAGCTCTGCCAGCGCGACCCACAGCTGTACGGTCTCAGCCGGGACCACTACGGCCTGAAGCCCGTGCAGCGGCTGCGCCCTTTCGAGGCGCTGGCGCTATCGATCGTGAGCCCGGCGCAGGGTGCGCACTACCTGAGGGCGTCGCTCTCGTCACTCGCCGAGGCCTTTTCCTACAACGTCGCCTACGCCGGACACTCCTTCTGCTCATTTCCCAGCGCCCAGATGCTGGCCGATCGCAAGGTCAAGGACCTGGTCCGCGGCGGGATCGGCGAGGAGCAGGCGACACAGCTCCACTCGTTGGCCCGCCTGGTGACCGCCGGGGAGCTCGACTTGAAGGCGCTCGGTCGCCGCTCCATGGAAGAGATGCTCGCCACCTTCGCCTCCCTCGAGGGCGTCGACCGCCTCGGGGCGCAGCTGACCGTGCTCTACGGGTACGGCCGCCTCGACTGCTTCCCGACCGCCGATCCGCTGCTCTGCAAATGGATCGCCCGTCACGTCCACGAAAGCGACGAGGTCGACGAGGCGGCGGTGGCCCGGTGGACGGGGCAGTGCGGCGACGTCGGCGGCTTGGTGGCGACGTATGTGTACGCCGAGCTCCTCAAGGGCAACGAGCTGTCCAGCGCTTGAGTCACCCTGCCCTCAGGTCCCGCCGCGAGATTGACGCCGAGGTTCGCGGGCAGTAGCGTGGAATTTCGGCGGCGACCGGGTCTCGATCACGAGCCGCTCGGGGCGGGAAGGGGTTTTGCTCGATGGCGGCCAGCTCGAAAGCCAAGGACGACCGATACCGGTTGCCGGCCGAGGCCGAGCGTCGCAGTCGCAAGCTCGCCGAGGAGCGCTTCGAGCGCTATTTGAGCGACCACGACCTCAAGCTGACCGCCGAGCGGCGCGCGATCCTCCAGGAGTTCTACCGGATCCACGAGCACATCGAGGCCGATGAGCTGCTTTTTCATCTGCGCCGATCCGGCGTCCGCGTCTCGAGGGCGACCATCTATCGGACGCTGGAGCTGCTGGTGCAGGCCGGCTTGGCCCGTCGCATCCGCCTCGGCAAGGACCACTCGTATTACGAGCACATCCTCGGCCGCGAAGCCCACGAGCACATGGTGTGTCTCGGCTGCGACCGCATCATCGAGTGGGTGGACCCGGAGCTGACCCGCCTGGTGTTCAGGAATTGCGAGGAGCAGGAGTTTTCGCCCGCCCGTCACAGCCTGCAGGTGTTCGGCTACTGCCGTGATTGCAGCGACAGCAACGAGGCCCACGAGGCCCTGGAGCGGAGCGAGGACGCGAACCTGCTCGACGAGCGTTGAATGCGGCCGAGCTGACACTCCACTGCTGGGCCTGCGGCCGCCGCTCCGCCTTCGATCCGTTCACTCAACGCTGCCCCGACTGCGGCGAGGCCCTCGAGCTCGCCGCCGCAGACCGGCCGCCGGCCCTCGAGCCTCCCTTCGGCGCCGGCATGCCGGCGGTGGGCAGCGGCGAAGGGATGTGGCGCTACCGGCCGGCATTCCCGGGCTGCGGCGCCCGGCTGGTCGCCGAGCGTGTCTTCATGGGCGAGGGCGGGACACCGCTGCTGCACGCTCAGCGCCTCGGCCGGGCGCTGGGCTTCGAGTCGCTGTGGCTCAAGGACGAGACCCGCAACCCCACCGGCTCCTTCAAGGACCGCGGGACCGCCGCCGCGGTGGCGGCGCTGGCGGGCCTCGGGTTTACGGCCGTCGGCACGGTCAGCACCGGAAACATGGCACGCTCGGTGGCCGCCTACGCGGCGCGCGCCGGCATGGAAGCGACGGTCTGGGTGGGCGCCGCCACGCCCGCGGGCAAGCTGGCGGCGACCGCCGTGCACGGTGCCCGCTTGCAGCGCTTCGCCGCCCCCTACGGCGAGATCTACGCCGCCAGCTTCGAGTGGAGCCGTCGCCACGGAGTTCCGTTCGTGAACTCCGATTCGGCGCTGCGCGTCGAAGGACAGAAGACCATCGCCTACGAGATCGCCGAGCAGTTCGGCGGCGAGGCGCCGGACTGGCTCCTGATCCCCACCAGCAGCGGCGGCAACCTGTCGGCGATCGCCAAGGGGTTCGCAGAGGCGGTCCGCTGGGGCTGGATCGACGGCGCTTGTCGCCTGGTCGCGGTGCAGGCCGCAGGCTGCGCCCCGATTGCCCGCGGCTGGGAGGCGAACAGCGACGAGCCGGCGGCAGTGCCGGAGCCGAAGACCATCGCGGGGGCGATCTCCAACCCGACGCCGCCGAGTGGGCGGCGGGCGATCCGCCGCCTCCGCGACACGCAGGGGTGCGCGATCGCCGTCCCCGATGACGAGATCGAGGCCGCCCAGCTTCGCATGGCGGAGCTGACCGGCCGCTACGTGCAGCCGGCTTCGGCCGCTGGCCTGGCGGCGCTTTCGCGGCTGCGCGCCGACGGCACCGTCGCTCCCGGCGACACGGTGGTCCTGCTGCTCACCGGGGCCGGCGGCAACGCCGCGCCGCCTTCGATCGACCTGCCGGCGCCGGGATCGCTCGCCGAGCTCGAATGACGATCGGTCCGCAGCCGTCGTGGTCGCGCCGACCCGACCGATCACGTCCTTGGCACTGCCTGGTGCAGTTGCGCCACGAGCCAACGGATGTACGTCCGGCGCGTCGCCCTCTCGTTGATGGCGCGGCGGCATAGATACCCCACCGTGGGGGCGTGGCGCCGCCAGCCGCGGCGCAGCTCGGCCGGCAGCGGCAGGTAGCAGGGCGGCTCGTCGTGAAAGAGGCGGGAGCGGGCCAGCGTCCAGATGTCGCACTGCACCTCGCCGGCCGGCACGCAGCGCAGCGCCTGCAGCAGGTGCGTCAGCTCGTGGCCGATCGTGTAGTAGCTGGGGCCGCCGCGCCGCAGGTCGAAGCGCACCGTCATGTCCTCGAACACGGCAATGCCGTCGGCCGCGCGGGTCACGCCGACGGTGACCCGGTGCCCGTCGAGCTCCGGGAAGTAGCCCAGGGCGCGCCCGACGCGTGCGGTCAGCTCGCCGCAGCGCCGGTGGGCTCGCGCCGGACGGGTCACGTGCAGCTCGGGTGCGAACAGCAGCGCCTGGTCGCCGGGCTGGAGCATTCCCCCTGATACCACACGCCTTGCGGCACCGAAACCACCGTGATTGCATCGCGATTGTCATGATCGACCGACGAACCGCGGTGCAAAACCGGGCCGGCCACGCCGCCGTCATCCTCGCGGCGCTGCTGCTGGCGGCCTGCCAGGGAATGGATCGGCTCGAGCCCGACGCGCCGCTCGGCGGCGACGCCGCCGACCGCGGCACGCTGCTGGAGGCCTCCGGCCCCCGTCTCGGCGGCGGCCGGCTGACCGAGGACATCGCGACGCGCTGGATCCGCCAGATCGAGGCGGCGCCCGGCGAGGCGCGACTGCGGCTGGCCGACCGGTTTCTGGAGGAGTATCCCGACGCCGAGGTGATCTCCTACCTGCACGAGCTGGTCGGCGACGCGCACTCGGAGCTCGGCCAGCCGCGGCTGGCCGCCGACGCCTGGGAGCGGGCGATCGAGACCTCGTGGCCGGCCCCCGACCTGCTCGGGCTGCCGCTGACCAACCTCGAGCTTCCCTACGAGGTCGGCTGGGCGCGGTACGAGGCGGGAGACGCCCGGCTCGGCGCCGATTGGCTGGCGCGCACGACGTTCATCGACGACCGGCCGCAGCTCGAGCAGGGGCTGAGGTTCCTGTACGCGGAGCTCGGCGCCCCCGGCGACGGCTTCGAGCCCTGGCTCCAGGGCCGGCTCGCCGAGCTCAGCGTCCGGGCGCCGGACTTCGAGCTGCCGGGCTACCAAGTGGACACGCTGGCGTTGTCCGAGGTGGACGCCAAGCTGACGCTGCTGAACTTCTGGACGCCGACGTGAGCCGCGTGTCGTGAGGAGTTTCCTCACCTCGACGCGCTGTACCGCGAGCTGCGGGACGTGGGGTTTGCCGTCATCGCCATCGACGTGCGCGACGACCGTCCCAACACCCGAACGTTCTACGAGGAGGGCGGCTTCGAGATCCCCAACGTCTTCGACACGCGCAACGTCTCGGTGAGCTCGTACCGTGTCGCGGGGACGCCGACCACGTTCCTCGTGGATAGCGGCGGCCGCATCGTCTGGCGACGCTACGGCTATCTGGCCGGCGAGGAAGTCCGCCTCCGGCAGAAGGTGGAGGATCTGCTGGGGCGCTGAATCCTCGGGCTGCTAGACTCGCGCCGCCATGGACGAGCCACGACACGCGGGCCGAGAGCTTTTCGCCAGCCGCTGGGGGGCGATTTTCTCCCTGCTCGGCGTGGCGATCGGCCTGGGCAACGTCTGGCGATTCCCCTACATGATGGGGCTGTTCGGCGGCGGGGCCTTCCTGGTCATCTACCTGCTCGTGGTCGCCGCCTTCGGAATCCCGGCGCTGATGGCCGAGCTCGCCCTGGGCCGCGCCACCCGGCAGGGGCCGCTCACCGCCCTCGCCGCCGCCGGCATCCCCGGAGGCAAGGTTCTGGGCGGCATGCTGTTCGCGGGCGTCGGGATGGCGATGTCGTACTACCTGGTGGTCGTCGGCTGGATCCTCGCCTACCTGGCGCTGGCCGTTGCCAACCTCGGCGGTATCACCGACAACTTCTCCCGGGACACGTTCGGCTGGCTGCAGGCGAGCTGGCCCCTGCAGATCGCCTGCGCCGCGCTGGTGGCGGGCGCTTCCGCAGAGGTGGTGGCTCGCGGCGTACGGCGCGGCATCGAGAAGGCCAGCAGCCTCTTCGTGCCTCTGTTCGGCGTCTTGATGGTGGTCCTGGCGATCCGCTCGGTGACCCTGCCCGGTGCCGGCGAGGGCATCACCTACCTGCTGACGCCCGACTGGGAGGGCCTCAGCCGCCGTGCCGTGCTCTCGGCCACCGGCCAGGCCTTCTTTTCGCTGGGCCTGGGCGGGACGTTCTTCGTGATCTACGGCTCGTACCTCGACGAACGCGAATCGCTCGCCAGGCGCGCCGTGGGAACTGCCGCCGGCGACGTGCTCGCCAGCCTGCTCGCCGCCTTCGCCGTGATTCCGGCGGTCTTCGCCACCGGGCTGTCGCCGGCCAGCGGCCCGCCGCTGCTCTTCGAGGTCCTGCCGGAGGCCTGTCTGGCGATGCCGGGCGGACTGGTGTTCGCCGTCCTGTTCTTCGCCGGGCTGGGGTCCGTGGCGTTCCTGTCCGGCGTCGCCGCCGTCGAGGTCCTGGTGGGGTCGCTCGCCGACCGCCTGCCGATATCGCGGCGCAAGAGCTCCTGGGCGATCTGTATGGGCCTCGTCGTGCTCGGTTTCCCGGCGACCCGTTCGCTCGACTACCTGTACATGAGCGACCAGATCTGGGGCTCGACGATGCAGCCGCTGGGGTCGGTGATCGCGGTCGCCGCCCTGACCTGGGGCCTGGGGAAACGCCACGCGACGGCGCAGATGGCGGCGCAGTCGGGAGCGGCACCCGCGTGGGTGGCCTCCTGGTACCTATGGCTGCGCTACGTCGTGCCGATCGGGGTCGTCGCCGCGCTGGTCTCGGGCTGGATCTAAGTGTTCCGTGCAGTAAATACGGTAAGTGCTCCGTGGGCGCTGGTGAGACCCCGATGGGGCCGGTTCCATCACGGCCTGCTTCAGCGATAGAAGGTCAGCCCGAACATCATCGTGTGGGCGTTGATCCCGGGGTTGATCCTCCCGGTGTCGGCGTTGGAGACGTGATGGAAGCGGTAGCCGAGGAACAGGGCGCTGCGCTCGGCCACCATGACGTCGACGCCCAGCGCCGTGAGCACGCTGAAGTTGTGGCGGGTCTCGCCGGCGGGGACCTCGCGGTCGGCATACAGGAACCCGGCGCCGATCTTCCACACTGGCAACACCCGGCGGCCGGCAAGGAAGTGATGCTCGTACAAGAGGTTGCCGCCCAGCGCCCAGGCGATCTGGCCGTCCTTCACGAAGGCGGTGACCGGAACGATCTCGATCCCGAGCCCGGGATGGCCGCGCAGGATCCCGCCGAGCTTCGGCGACCACAGGTGGGTCCAACGCACGCCGGCGCTGGCGATGTTGATGTTTCTGGCCGAGTGGTTGATCTCCTGGTTCAAGCCGAGGCCGTAGAAGACGCTCCAGACGTTGCCGCCCTCGGGTCGCAGCGGCGAGGGATGGCTCGCCGTCGCCTGTGGATCTTCGGCCGTGGCCTGCGCCAGCGCCGGCGCCGCCGAGAACAGGGAGAAAAGCAGCGCCACCGCGAGCGGGCGCCGGAAGCCGCCGGCCCGCCACGCGCCCATACCAAAAGGGCGGGGAGAAGGGCGGACTAGCGGAACCATGAGACCCCGAAGAGCAGCAGGTGAGAGTTGATACCCGGATTGGACTCCGTCTGTCCGTTGTTCGAGATGTGATGGAAGCGATACTCGCCGCCGACGGCGACCCGCTCGCCGACGAGGTATTGGAGGCCGACGCCGGCCTGGGGCATGTAGTTGCGCTCGGTCTCTCCCGGCGGCACCGGCTCGTCGGTGAACAGGGCGCCGGCGCCGGCGAAAAAGCTCGGCCGCCAGCGATCGGCGGCCCAGGTGTAGCGAAACAAGAGATTGAGCCCGCCGCCGCGCGCCCGCGGCTCCTGATCGATGGTCATCGCCACACCCTCGAGCACGATCGCAACGTTCCCCCGCAGCCAGCCGCCGGCCAGTGGGCCGAAGTGTACCGCAACCCGGCCGGCGAGCAGCGCCACCGAGGTCGGCGTCCGTTGGGGATCGTACACTTTGCCGGTGCCGTAGCCGCCGAGCCCGCCGATCTCCACGGTGCCCGCGCGCCAGGCGGGAAAAGACGGGCCCGCCTGCGCCGGCCCTCCTGACGCAGCGGCCGGCTGCGGCGCCGCCGCGGCTGGCCCCGGCGTGGCCGGCTCCGGTAGTGACCCCAGCGTGGCCGGCGCCGGCAGCAGCGCCACTGGGGGCGGCGCCGGCAGCAGCGTCAGCGTGATGAGCAGGGAGGTGAGCATCAACAAGGTCCCATCGGACGGTCTTCTCGGGAATTCTTCGGGGGCTTTTCGCGGTCGTTTCGCGTCGCGGCGGAGGCGGCAATCGGCGGTCCCGGGGCGGGGAATATAATGCCGGCGTGAGGCTGCCCCCACGAGGTGACAGGGATCGGACGCGGGAGGCGGAAGGGCCGACCCGCCAAGCCGGCGGCAAGGATAGCCCATCGACGGGCGGCTCGCCGTTCGCCCACGTCGAGCTGTCGATTCCGCGCGACCGGCTGTTGCACCTGGGTGTCGGCTGCGCCCTCCTGTTTCTCGGGCTCGACGCGACGCTCGCCCACTCGGTGGCCCGCCCCGCCGCCGCCGGGCCGTGGATGCTGGCCTGGGTGCCGCTGGCCTACGGCATCGTGGCTGCCTCCGCCGCCTTCGTGCTCGCCCTGCGGCGCAGCCCCGGCCGCTGGGCGTATCGGCTCCACGGCCTCGCCATGGCCGTCGGCTGGGCGGTCGGCCTCGCCGGGGCGCTGCTGCACGCCGCCGCCGTGGGCCGCGAGGGGCTCGGGATCATCGCCCTGTTCGGCGCGGCCAGCCTGGCACCGCTGGCGCTCGGCGCGGTGGCCGTGGTCGGCTGGATTGCCGCCTGGAGCGACGAGGCGCTGGGGGTCGGGCGGGCGCCCGACGCCGTAACCCGCGGCATGGCGCCGGCGGTCCCGGGGCGGCGGGCCCTGCTGTTGATGGCGGCCGCCGGCTTCGGCGCCCTCGCCCTCACCACGCTCGTCGATCACCGCGCCGGCGGCTGGCGCTGGACCGAGGGCATCGCGGTGGTCGCGGCGCTGGCCAGCCTGGCGGTGGTCTTGGCGATGCTCCCCGGGCGCGGCAGCGAGCGGCTCAAGCTCGCCTACGTCGGGACGATGATGGTCGACGTCCTGGTCGGATTCGCGGGCCTGGCGCTGCACCTGTCCGCCAACATGGCGGGCCCCCCCGAGCAGCTGATGGAGCGCATGGTCCTGCACGCACCGCTGACCGCACCGCTGCTGTTCGGCCTGCTCGGCATGCTCGGGCTGCTGGCGGTGGCCGAGCCGGCGGTCGATCCCGAGGCGCTGGAGGCCGCCTGGCCGCCCCGGCGGCGCCGGAACCGGGGCGCGCCGCGGGAGATCAGCTGAGGTCCACCGGCCGCGCGGAGACCGTGGATTGGGGCGCTTCGCCGGGTCAGGACATGCGCTCGGACTCGGTCATCGATCTCCTGGTTGCGGGCAGCCGCTCGCATTCCGCCGCGCCTCTCTCTCCCCTGCGGGGTGGGTTTCTCCCGGGAGGCCGGCCCAGGGCGGCGGGGGGCCGTCCGTGGGCGGTGTGGTCTTGGCGATGTAGGCGGTGAAGATCGCCCCGAACAGCACCGCCGAGGCCGTCAGGATCGGCCACATGAAGCGGCTGTAGGCCGCCTCGTCGAGCAGCAGCGGCAGGCCGAACAGCGCCAGGCCGTTGTTGAGGGCGTGGGCGAGGATGGCCGGGTAGAGCGAGCCCGAGCGCCACACCAGCACCGCCAGGTAGGCTCCCACCAGCCCCACCGGCAAGAGCGCGATCGGGTTGAGATGGAAGATCGCAAACAGCGACGCGCTCCAGACGATCGCCGAGATCCAGCCGGCCCGCCGGCGCAGAAGCTGCAACAGGAGGCCGCGAAACAGCGCCTCCTCGCAGATCGCCGCAGTGACCACGGCGGCGAGAAACAGCATCGCCAGGTCGAGACCGCTCTCGACGGCGACGAACCGGCCGATGCTCTCCTCCATCGCCTGGCGCCAGACGGAGTCGTCGGGAAGCTCGCGCAGCACGGCGAACTGCAGGGCGCCGCCGAGCGCCTGCAGCGGTATGGCGGCGCCGAGCACCATCTGCCAGTGGACCGGCGCCGCCGGCCGCAGCGCCAGCGCCTCGGCGAGCCGCAGCCGCAGCAGCCGGGTCAGCCAGACCGACAGGCCCAGCAGGCCGGTGACCTGGGCGAGAATGACGGTCGCCCGCGGGTCGAAGCCGAGGTAGAAGAACAGGCCCGTCAGCGTCAGGTAGAGCATCAACGCCAGCCCGTAGATCAGCAGGGCGACGCGGCGGGAGACGACGGCGGGTGGCCAGGGCATCGGGCTCCGTTTCAATCATCGGGGGCGGGCGCGCTATCGTAGCAGGCCCCGGAGGCGTGACCGCGCCGGCCGACGGAACAAGAGGCTTCGGTGCGAGCCGCCGGGCCGTCGAGAAATGCCCGCAAGCGCCCCCCGTCGCTCTTTATTTTTGCGCCGGCTTCGACAAATAATGGTGGTGCCCGTCTAAGAAAGTGGGGACCGCGGGTCGAGCTTTTTGACCGACAGACAGGAAAATGCGCCAGCTCATCGCCCAATCCGTTCGCCGGCCGGTCGCCGTCTCGATGATCTACGTCGGCCTGGCGCTGATGGCCATCGCCGCCTGGATCAACCTGCCGATGCAGGTCGAGGTCACCGGTAACTACCCGCGCCTGACTGTTTCTTCCAACT
>DASWHK010000096.1:0-6848 GCA_036398215.1 Acidobacteriota bacterium | reverse complement strand
CACCGGTCTCGCTCACCAGGCATTGAAGCGCCGCGCGCTCACCGACTCCACGAGCGACTTCCCGGTGCGCGCCGGCCGATCGCCTGCGGTCTCCGGTCGTGCCAGAGCTCGCCCTTCCACTCCTCGAGCCAGCGATCTCGGAGCCGCACCGGGACCCACAGCGCGGCGACGTGAATGGCGGCGACGACCACCGGATACAGAAAACCCGGATGATCCGCTCCAGGGACCGGCCTCGCCCGGCGCCTTGCAGCACCCATCTCAGCGAGAGCCGGGCGGCGGCGCGTCGGCAAAGACGCGCTCGTGGGCGCGTGTCCTCCTCCCGGCGGATTTAAATAGCAAGAATAACCATATCATGGTTGACCAAATCCGTCTTGGCCGGTGGTGGGGGCGGCGTTGTAGGCGGGCGGCTGGACTCCAGGATGGGGCCCATCGTCACAGACGAGCAGGTCACGTTGTTGCGCCTGAGGCGACGGTTCTTGCCTTGCCCACCGGCGTGTCGAGGGGCGCGATTGCCGCGGGCGTCCGACTCGGAGACGGCGGCGCGTGCGATACCCGGGGACAGGTGGTCCGACGCGCCGCCGAGGGGATCCGGGGGACCTCCTCCGAAGTCGGAGACGGCGGCGCGTGCGGTACCCGGGGACAGGTGGTCCGACGCGCCGCCGGTCGATCTGGGGACCTTCTCCGAGCGGTCTGCTACGGAAGCGACCCGCTTTACACTCAGATAACGGGGGGGGCGGCGCGTTTTCCGAAGTTCTCTCGATTTTTTTTTTGCCGCTGCTCGCCGCGGTGACCACCAGCGTGCTGTCCGGCCGCGACTCGGCTACCAAAGAATCGGCACACCATACGGGCTGAGGAACGCCGAGTCGTTGGTGACGAGCGTGGCACCTTGCAGGCCGGCCTGGGCGATGAGCAGCCGGTCGAAGGGATCACGATGGTGCAGGGGAAGCGCCTCGACACGCGCCGCGTGCTCCAGGTCGATCGGCAGAGGCAATGCACCGCCGCCAAGGAGTGTGGCTCGAAAGTCGGGTGGCGCCTCGAGCTTCCCCAGGGAACGCTTGATCGCGACCTCCCACACGACGACGGCGCTCAGGTAGACCTGGTTGGCGGCATCGGTGAGATGGCGCGCCGCCGTGTCGCTGAACCGCGGGTCATCGGCACCTAGAGCCTGTCGTCGCCTCGACCTTCACTCCGCCCGCAGCGATTCCTGCGCGTCGACCCGCGTGGCGCGGCGCGCTGGTAGCCAGGCAGCGACCAGCGCGGCGGCGCCGAGCAGGCCGGCCACGGCGACGAAGGTGGCGGGGTCGGTCGGTTCGACGCCGTACAGCAAGGCGTCGAGGAATCGCGCCAGCGCCAGCGCCGCGAGCACGCCGATGGCGATGCCGGCGGCGACGGGCGCCATCGCTTGGCGCAACACCAGCGCCAGGATGGCGCCGCGCTGGGCGCCCAGCGCCATGCGGATGCCCGTCTCGCGGGTGCGGCGGGCGACGCCGTAGGCGACCACGCCGTAGATGCCGATACAGGCGAGCAGCAGCGCGAGGGCGGAGAACAGAGCAAGCAGCACGGTGGTGAAGCGCGGTCGCGCCAGCGCGGCGCGCAGCAGCTCGTCCATGGCGCGCACCTCGGCCAGCGGCAGCTCGGCGTCGAGGCTCCACACTACCTCGCGCAACAACGCCGCGGCGGCGTCGGGCTCCAGCTCGCTGCGCAGCGCCACCGCCGCCGACCACAGCAGTGCCCGGCGGTAGTCGATCGCCTGAGCGAAGGGCGTGAAGATCTGCACCGGCGCGGGGCTGTCGGGACCGTCGTGGCGCACGTCGGCGACCACGCCGACGATCTCGAACGCGATGTCGTCGGGATCGGCGGCCATGATGCGGATGCGCTCGCCGAGCGGGTTCTCGCCAGCGAAGTAGCGTCGCACCGTCGCCTCGTTGACGATCGCGACGCGCGGGCTGCCGGCGCGGTCGGCAGCGGTGAAGGCGCGCCCCGCCAGCAGCGGGATACCTAGCGTTCGGAAGTAGCCGGGGGACGACATCTGCCACTCGAAGCTGGGGGCGTGGCCGGCGTCGACGATCTCCGGGCTGTTGTCGTGGCGCAGGAAGCTCTCGGTGAAGGCGGCATCGCGCAGCGGCAGGGCGAGCACCACCGCGGCGTCGACGACGCCGGCGCGCGCGTCGAGCGTATCGCGCAGGCGCTCCCAGAACGCCCGCGCGTTGTCTGCCTCCGGGTAGCTGCCGATCGGCAGCGAGATGCGCGTGGTAACGACGTTGTCCGGCTGCAGGCCGGGATCGACGCGCGTGAGCTCGACGAAGCTGCGTGCCAGCAGCCCGGCGCCGATGACCAGCACTACCGCCACGGCTACCTCGCCCGCGACCAGCAGCCGCTGCAAGCCCTGGCGCCCGGGGCCCGTGGTGGTGCGCGGTGCCGCCGTCAACGCCCCGCCGGCGCCGGCGCGGGCGGCGCGCCAGGCGGGCAGGGCGGTGAAGCCGAGACCGGCGAGCAGCGAGATCGTGGCGACGAACGCCACCACGCCGCCATCGGCGCCGGCCTCCTGCACGCGCGGCAGATCGCCGGGTTCGAGGCGCAACAGCAGCCGGGTGCCGTAGGCGGAGGCGAGCCCTCCGAGGGCGCCGCCGAATGTCGCCAGCACCAGACCCTCGGCGACCACCTGGCCCGCCAGACGGTGGCGTGGCGCGCCCAGCGCGGCGCGCACGCCCATCTCGCGCCGCCGTGCCGTAGTGTGCGCCATCAGCAGGCCGGCGACGTTGGCGCAGGCGATCAGGAGCACGAAGCCCACCGCCCCGGCGAGCAGGAACAACGGCCGGCGGGCGTCGCCGATGATCCGGTCGGCGAGGCGCTGGGCGTTGAACGGATGGAAATGAGCGTACTGCTGCTGCCAGCGGGTGCCGACTACTTCCATCTCGGCGAGCACGTCATCGAGTGACGTGCCGGGCCGGGTGCGGCCGAGGACCGTCAGGCCGTGGCCGCTGCGGTCGGCCAGATCGGCGGTGTCGATGGCCAGCGGCGTGTAGAGCGCCACCTCGGCGTCGGGAAGCGCCACCCCGGGCGCGGCGACGCCAATGATCTCGAGCGGGAATCCGTCCAGTGTGATGGCGTGCCCGACCACGCCCGGATCGGCGCCGAACGTCTGTTGCCAGAAGCCATGATCGAGCACCACAACGCGGTCGTTGCCTGGCACGTCCTCGGTGGCGCCGAACAGGCGGCCGTGCGCGGCGCGGGCGCCGAGCACCTTCCAGATGTCGGCCGACGCCTCCGCTGCGGCGATGCGCTGCGGCGTGCCGGTACCGGTGAGCGTCACGTTGCGGGCGCGATAGGCGAACATCGCCTCGAACAGCTCCGACGCGGCGCGGTAGTCGACGAACTCGGCGCGCGAGACGGGGAAGATGTCGATGCCCTGCTCGGGATAGCGGGTCCACACGTTCACCAGCTGCTCGGCGGCCGGGTAAGGGAAGGGGGCGAGCACGACGGCGTCGAGCACGCTGAAGATGGCGGCGTTGGCGCCGATCCCCAGCGCCAGTGTGAGCACCACGGCGGCGGCGAAGCCGGGCGCGCGGCGCAGGGTGCGCAGAGCGTATCGCAGGTCTTGCAGGGCGTTTTCCAAGAGAACCTCGCTGCGGGTTGCGGAGGCGCGGTGTTTCGAATAGGGGTGGCGCGAAGGAAGCGCCGGACGCTGCTTGCGGTCGCGGATGCGGCCCGAGGCGACGCGCAACAGCAGGGCGTTGCGCAGCAGGTCACGGAAGGCGGCGCTCCAAAACCCCCACGCGCCGCCGGAGCCGCGCCGCCGCTCCACCCTCCAGCTCTCCTCGAGCATCAGCATCATCTCGTCGCCGAAGCGACGCCGCTGGCGGCGCGGGTAAAGCCATAGGGCCGCGGTGTAGAGGCGCAGCAGCGGGGCGGGGGGCTTGCTCGGAGGGGCAGGCTTCATCGCGCCCGAGCCGAACCCGTGGCGCGCGCCGGATGGGCGGCGCGCACCGCGGCGGCGAGCGCCTCCATGCGCTCGGCCTCCTGCTCGAGCGCAGCGACGCCGTCGTCGGTCAGCACGTAGTAGCGCCGGCGCGGGTCGTCGTCAGCGGGGCGCTCGTCGCTCTCATCGATCAGCCCCTCGTCGAGCAGGCGCCCGAGGTGGCGGTAGAGGGTGCCGAGATCGAGGCGCACCGCTCCTTCCGACAGCCGGTCCACCTCGTTGCGAATCTCGTAGCCGTGCGTGCGGCCGCCCATCAGGGCCATCAGGATCAACAGGATGTGGGGCTTGAGTGGCCCTTGGTCAGCCGGCTGTCGGATCGCCATCGCGCGCCTCGTGGTAGCGGGACTTTGGTGCAGGCAAAAAGACTCTATGCATTTTGCCTAGAACATCCGGGGTCGTCAAGCCGCTCCAGATTCGGAGGAGCCGAGCGAGCCCTGGGCGCGGGCCGTCGGCAACGAGGGCGCCGGGACGATCCGATGGAGATCAGCTCGCACGGCCAGCGCTGCCTCTCCTTGTCCAGCCGAGATTCCGCCTGTATCGTCGCGTTCCGTCTGCTGGTCCCTTCACGGAGGTATGCGCCATGAAATCTTGGAAGCGAGCAGGTTCCGCATTCGTCGTCCTGACGGCAATCGCGATCTTGGGAGCCTCTACGGAGCTCCTCGGCCAATCGGTGACCACCAATCCGTTCCGGCCTGTCTACGGATGGGGTGAGCTCCCGGAGGGGCGCGAGTGGGGCTCGACGAGCGCCGTGGAGATCGCCCTCGACGGCAACATCTGGGTCGCCGAGCGCTGTGGTGCCAACACGTGTGTCGGGTCTGACCTGGATCCCGTGCTGCTGTTCGACAAGGAGGGCAACCTGCTCCGCAGCTTCGGCGCCGGCCTGATCGCCTGGCCTCACGGCATCGACGTGGACCACGAGGGCAACGTCTGGATCGCGGACGCGTGGGCCACGGGGGCGGAAGACACCGGCCACGCGGTGCTCAAGTTCTCACCCGAGGGCGAGCTCCTGATGACGATCGGCACCCCCGGCGTCGCCGGCGACCCGCCCGACCGCCTGACGCGCCCGTCGGACGTCCTGGTGGCGCCCAACGGACAGATCTACGTGGTCGATTCGCACGACCGCACCGTCGCCCGCGTCATTCGCTACGCCGCCGACGGTACCTACATGGAGACGTGGGGCGAGCTCGGCTACGGGCCCAAGCAATTCCGCGATCCGCACGCGCTGGCGATGGACTCGCAGGGCCGGATCTTCGTCGGCGACCGCTACAACAATCGCATCCAGATCTTCGACCAGGAGGGTGAGTTCCTGGCGATCTGGACCCAGTTCGGCAGGCCCAGCGGTATCTACATCGACGCCAACGACATGATCTACGTGGCCGACTCGGAGTCCAGCCCGGCGCCCAACGAGTTCA
The DNA here is from genome assembly GCA_036398215.1 of Acidobacteriota bacterium. GTDB lineage: Bacteria > Acidobacteriota > UBA890 > UBA890 > UBA890 > DASWHK01. The sequence continues at coordinate 1,457 of DASWHK010000096.1, read as the reverse complement.
CCGGTCAACGCAACGCGGGCTGGGAGAAGGGCATCCGGATCGGTGATGCCAGCACTGGCTGGGTGCACCACTTCCTTCCGGACGACCGAGCCAACGTAAATGGTTTCAGCGGACCCGAGGGCGTCGCCGTGGACAGCGACGGCAACGTCTACGGGGCCGAGGTCTCGCAGCGACGCATGACGAAATGGGTGCGGTTTCGGCGCTGAGGCGCCCTCGGTCGGTGAAGACCCAAGCCCGACGCACAAGCTCAGGCGCCGCATTCGGGAGCGCGCAGCCGTCCGTTGATCCGGCTTTGCCGTGCCGAATGCTCCGATTCTAGCTTCCCGGCCCGCGCTAACCGTTCTCAGCTGGCAGAACGACCCGATACTTCTTGACCTGGATCGTCCCCCACTCATCCTCGACGGCCATGAGGAAGGTGGAGCCGTTGAAGAACGGCGCGGTGACCGTTCCTTCCGGCCGGTCGATTCTGCCGAGGTAGTCGCCTTCGAGGTCGAAAGCGTCCCAGAAGTATCGCGCCGGCCAGCAGTGGCGAAAGCCTGGACCCGGCGTCAAATCGGGATCGCGAATGATATCGTCGCAATCCTCCAGGCGGCGGGTCTCGTCGTAGACGACGACCATCACGCGACCGCTGTAGTCCGGATAGAAGGATGCAAAGGCCGGACGGTGCGGCGGCACCTCGGGGCCCGAGTAACGCCAGTCGGGAAGGTCCTGGCGGACCGCACTTTCCAGGTACCTCTTGGTATAGGCGGCTTCCTCCTGGGAGATCGGGATCGGGTCCCAGTAGCGCTGTACCTTGACCACGTGGCCGCCCGGGTGATGGATCTCGAAGTGGTAGTCGTCGTTGACTCCCGCCACCCAGGCGCCCGAAGGCATGAAGCCCGAGCGTTCGATCGGCGAGAACGGAACGGTCAACTGATAGGGTGCTTGCCCCGTCCTCTGGGGCTGGTAGTCAAAGCCAGGTGCCTCCAGAAACTCGCCTTCCGGCACGCCATCTCGCAGGGCGTAGGTTCCCTGGACGATCGTACGCTCATCGACGATGGGGCCTTGCGGCAACCTCGTGCCGCGCACGTACAGCTCGCCGCCGTCACCCAGGATCAAGGTCGTGGCGCTGAGGCGGACGCCACCGCCGGGCTGCACGTTGGCCAGCGCCCAGGTGTCGAGGGTTTCGCCCTCAGGCGAGTACACGTTGATGCGCCCGCCGCCGGCGGTCTGGCCGACGAAAACGCGGCCGTCGGTGTCAACCACGATGCGGCCGGGGCGCTCGAACTCGCCGGGCCCTTGTCCCTCCTTGCCGATGTCGCGCAGGTGGTTGCCGGCGTGATCGAAGACCCGCACCGCGGGCGCCTGGTAGTCGACGACGTAGATCTCTTCTTCGGTCGCCCAGATCGCGCTGATCTGTCCGAACATGTAGTGCGGCTCGCCGGCCTCGACGCCGATCGAGAGCTCTTCCTGGAGCG
>DASWHK010000095.1:0-5653 GCA_036398215.1 Acidobacteriota bacterium | reverse complement strand
TTTCCGCATCTCCGCTTTCGTCCGCGGGGTCGCCAGCAGCGCGGCCTTCCGGATGGCCAGGGTGGAGACGACCGAAGAGGCGGGCTCAGGGGGGCAGTAAGACTCGAAGTCAGGAAGTACCAAAGGACGAATCGGAGGGCTCAGGCGATGTACATCACCCAGAAGCACATTTCGCGCCGGACGGTCCTTCGCGGCTTGGGCGTGACGCTCAGCGTTCCGTTGCTCGACGCGATGGTTCCGGCCAGACGGGTATGGGCGAGCAGCTCCGCCGCCCAGGCGGCGGGCCGCACCCGGCTGGTTTGCATCGAACAGGTACACGGCGCCGCCGGCTGCAACGAGCTCGGCGCGTCGCTGAACCTCTGGAACCCGGCGGAGGTGGGTCGCAACTTCGACCTGACCCCCAGCAGCCTGAAGCCGCTCGAGCCGTTTCGCGACTATCTGACGATCATCAGCAACACTGACGAGAAGATGGCGGAAGCGTTCATCCCCGAGGAGATCGGGGGCGATCATTTCCGCTCCAGCGCCGTATTCCTCACCCAGGCGCGCCCGAAGATGACGCAGGGCTCCGACGTCCGCGTCGGCACGTCGATGGACCAGCTCTACGTGCAGCGGTTCGGTCTCGACACGCCGGTCCCGTCGCTGCAGCTCTCGATCGAGCCGGTCGATCAGTCCGGCGGCTGCGCCTACGGCTACGCCTGCGTCTATACAGACACGATCAGCTGGGCCTCGCCGACCGAGCCGTTGCCGATGGTGCGCGACCCGCGCGCCGCCTTCGAGATGCTCTTCGGAGCCGGTGGCACGGCCGAGCAGCGGGCCATCCGCAGGCAGGTCGACAAGAGCATTCTCGACTGGGTCATGGAAGAGATGGCAAGCCTGCGGCGTGAGCTTGGCCCCTCCGACCGCAACCGCCTCGACCAGTACGTGCAGAACGTCCGCGACATCGAGCAGCGCATCCAGCGGATCGAGGAGCGCAACCGCAGCGGCGAGGCGCGTGAGCTGCCCACCGCGCCGGCGGGCGTTCCCGACTCGTTCTCCGAGCACGTCAAGCTGATGTTCGACCTGCAGGTGCTCGCCTTCACCTCGGACATCACCCGGGTGTTCTCGTTCAAGCTCGGGCGTGACGCCTCGGGCAGGGTCTATCCGGGGAGCGGCGTCGAAACGGGATTCCACCCGACGTCGCACCACGGCGGCCGCGATGCGCGGGTCAAGGACTTCGCCAAGATCAACGAGTACCACATCTCCATGCTGCCGTACTTCATGGAGAAGCTACAGAACACCATGGACGGCGAGAGCAATCTGCTCGACAACACGCTGATCGTCTATGGCTCCCCGATGGCGGACAGCAACCTCCACAACCACCGGCGGTGCCCGCTGATCCTGTTGGGCGGCGCCGGCGGGACGCTGGAGGGCGGCGTCCACATCAAGGCCGAGGAAGGCACGCCGATGGCGAACGTCATGCTGAGCCTGCTGCACAAGCTCGGCCTCTCGGACCTGGAGAGCTTCGGCGACAGCACCGGCGAGTTCTCGTTCACGGTCCCGGAAACCGAAGCTGGACGCCCCTGAGCGGGGAGGTGATCGATGAGGAATTGGCGTAGTCGCAAGCATGTGAGCGCGCTCGGCGCCCTGTCCTTGATCGTGGTCCTCGGGGTGGCGGCGCCGGGCCTGCCGGCGTCCGACTCGCCGGTCGCCGACGCGGCGATGCGCGGCGACCTCGAGACGATCCGCAGCCTGTTGCGCGAGGGCGCCGACGTCAACGCCGCCCAGGGCGACGGGATGACCGCGCTGCACTGGTCGGCGCTCAACGGCGACATCATGACGATGCACATGCTGCTGTACGCCGGCGCCACGGTCGAGCCGACCACGCGGCTGGGCAGCTATACACCGCTACATCTGGCCGCCAGGGAAGGGCGCGGCGAAGCCGTCGCCGTCCTTCTCGAGGCGGGTAGCGACCCGACCGCGCTCACCGGCACCGGGGTGAGCCCCTTGCACCTGGCGGCCGCTGCCGGCCAGGTCGATGCCGTCCGCGCCCTGATCGAGCACGGCGCTGACGTCGACCTCAGGGACACCACCCACGGGCGCACGCCGCTGATCTTCGCCACCGCCGCCAATCGCATCGACGCGATGGAGGTGCTGCTCGCCGCAGGCGCCGACGTCTCGTTGGCTACCAGGGTTCTCGACTACGTGGAGTTCGCCCGGCAGGACAGCGAGCAGCGCCAGACGCGCCAGCGCATCAAGGAGGCCGCCAAGCCGCCCGAGGAAGAGCCGGAGCGTGCCGAGCAACGGCAGGCGACGCCCGGACGCGGCCGCAACCCCGCGCAGCCGCCCGATCCCGACGATCCTCCGGGCCGCGGCGGGCGTCCGGGTCGAGGGCAGACACCACCCCCCGATCCCGACGATCCTCCAGGTCGAGGCGGCCCCCCGGGCCGGGCGCAAACACCGCCCCCCGATCCCGATGATCCGCCCACCGTCCCGACCGCGGAGCCGGCGGGCGGCAATCGGCCCGAGCCGCCCGACCCCGTCAACGTCCCCCGCTCGCTGTCGGGCAACGAGCAGATCGGCCTGCAGGGCGGCTTGACGGCCCTGCATTACGCGGCCCGCGACGGCCGCGATGACGCCGCCCTCCTGTTGCTCGAAGCTGGCGCTGACATCAACCACCGGAGCGCCGACGAATCCAGCCCCTTGTTGACCGCCGCCATCAACGGCAACTTCGATCTGGCGATGACGTTGCTGGAGCGGGGCGCCGATCCCAACATAGTCAGCGACGACGGCGTCGCGCCGCTGCTCGCGACGATCAACATCGAGTGGGCGCTGCGCACCTGGTACCCGCAACCGACGGCGTCGCAGCAGCAGGAGACCTCTTATCTGGAGCTGATGGAAGCGCTGCTCGAGGTTGGCGCCGATCCGAACGCCGCCACCACCACGCACATCTGGTACGCGGCCTACAACGCCGGCCGCATGGGCGTCGACTTCACCGGCGTGACCGCGTTCTGGCGCGCCGCCTACGGGCTCGACGTCGCCGCCATGCGCCTGCTCATCGAGCACGGCGCCGATCCGAACATCGCCACGTTGCAGCTTTCCGGCGGCCGCCGCCGCGGCTACGACCCCGACGATCCTCCGGGCAACAACCTCTACGAGCCCGAGGACGAGCTGGATCCCTCCGGCCTGCCGCCGGTGCCGCCCGGTGGGCCCAACGTCCACCCGTTGCATGCCGCCTCCGGCGTCGGCTTCGGCACCTCGCGCGTCGGCCAGCAGCATCGCCACGTGCCCGACGGCTGGCTGCCGGCGGTCAGGTACCTGGTCGAGGAGCTGGGAATCGACGTCAACGTGCGCGATGGCGCCGGTTACACGCCGATGCACAACGCGGCCGGCCGCGGCGACAACGAGATGATCGAGTTTCTCGTCAAGCACGGCGGCGACGTCACCGTGGTGTCGCGTCGCGGCCAGACCACGGTCGACATGGCGAACGGCCCGCAACAGCGCGTGCAACCGTTCCCCGAGACCATGGCGCTGCTCGAGAGCCTGGGCGCCAAGAACAACAACAACTGCATCTCCTGCTGAGGCAAGGCGGCAGTCGTCGAGACAATGAGGCGGGCGAGGCCATGATCAGCCTCGCCCGCCTTTCCCTTTCGTGTCCCGGGGAGCTCGCGGAGGCCAGCGCGATCGTCGTCGGGGCCTCGGAAGACGCCCACTGGCGATTCGCTGGAGGGAGGTCCGCGCACCGCTGGGCCGCGGGCCCGACGGAGGGCCGGCGAGCGTCCGGCGCTAGCCGTACGACCGAATCATGGCATCGTAGACGGGCACCAGCGGCGCCAGGCGCGCCCGGCATCCTTCGACCCAGCCCTCCCCGAGCTCTTCCACGTCGGCGGCGCTCAGCAAGTAGCCGACCTTCGGCCAGGGATGGCCGGTGTCGGCGTTGGCGGCCATGAAGCGGTCGAAGTCGACGGCCGCGAAGTCGGCGGCGGCGACGACGTTGTCTGGATCGGTCCAGACGACCAGGTCCGGACGCAGGGGCGGGCGCAGGCTCGAGACCAGCCCGTCGGGATAGAAGTCAAGCACCTGCTCGAGCCGCTCCGCCGACTCACCGGCGTCGAGGGGGTCCTTCTCGAGGTCGATCGAGAGGTTGCAGGAGCCGGGGGACAGGAAGGCCCCCAGGTGGGTGGCGAACCGCTCGTTGCCGGCGCGCTTGATGCGCGCCCACAGGAACGGCCCGCGATCGCCGTCGCCCCCGTCGGGCCAGAGGGCGGCGACCTGGTTGCCTTCGCCGAACAGGGCGGCTCCGAGCTCGCCGATCAGCCGCTCCGCTCGCTCCCAGAGCTCGTCGGCACGCTCCTGAACCCCGCCCGCAAGCTCCTCCTCCGCGGACTCGAGCCGCCCCAACAGCTCGAAATCTCCAGGCGCGAAGCCGCCGGCAATCCGGTTCTCGTCTGGCTCGCTCATCGGCTGACAATAACAGGCGGTAGGCGAATGCGCGGTCGTAGCTCAGGCCGCCGGTGGCGGGCTGTTGCGCCGCTGGCGCAGCCAGCCGTCGATCGACATCGCGTCGTCGTCGCGCAAGAGGAAGCACACGGTGAGCAGCGCCCAGCGCGGAATCACGTGGCGGTCGAAGGCGAAGAGCGGCTCGGGGATCAGGTGGCCGAAGGTCACGATCACGAGCACGACGCCGAGCGCCACGAGCGCGTCACGGGTGCGCCAGCCGACGAGCAGCAAGGCGCCGGCGATGAGCTCGACGACGGGGATCGTCGTGCCGGTAAGCCACAGGGACCAGACGGGGAGGAAGGTGTCGGCGTACGGCTCGACGAAGAGGTTGGTGGCGTGGGTAAGCGGGCCCATCTGGAAGACCTTGAAGACCCCGGCCATGAAGAAGATGAAGCCGAGGATGAGGCGGCTGAACAGGACCGCCCAGGCGCGCCCGTGGGCCGAGTCGTCGGTCATCATCGACTTGCCACGCAGCCGTCGACCATCGTCATCGCCAGCTCACGTACTCGTCGAGCTCCTTGCGGTGGATGTCCGGGACGACGGCATCGTCGGCCGGGTAGCCGACGACGAGCAACAAGAAGGGTCGCTCGTTGGGCGGCCGCTCGAGGATCTCGTTGAGAAAGCGCATCGGGCTGGGGGTGTGGGTGAGCGTCGCCAGCCCGGCGTGGTGCAACGCTGTGATGAGAAGGCCGCAGGCCAGCCCTACCGACTCGATGGCGTAGTAGTGCTTGATCGTGCCGCCGTCGGAGCGGCGGCCGGTCGTCTGCGCGAAGACCGCGATTAGCACGGGGGCGGTCTCGAGGAAAGGCTTGTGAGCATCGGTACCGAGCGGTGCGAGCGCTTCGAACCACTCCCGCGGCGCCCGGTGCTCGTAGAAGGCGCGCTCCTCCTTCTCCGCGCCCTCGCGGATCCGCTGCTTGAGCTCGGGGTCGGTGACGACGACGAAGTGCCAGGGCTGCAGGTTGGCGCCGCTCGGCGCGGTGCCGGCGGCGCGCAGGCAGTCCTCGATCACCTTCAAATCGACCGGGCGGTCGGCGTAGGCGCGCACGGTGCGCCGCCGGTTGACTTGCGCGTAGAACTCCGCGGCGCGGCCGCGCATCTCGTCCTCGGGGTACTCGCGATAGGTCGTGAGGGGAAGGAATCTCGGTTCGCTCAAGGTCGGCTCGCAATCGGTTTT
>DASWHK010000094.1:0-5868 GCA_036398215.1 Acidobacteriota bacterium | reverse complement strand
GGCAACCAGGGTGACCTCCGGCAGGTCGAGGCCCTCGCGCAGCAGGTTAACGCCCACCAGCACGTCGAAGTCGCCGGCGCGGAAGTCGCGCAGCAGCTTGACGCGGTCGAGCGTGTCGACGTCGGCATGCAGGTAGCGGACGCGGACGCCGAGATCGCGGTAGTAGGCGGTGAGCTCCTCGGCCATGCGCTTGGTCAGCGTGGTGACCAGGGTGCGCTCGTGGCGCTCCGCCCGAGCCCGCACCTCGGCGAGGAGGTCGTCGACCTGGCCGCGCGCCGGGCGGATCTCGGTCTCGGGATCGGTGAGGCCGGTCGGCCGGATGACCTGCTCGACGACCACGCCGCCGGCGGCGTCGAGCTCGTAAGGTCCAGGGGTCGCGGAGACGTAGAGCGTCTGGCCGACGAGCCCCTCGAACTCGGCGAAGGTCAGCGGCCGGTTGTCGAGCGCCGAGGGCAGCCGGAAGCCGTGCTCTACCAGGTTGAGCTTGCGCGAGCGGTCGCCCTCGTACATGCCGCGGAGCTGCGGCACGGTCATGTGGCTCTCGTCGATGACCACCAGGTAGTTGCTGGGCATGTACTCGATCAGCGTCGGCGGCGGCTCGCCGGGGGCGCGCCCGGTGATGTGGCGGGAGTAGTTCTCGATGCCGTGGCAGTAGCCGATCGTGCGCATCATCTCGAGGTCGAAGCTGGTGCGCTGGTGGAGACGCTGCGCCTCCAGCAGCTTGCCCTCTTCCTGGAGCCTGCCGAGGTGCTCGTCGAGCTCTTGCTTGATCGACTCGATCGCCTCCTGGCGCCGCTCCTGGGTGGTGACGTAGTGCGAGCCGGGGTACAGCGAGAGGCTGTCGAAGCTCTCTTCGACATCGCCGAACAGCGGATCGATCGCCGCCAGCTCGACGATGACGTCGTCCTCGAGGACGACGCGCAGGGCGTCCTGACCATAGGCCGGGAACACCTCCACGTCGTTGCCGCGGACCCGGAACTTGCCGCGCTCGAGGTCGCCGGAGGTGCGGGTGTAGTGGACCTCCACGAGGCGGCGGAGGAAGCGCTGCCGCGGGCAGCGGTCGCCGACCGCCAGCGGCACCAGCATGCCGTAGTAGGCCTCGGGCGAGCCGAGGCCGTAGATACAGGAGACCGAGGCGACGATCAGCACGTCGCGGCGCTCGAACAGGGCGCGGGTGGCCGAGTGGCGCAGCCGGTCGATCTCCTCGTTGATCAGCGTCTCCTTGGCGATGTAGGTGTCGGTCGAGGGGATGTACGCCTCGGGCTGGTAGTAGTCGTAGTAGGAGACGAAGTACTCGACGGCGGCGCCGGGGAAGAACTCCTTGAACTCCTGGTAGAGCTGCGCCGCCAGCGTCTTGTTGTGGGCGATGACCAGGGTCGGGCGCTGGACGGCCTCGATCACCTTGGCGACGGTGAAGGTCTTGCCCGAGCCGGTGACGCCGAGCAGCACCTGGTGCCGCTGCTCGGCTTCCAGGCCCTCCACCAGCCCCTTGATGGCGGCGGGCTGGTCCCCCTGGGGCTCGAACGGGGCCTCGAGGACGAAGCGGTTGCGGGTCTCCTGTCGGGCCATCAGCACGGCCCCTGGCCAGCACACGCCGGGCGCGCTGCCGCCGCCACCAGCCTCGCGGCGCCCCCCGGGCAAGCACACGCGGCTCGTGACGCCGCCGCCACGAGCCTCCCGGCGCCAGCGGCGGAAGGGCGATGAGACATTCCGGCTAGCTGCCCAGCTCGACGCACGCCTCCGAGAGACGATCCATCGCCTCGCGCAGGCGCTCGAGCTCGACGGCGAACGAGAGCCGCAGGTAGCCGTCGCGACCGAACGCGGTGCCCGGCACGGTAACGACGTGGGCCTTGTCGATCAGGTAGGCGGCCAGGTCGTCGGCGCTGGTGACCTTGTCGCCGAAGAGGTCGGCGACCCGCGGGAACACGTAGAAGGCGCCCTGCGGCCGGCCGCTCCTGACGCCCGGCACCCGGAGAAGCCGGCGCAGGATCAGCTCCCGGCGCTCGGTGAAGGCATCCAGCATCGTGCGCACCGGGGACTGATCGCCGGTGAGCGCCGCCAGCGCCGCCCACTGGCTGATCGAGGTGGCGTTGCTGGTCAGATGGCTCTGCAGCCTGGTCATGGCCTCGATCAGCGGCCGCGGGCCCACCGCCCATCCCACCCGCCAGCCGGTCATCGCCCAGGTCTTGGAGCAGGAGCCGATCGACAGCGTGACCTTCTTGGCCTCCTTGCCCAGGGCCAGCGGCGAGCCGTGGACGGCGCCGTCGTACAGGAACTGGTCGTAGGTCTCGTCGTAGACGATCACCAGGTCGCGCTCGACGGCGATGGCGGCGATCTCCGCCAGCGTCTCCGGCGGAATGACGGCGCCCGAAGGGTTGCTCGGGGTGTTGAGGATGATGGCCTTGGTCCGCGGGCCGCAGGCCTTGGCGATGTCGGCGGCGCGGACGACGAAGCCGTCCTCCTCGCGGGTCTCCACGAACACGGGGTGGCCGCCGGCGAGTCGCACCTGGTCCGGGAACGAGACCCAGAACGGCGTCGGGATGACGACCTCGTCGCCATCGGCGACCAGCGCCTGAAAGGCCGAGTAGAGCGCCTGTTTGCCGCCGCTGGTGACAATCGTCTCCTGGCGCTGGTACTCGACGCCGTGGGCTTCGCTGTAGCGCGCGGCGATGGCGTCGCGCAGCTCCGCAATCCCGGCGGCCGCCGTGTATCGGGTCTTGCCATCCTGGATCGCCCGCACCCCCGCCTCGCAGATGTGCGGCGGTGTGGGGAAGTCGGGCAGCCCCTGGCCGAGGTCGATGACGTCGACCCCCTGGGCTTTCAGGCGGGCGGCCTTGTCGGCGGCCGCCAGCGTGGCCGACGGGCTGATCCGCGCCAGCCGCTTGACGATTTGCATCCGGATCCTCGCTTCTGAATGGGCGCCGCGCGGCCCCGACTCGGGACGGCAACGGGCGGCCCGGCGCCGCTAGCCCACCTTGGCGGCGAGCCGCTCCTCGACGATCGCCGGGACCAGGCCCTCGATCGATCCGCCGAGCGAAAAGACTTCCTTGACCAGGCTCGAGGAGACGAACGTGAACTCCTCGTTGGGAACCATGAACAGCGTCTCGATGTTCCCCCGCAGCCGCCGATTCATGAGCGCCATCTGCAGCTCGTACTCGAGCTCGGTCGGCGCCCGCAGGCCGCGAATGATGGCGCGGGCGCCCACCCGCTCGGCGAAGTCCACCAGCAGCCCGTCGAAGGCCTCGCTTTCGACCGCCGGGTCGCCGGCGTAGATCTCGCGGATCATCTCCAGCCTCTCCTCGATTGTGAACAGCGGCCTCTTCTCCGGGTTGCGCAGAATGCCGATGTGGACGCGCGTGAAGAGCGCCTTGGAGCGCTCGACGATGTCGGTGTGACCGTTGGTCATCGGGTCGAACGACCCGGGATATACGACAACGCGATCCATTCCGACCTCGGGAATCCAAAGGGGCCCGGCGCGGCGTGCATCGGCGGCCAACGTGCCACCACGGCCGCCTGCCACCGCGTTCGGTCGGCAGAGTATAGCAAGGGGCGCGCCGCCGCGCCGCGAGCCGGAGGTCGGGTCATTAGGATTAGGAGGCCGTGGTTTCACCGCGGTCGCTTTGGGGTGCACACGAAGATCGACGAGCAGGAAGCCGGGTCAGGTCTGCGGCGTCCCCAGGGAGGTCGAGAAGCTCGAAGTGCCGGGTCAGGTCTGCGGCGTCCGCAGAAAGATCGAGAAGCAGGAATCGCCGACCTGCAGCTCGCGGAGCAGGTCCCAGCCTTCCAGGTCACGGGGCGCCGCGTTCTTGCGGTGCTCGATAACCGCCCAGCCGCCGGCGGGCAGCAGGCTCCGGCGCCCCAGCTCCTCGAGGCACCGGTGGGTGTCCTTCCACGCGTAGGGTGGGTCGAAGAAGGCGATGTCGATCACCGCGCCGGCCCGGCCGAGGAGGCGCAGCGCCGCCCGCCAGTCGCTGCGCAGCACGGTGGCCCGCTCCGTCATCCCGCAGGCCTCGAGGTTGCGCTCGATGTCGGCGGCGGCGCGGCGGTCGCTTTCCACGAAGGTGGCGGTGGCGGCGCCGCGGCTCAGCGCCTCGATGCCGACCGCGCCGCTGCCGGCGAATACGTCGAGAAAGCTGACCGCTTCGAGGCGGGGCGCCAGCACGTTGAAAAGGGTCTCGCGGGCGCGATCGGTGGTCGGGCGCAGGCCCTCGACCGCCGGCACCCGCAGGCGCCGCCCCTTTGCCTCGCCGGCGATGACCCGCAGGCTCATCCGGCGCCCGCGGCGTCGGCGCGACGATCCCAGCGGCGGGTGGCATGCCGCCGGCAGGCCGCGGCCTCGGCGTCGTCGGCAACGAGCAAGCGGGCGGCCTCCTCGCGGGCGCCGGCCAGCAGCGCATGGTCGCGGAAGGGATCGCCGACGCGGAGGCCGGCGAGCCCGACCTGGCGGGTGCCGAGAACCTCGCCCGGGCCGCGCAGCTCGAGGTCCTTTTCGGCGAGCACGAAGCCGCTGCCGGTCGCCCGCACCGCTTCGAGGCGGGCCTTGGCGGCGGCGGTCAGCGGCGGGTGGGCCAGGAAGATGCAGGTCGAAGGGGCGCTGCCGCGTCCCACGCGCCCGCGTAGCTGGTGGAGCTGCGAGAGCCCGAAGCGCTCGGCGTGCCCCACCACCATCAACGTCGCATTGGCCACGTCCACACCCACCTCGATAACCGTCGTCGCCGCCAGCACCTGGATCGTTCCGTCGACGAACGCCTGCATCGCCGCGAAGCGCTCGTCCGAGCCCTGGGCGCCGTGCACCAGGCCGACGCGCACGCCGGTGAGCTGCCGCGACAGGTCGGCCTCGAGGCGGGTTGCGGCCGCCAGGTCGTCGTCGCCGGCCTCGATCCGCGGCGCCACCACGTAGGCCTGCTCGCCGCGACCGGCGGTGCGAAGGAGCGCCTCGACCACCTCCGGCCAGCGCCGCGCCGCAACGACGATCGACTCCACCGGCTGTCGCCCCGGCGGCATGTCCTCGATCGTACACAAGTCCAGGTCGCCATACACCGTCAGCGCCAGGGAGCGCGGGATCGGCGTCGCCGTCATGACCAGCAGATCGGGCAGGCCGCCGTCATCGCCGGCGCCCTTGGCGCGCAGCGCGGCGCGCTGGCGAACGCCGAAGCGGTGCTGCTCGTCGACGACCGCGAGGCCGAGGCGGGAGAAGGTGACGTCGGGCTCGATCAGGGCGTGGGTGCCGACAACGAGCCTGACATCGCCGGCGGCGAGGCCGTCGCGCACCGCCTGCCGCGCCGCCGCCGGCTGACCGCCGGTCAGGCACTCCACGGCGAATCCCTGCGCCGCCGCCCAGCCGCCGAGGCTGGCGACGTGCTGGCGGGCCAGGATCTCGGTGGGGACCATCAACGCCGCCTGGCCGCCGGCCGCGGCCATCGCCAGCATGGCGCAGCCGGCGACGACGGTCTTGCCGCAGCCGACGTCGCCCTGCACCAGGCGGTGCATCGGTCCATCTCCGCTCATCTCGGCGAGGATCGTCTGGAGCGCCCGCCGCTGGCCGGCGGTGAGCTCGAACGGCAGCCCGCGGAGCGCCTTGGCCGCCGCCTGCGCGGCGCCGGGCGCCGCGCAGCGCCGGGGCGCCCCGACGACTGCCTCCCGCTGTAGCTGCAAGCCGAGCTGGAAATCGATGAGCTCCTCGACGATGAGCCGGCGGTGCGCCGGCGAGGCGCTGGCGTTGTAGGCGTCGACGCCGGCGCCGGCGGGCGGGCGGTGGACGTCGCGCAGGGCCCGGCCGCGATCGATCAAGCCCAGTCGCCGGCGGCTGGCTGCCGGCAGGGTTTCCGGCGGGTCTTCGAGCGACGTGAGGGCAGCGTCGATCAGACG
>DASWHK010000093.1:0-23470 GCA_036398215.1 Acidobacteriota bacterium | reverse complement strand
GACGGGGCCGTCGTGGACCGTGCGCTCCCAGAGGATGGCGCCGGTGTCGGCATCGACGGCGAGCACCGCAAGCCGGTGCTCGTAATCGACGCCGACGCTGTCCGGGTGCAGGTAGCCGGGCTGCAGGTCGAAGCCGAGGTGGTCGGGGGCGAGGCGACCGGGCAAGTGGGTCCCCGCGATCGACGTCGTCAGGAACACCCGCTCGCCCCAGACGACCGGCGACGAGTGGCCGCGGCCGGGGATCTCGGCCTTCCAGACGATGCCTTCGCTCGCCGACCAGGTGTCCGGGTAGCTGCCCTCGGCGATTCCCAGGCCACCGGGGCCGCGCCACTGCGGCCAGTTGTCGGCCGCGCCCGGGGGCGCGATCGAGCCGCCGGCGGCAACTCCGGTGGCGTCCGGGCTACGCCGCCCGGGTCCGCGCTCGCCATTGAAGCTCGTCGCCACGATCGGTCCAGCAGCCGCGGGGTCGCCGGGGGCGCGCACCACGATCGGGCGCCCGGCCCCGGCGGCGGGATCGACGCCGGCAGGCGCGCGCACGACGAGGGGGCGGCCTGCCCCGGCCCCCGGAGCCACGCCTTCTACCTTCACCACCTCGCGGCCGCGCCCGGTCAGGAACGTGACCTCGACGTCGACCCTGTCCTCTCCCGGCGCGCCGAGGTGGACCGGCAGGGCGTTCTGCGAGTCGTAGCCGGAGCCGGTGTCGACGATGCCCATGCCGAGCAGGTCACGCGTGCCCGCCGCGTACAGCCGCACCTCGGCGCCGGCGCGCGTGTAATGCCCGCGGTCGTCGAGCACGAGCACCTGCACCGAGCGGCGGGCGCGCTCCGGCGCCAGCAAGTTGCGGAGCAAGTGGGTCATGCCTTCGGCGCCGCTGCCGGTCAGCGCCAGGTCGAGGTCGCCGTCGCCGTCGAAGTCGGCCCACTGGACGCCGTGATCGGCGTTCTGGGCGAGCAGCAGCGGCGGCGTCACGTCGGCAAAGGCATCGCCCTCGTTGTGGAACAGGTAGTCGCGATAGACCGTGCCGCCGCCGATCGTGCCGTTGACGTAGAGGTCCGGCAGGCCGTCGTTGTCCCAATCACCCCAGGCCCCGCTGTCGTAGCGGGAGTCGATCGCCAGGCCGGCCGACGCTGCGACATTGGTGAAGCCGCTCTCGCCGTCGTTGCGGAGCAGCCCGTTGGGCCCGTAGTTGGCGAGGAAGACGTCGAGGTCGCCGTCGCTGTCGTAATCGGCGAGGCTCGGCCGGACGCTCCCGTAGGCGCGGTCGCCCAGCGGCCTGCCGCCGTCGTCCAGCCCCAGGTCCGCGGCGACGTCGGCGAAGCGCTCGCCGTCGTTGCGGAACAGGCCGTTGGCGTCGCCGTCCATGTTGGCGACGTACTGGTCGAGGTCGCCGTCCTGGTCGACATCGAACCAGACGGCACCGACGGTGCGGCGCGGATCAGCGATGCCCAGGGCGTCGCCGACCTCGGTGAACGCGCCGCCGTCGTTGCGCAACAGCGCGTTGGGCAGGTTGCGGAAGGCCACCGAGAGGTCGAGGTCGCCGTCGTTGTCGTAGTCGATCCAGCTGACCTGGCGGGTGGCGCCGAGCGGCAGGAGCGCGCCGGCGGCCGCGGTGACGTCGGTGAAGCGACGGCCGTCGCCATCGTTGCGGTAGAGACGGTTGGGCACGTCGGCGCCCGAGAAGCCGACGTACAGGTCCAGGTGCCCATCGCCGTCGTAGTCGCCCCACGCCGCCGCCCGCGTCGATTCCTGGTCCGCGAGGCCGACCTCCGCCGCCACGTCGGCGAACGTCCCGGCGTCGTTCCGGTACAGCCGGTTCGGGACGTTCCCGAAGCCGACGAACAGGTCGAAATCGCCGTCGTTGTCGAAGTCGGCCCAGGCGTTGGTCAGCGATCCGGCCTCGCCGAACAGCTCCGGCTGCACCAGTTCGAAGCGCGGCACCCCCTGGCGCTGGGGGCCGGAGGCCAGCACCAAGGAAAGCAGCAGCATCACCATTCCACTACGCATCGGCACCATGGCCGCGACTTTACAGGCCGCCGGGCGCGCGGCAAAGGGATACGATCCATCTGCCCCTCGAGACGGCGGGGGCCTCCAGGCGTTAGATGACCCTGGAGCTACCATCGGGGTGTTCGCCGCCTGCTAGACAGTACATGCGCGACGTCGTGGCGGCGGGTGAATCCTCGATGGAGCGACCCATGACCGAGATCTTCAGGCTGGACGACATCCAGAGGGCCCTCGAGACGGTCGACGTGGTCGGCGACATCGAGGCCGGCTTTGTCGCCTACTCGCGAGGCGAGGTCGTCGTCCCGCCTGTCGGCGAGCTGCTGTTCGAGGAGCCGCGCGGCGAGGCCCACATCAAGTACGGCTACATCCGGAACGACGACTACTTCGTGATCAAGGTCGCCAGCGGCTTCTACGACAACCACAAGCTCGGCCTGCCGACCAACTTCGGCCTCATGCTGCTGTTCAGCCAGAAGACCGGCGAGCTCGTCGCGGTCCTGCTCGATGAGGGGATCCTGACGGGCGAGCGCACCGCGGCCGCCGGCGCGGTCGCGGCGAAGTACCTGGCACCCGATTTCGTCGAGCGCATCGGCGTGCTCGGCACCGGCGACCAGGCGCGACGCCAGCTCCGCTACCTGCGCGGCGTCGTCGACTGCCGGGACGTGCTGATCCACGGCCGCAGCGCCGAAAAGGCCGCCGCCTGCAAGCGCGACGTCGAGCCGCTCGGCTACACGGTGGAGACCACCCTCGACGCCGGCGAGGTCGGAGCGACCTGCAACCTGATCGTCACCGTCACGCCGTCGAGACAGCCTCTGCTGAAGGGCGCCGACATTCGCCCGGGCACCCACATCACCGCGGTAGGCTCGGATACGCCCGACAAGCAGGAACTCGACCCGGCAATCCTCGCCGCCGCCGATATCGTCGTCGCCGACAGCATCGCCCAGTGCCGTACCCGCGGCGAGATCTACCAGGCGATGGCCGCCGGCCTGCTCGACGAAGACGACGTCGTCGAGCTCGGCAATGTCATCGCCCACGAGGAGCTCCGCCGGGCCACCGGCGAGCAGATCACCGTCGCCGACCTCACCGGCGTCGCCGTCCAGGACCTGCAGATCGCCAAGGCCATCTACGCCTCCCTCCGATTGATGGAGGACTCGGCACCGTGCGACCATGGCCGCCATGAAGACACAACAACCTGATGAAGAGCTGTGCCGCGCCATCGACGAGGCGCTCAAGCAGGTGCCCGATGTCGCAGCCGCCTACCTGTACGGCTCCTCGGCGCGTGGCCAGCGAACTCCGCTCAGCGACGTCGACGTGGCGCTCGTCGCGGGCAGCGAGCTGCGCGACGACGAGCGCGGCGCCGTGCTGCGCAAGGCGCTCGTGGCGCTCGCGCGCCGGCGGCGCGGCGTGACCTTCGACGTGCGCTTTCTGGACGAGCTTCCCGCGGCGATCGGCGGCCGCGTCGTGGGCGAAGGAGCTCTCGTCTTCGAGCGCGACGCGGCCCGCCGCGTGCGAGCCGAGGTCAGGGCGCGGATGCTGTACCACGACTTTCTGCCGTTCGAGGCGGCCGGAACCTCGGAAGGCATCGCCGGCCTCAGAAAGCAGATGGACGTTGGTTGACGCGGTCAGGCTCCGGGCGCTGCTGAGCCGGCTGAGGGGGCATGTAGCCGACCTCCAGCCGTACGCGGCGATGGAGACAACCGCCTATCTGGCCGACCCGCGGGCGATCCACGCCTCCAAGTACCTCCTCGTGATCGCGATCGAAGACGCGCTGGCAACGGCGAACCACGTCATCGCCTCGGAGGGCCTTCGCGCTCCGGCCGACTACGCCGATGCTTTCCGCTCGCTCAAGGACGCGGGAACGATCGACGCGGAACTTTCCGAACGGCTCGAGGGCATGGCGCGCTTCCGCAACCTCCTCGTGCACGTTTACGCGGAGGTGGACGACCGCAGGGTGCACGAGTTCCTGGGCAAGGACGTGGGCGACCTCGAGAAGATCGCCGCTGCCCTGCTGAACGCCTTCCCCGAGCTCGGAGAAGAAAGCTCCTGACCAGCGCTGGCAGCACCGGAGCCTGAGCGTTGCACCGCAGCCGTTTCATCCTGTCAGCCCATTGACCGAAAGCCACCGAGGGCTCTCGCGTCCCCCGTCTCACCGACTGGAGCCGCGCACCCTACCTTGTCCTGGCGCGCGTTCGCTAGCCGTTGATCGGAATGCTTGTATTGATTACAATGCAATCATTGCAACTGCATGGAGGCGCAGATGGCGAGCATCATGATCAGGAACCTCGATTCGCAAACGAAGCAGCGACTCCGAGTACGCGCAGCGTATCACAACCGTTCAATGGAGGAAGAAGTGCGCAACATCCTGCGCGCTGCGCTGGCCGATGAGGAGCCGAGCCCGGTCGATCTCGCCGTGGCGATCCGCAAGCGCTTCAAGCCGCTCGGGGGCGTCGAGCTTCAACTGCCGCCGCGGGAACCGATGCGAGAGCCGCCGCGGCCAGGCAAGTGATCCTTCTCGATACCAACATCGTTTCCGAGCTGATGAAACCTGCTCCATCCGCCGCAGTCGTGGCCTGGATCGGTGCTCAACCCGCCCAGGGCCTATACACGACCAGCATCACGCAAGCAGAGATCCTGCATGGAGTGATGCTCCTCCCGGCGGGTAAGCGTCGCCGGGCGTTGAACGACGCGGCGCATGCGATGTTCCGGGAGGACTTCGATGGCCGGGTCCTCGGCTTCGGCAGCGACGCGGCACTGCCCTACGCTCAGATTGCTGTTGATCGCCGCGAGTCCGGGCGGCCCATCTCGCAATTCGACGCGCAGATCGCGGCGATTGCACGTTGTTTCGGAGCGACGCTCGCGACACGCAACGTAACGGACTTCGAAGGGTGCGGGATCGAGCTCGTCAACCCGTGGGGAGCCTGAGAAGAGCACCTCCCATCCTGTCCGAAGGAGATTTGGGAGTCGTAGCCCCCGAGGGGTCATACCGGCAAAGGGGTCGTTGTGCAAGGAAGGGCCCGCCGCCGCGGGACACCACGACGCGTGCGGTCAACCGCGCGCCGGCTGCGATCGGGGCACCCGTTGATTGGCGCTGCCGACTGTCATATAAGGGCCGGTGACGAAACGACTCTGGCGAGATCCCGGTAGCCGCAGCCCCGGAGGTCACGATGCTGGATGTTTTCGGATTCCGCTCCTCTCGCTCCTCTCGCCTACTCGGCCCCGCGGTCGGAGTGGCGTTGGCGCTCACGCTCGCCTGCACGCGCGCCCTCGGGCCGGCCGGATCCACGCATGAGTTCACCGTGACGGAAGTAGGCGACCTCACGGTGGCCCGCACCACCGGCGGCCCCAAGTACCAAGGCGAGATCTTCGCCTACGAGAAGGTGTTGGAGATCCGCCCGGACGAGACCCGACCCGAGACGTTGTTCCTCTTCCTCGCGGGCCAGGCGATCGACGACGAAGGAAATCTCTACGTCGTCGATGCCAACGGGAATCGCATCTCCGTTTTCGACCGCGAAGGCAACTGGCTGCACGACATCGGCCGCCAGGGCCAGGGACCGGGAGAGTTCCAAAGGCCGACCGAGGTCGAATACGTCGACGGCATCGTCCGCGTGCCCGAGGTTCGCAAGCGCGGCACACACATGTTCACGCCTACGGGTGAGTTCATCGAGTTCGAGCGCTGGCCGGCGTTCACTCAGGTCGGCTTCATGGCGCCACAGATCTGGCCGACGGCTACCGGCGGAACGGTCGTCCACCTGCTGGCGGAAAGCCAGTTCGCCGACCGGCTCGCGGGTCGTCCCCGCGACAACACCGCCCGCAATCGCACCACCGTGCGCGTATACGACGAGGACGGCGCCGATCTCGTGCGCGTCGAGGGGCCCTGGGTGAAGACGGCCGAGCTTCGCACCTATACGTGGAGCGGCCGCGAAGAGACGAGCCAGGTGCCGGTGTACTTCGCCCGCCGGCCCTGGGGCGGCTACGTACGCGGCCGCGGCGTCTGGCTGAGCACGCACGCGGCGCCGATCATCGAGTGGTTCGGCCTCGACGGCAGGCCGTTCGAGCGCTGGGAGATCGACCTACCCGTCGTTCCCGTCAGCGACGAAGACCGCGCCCTCGTCCACGAGCTGCTCGAGGAGCAGGTGAGAAACGCGCCGACGCCGGAGCCCGGAACGGAAAGGCGGCGGTCGATCGAACGCCTGCGCGTCCTGGCGGACAACGCGCTGTTCGCCGACGCCAAGCCCTACTGGGGAATACCGCGCGTGGATACCTACGGCTTCATGTGGCTTCCGTCGTGGAGCGCCAGCAATGAGATCGAAAGCGCCCTCGCTGAACGCGACGAGACGCAGCCGTTCTTCCGCGTTCTCAGCCCCACGGGCGAGTATCTCGGTGACACCACGCCACCGGCCGCCGGCACCGTCGAGCGTGGCTACTTGCTGACCAGCGCCACGGATCCGGAAACGGAGGAGCGCTACCCGGTCGTGTACCGCATGCGGCCGGCAGTCGAGGGGCTCGAGTACGGACGCTGAGCCGGCATTACTCCGCCCGCAGCGCGGCGACCGGATCGAGGCCGCAGGCGCGGCGCGCCGGTAAGTAGCTGGAGGCGAAGGCGATCGCGGCGAGCAGAAGGCCGACGGTTGCCAGCGTGATCGGATCGGCGCCGGACGTGCCGTAGAGCATGCCGGACATCGCGATGCCGAGCCCGGCGGACAGACCGAGGCCGACCACCAGCCCGATTGCCACCGGCACCAGTGCCTGCCGCACCATCAGGCCCATGACCTCGCGGCGGCCGGCGCCCAGCGCCATGCGCACGCCGATCTCGCGCGTGCGATCGGCGACCCCGTAGGAGACGACGCCGTAGATGCCGACGGCGGCCAGGGCCATCGCCATCGCCGCGAACGCCCCGAGCATGACGAGAGCGAAGCGCTGCACCGCGAACTGGGCGGCGAAGGCCTCGTTGAGGAGTTGCACGGCGTAGACCGGCTGATCGGGATCGATCGCCGCCACCTGGGCGCGGACGTCGTCGAGAACGCTGCTCGGCTCGACCGCGGTGCGGACGATCAGGAAGATCTGGTTGTTGTATCCGGCGGCCTGCCGCAGGCTGACGAACAGCTCCGGCTGGGTGTCGCTGCCGAGGCCGCGGTTCTTGGTGTCGGCAACCACGCCGACGATCTCGACCCGCGGCAGGTCGTCGTCGGGTGTGCCGATCTTGATGGCCTTGCCGATCGGATCGACGCCGGGAAAGTACGTCCCGGCGAGCGTCTGGTTGATCACCGTCACCAACGGTGTCTCCGGCCGGTCCTCGGCCATGAAGCCGCGGCCCCTCAGGACCGGCATTCCGAGCGTCGCGAAATAGGACTCGTCGGCGAGGGTCACGTAGGCGGTCGGCAGCGACCCCTCGTCGCCGAGCTCACCGCCCTCGGGCACGAACTGGGTCCGCGAGAAGGCGCTCGGCGGCAGTTGGGTGCCGGCGCCGACCGCGGTCACGCCGGGGATCGTCGCGACCCGCCCGCTCAGCTCGTCGAAGAAACCGGTGATCGCGGCCCCGTCGTACTTGTTCCACGGCAGCGTCAGCCGCATGGTCAGCACGTCGTCGGTATCGACCCCGGGCTCGACCGCGTTGAGGCGAATGAAGCTGTTGACCAGCAGGCCGGCGCCCATCAAGAGGACCAGCGCAAGGGCGACTTCGACGGCGACGAACGTCCCCTGCAGCCGACGGCGGCCGCGGCTGCCGGTCGATTGCGCCGTCTCGAGGCCGAGCGTCCGCTGCAGCTCGAAGCGAGAGCTCTGCAGCGCCGGGGCGAGGCCGAATACGATGCCGGCGAGCAGAGAGATCGCCGCCGTGTAGCCGAGGACGCGGCCGCTGATCGCCAGCTCGGCGGTGGTCGGCAACAGGGTGGCGGGCAACTGGATCACCAGCAGGCGCAGGCCGATGGCGGCCAGGAGCACGCCGGCGGCGCCGCCGAGGAATGCCAGCAGGGCGCTCTCGGTCAGCAGCTGGCGGACGATCCGGGCGCGGCCGGCGCCGAGGGCGGCGCGCAGGGCCACCTCGCGCTGGCGGCCGGCCGACCGCGACAGCAGCAAGCTGGCGACGTTGGTGCAAACGAGCAGCAGCACGAAGCCCACGGCGCCCAGCAGGATCATGGCGGCGGGCTTGAGCGTCTGGACGTTGACGTCGGTCCAGGTCTGCGCCACCAGCCTCCAGCCCTCGTACTCCTGCAGCTCGGCGCCATGCTCGACTTCGGTGCGGCGGGCCAGCGCTTCGAGCTGGGCGTTGGCTTCCTCCAGTGTCGCGCCCTCCGCCAGCCGGGCGACGATGTTGAACTGCCGCCGGTTGCGCGGCAGCACGTCGGGGTCGGCCCACATCGGCATCCACAGGTCGGTGCCGTAGATGAATGCCTCGGGAGGGAAGACGCCGATCAGCGTGTAGGGCTCATCGTCGATGCGGATCGTCATGCCGATGACCGACTCGTCGGCCGCGAACCGCGTCTGCCAGACGCGGTGGCTGATCAGCGCCACGCGCTCGCCGCCCGCGATGTCCTCGCGCGAGAAGCCGCGCCCCAGCACCGGACGGGTTCCGAGCACCGGCAGGACATCGTGCCACCAGAAGCTGGTGAACAGGTTCTGGGGCACGTCGCCGCCGATGATCTGCCGGTTGCCCATGTCGAAGGCCGCAATGTCTTCGAAGGCGGTCACCGCGCGCTCGATGTCGGCGAACTCGGGCGCCGACAGCCGCTCGAAGAAGCCCAGATCGACGTTGAGCCGCGGGTAGATCGTGCCGACGCCGACGATGCGGTCCGGCTCCTCGAAGTCGAAGGGGTTGAGCACGACGGCGTCGACGGCCGAGAAGATCACCGCGTTGGCGCTGATGCCGAGCGCCAGCGTCACCATGACGGTGAGGGTGAACACCGGCCTCGCCAGCAGGGAGCGGATCGCGAAACGGACGTCGTGGCCCATCATCTCCAGTCTCCAGTCTCCCCTGGCGTGCCAGAGGGCATCGGGGATGGCGCCGCCCGCGTCGCGCAGCGGCCGGAAGGATCTCGTTGTTGGCCGGGCGTGCAGCTCGCCGTGCCACTCTTCGAGCCAATCCGCGCGCTCGAAGCGCGGCACGAAGATGCTCGCGGCGCGAACCATGGCGAGCGCGGCGCGAAGCCGCAACCGCCGGGCGAATCCGAGCGATCTGCGGCCGCCGGCTGCCTTTTCGGCGCCCCCGGGTTCGGCGACGATGCCGCCTTCGCGC
Source organism: Acidobacteriota bacterium (assembly GCA_036398215.1). Taxonomy (GTDB): domain Bacteria; phylum Acidobacteriota; class UBA890; order UBA890; family UBA890; genus DASWHK01. Next base: position 14,241 of record DASWHK010000093.1, on the reverse strand, counting down.
AAGGGACGTCTCACGACGGCTCGGTGACCTCGTCGCCGTGCGCCTCCGGCAGCGGCTCGTTGAGCACCCGGAAGCGCTGCAAGGCCTGCTCCAGCGCCGCCCTACCCTGCTTGCCGATCTCGTAGTAGCGACGCCGCGGCCGCTTGGCCTCGGCGGCCACCGCCTGCGCCTCCCACCGCGAGCTCACGTAGCCGAGCTGCTTCAACCGGCGCAGCGCCGGGTACACCGTCCCGCTCGGCAGCCCGGTGGCGTCCATGATGTCGAAGCCGTAGCGATAGCCGCGGGAGACCGCGTGCAGCACGGCGACCGACGAGTACGTCAGATGAAACCGCTGGACCATTTCGTCACCTCGGATCCTCGGCCCAGATGGAGCCTCGCCGGCCCGCTCGCCTCGCATCCCTCGCCGAGGCCATCAACGTCCGCCGGCCGTTACCTATGTAGCATTCGTTATATTCTATGTAGAATACTATAGTCAAGGAGTTCGTTGCCTGCGCCGGTCGAGGCGATCGGCCTGCCGGGGCGTTCCGGCACTGGCTCGATGTCGTGACGCTTCTCGGCGGCGACGTAGCGGAACACCCAGATGCGGCCGTCCTCGCCGACGTGGATCCGCCGGAAGTAGGGTTTCACGTCAGGGATCGGTTCGAACTCCCTATCGCGTCCCTGGCCGCGCACACGCTGCACCAGACTTCCGCTCTCGCAACGGCTCCTAACGACGGAGCCAATCGATCCCCTCGCCGCGTGTGGCTTCTCCCGCTTCTTCCAGCAGCGGGGTGACAACCTCGGCGGAGAGTCTGAAGTCGGCGCGCATCGGTCTTTCGAGCAGCGGCCGGACCACGGTGATCAATCCGCGGGCACCGTGGCCAGGCGATCTCGCGACCGCGAGATCTTCTCGGCGACGTAGCAGGCGCCGACCCCGACCGCGTAGGCGACGATGTCCCAAGGATCGTAGGTGCCGGCGAAGATGCCGCGCGGCCACCACATCTGGCTGAGCTCGGTGAGCGTGCTGCCCCCGAAGAGCACGAGGGCCGCACGCTCCGGCGTGGCGGCGAAGAAGCGTCCGAGCCGATTCGGCCGCTGCGGGCCCTGCAGGCCCCGCAGTCCGATGTACAGCCACGCGGGGCAGGCGACATCGGCGGCGTAGCTCGACAGGAAGCCGGCCGGGATCCGCTGGATGCTGATGAATGCGGTGACGAGGAAGACCACCGTCAGGAACCAGTAGGCGATCGCCTACGGGCCGGTGGCGGAACGCGACGAGGGTTCGGTCATGGTGGGTCCGCACGGTGATCGAAGCTCGGTCGGCGGCAACTATCGCCGATGTGGCGACGGCACGCCAGGAGAGGCGCGGTGGTGTCCGCGAGGTAGGGCGGCACCTTCGGGGGCGCTTGACACCCGGTACGTTGTGCGCGATAGTCGTATACGCAAAGTGCGTATACTTACTTGTCAGCCGGCGGCTGATGCACGGCGTAGGCCGGCACGATGCACGGCGTAGGCTGGCGGATGATGCACGGCGCAGGCCGGCGGCTAATGCACTACGCAGGCCGTCGACCGGCGCGCCCGTTCCTGCGCCTGCGCTTTCATCCGCCGCGGCGGACGCCGCCGCGGACGCCGCTGCGGAGGGCCTGAAGATGACGTCACCGGAGTCTCAGCAACCCACGACCCCGTTGAAGCCGGTGGAGTTTCTCGTCCTCGTCGTGCTGGCCGACCGGCCGCTGCACGGCTACGGCATCGTCCAGGAGATCGACGCCCGCACCGGCGGGCGGGTGCGGCTGCGGCCCGGCGACGTCTACCGGGTCATCTACCGGCTCGGCGAGCGCCGCCTGCTGCAGGAGAGCGGGCGGCGGGCGGCGGATGACGACGACGAGCGCCGCACCTACTACCGCATCACCGCCGTAGGCCGCCGGGTCGTCACCGCGGAGGCCGAGATGCTCACCGACGTCGCCGCCGGCCTGGTGTCCGGGACCGCCGGCGGTGGCGGCGCCGGATGAGCGGCCGCCACGACCCGGCCGATCGGGCCCGTCCGCCGCTCCCGCGCTCCCGCAGCCAGGGCCGGCGCCCGGCCGAGATCGACCGCGAGGTCGCCGGGGCACGGCCACCGTTCGGCTTCCGCCTCCTGCTGCGGCTCTTTCCGCGCCGCTTCCGCAGCGGCCACGGACGCGACCTCTACGAGCTGTACCGGGACTTCGCCCGCCAGGGCCGGCCCGCCGGGGCCGGCGCCGCCTGGGATCTGCTGCGCAGCGGCCTCGGCGCCCGCCTCGACGACTGGCGCTCGCCGTCGAGCGCGCCCCCATCCTCGCTCCCCCACCAGAGGAACGTGCACATGGATTCGATCGGACACGACATCCGCTACGCGGCCCGGACGCTGCGCCGCAGCCCGGGTTTCACCGCCGTGGCCGTCGCTTCACTGGCGATCGGCATCGGCGCCAACACGGCGGTCTTCAGCCTCATCGACGCGGCGATGCTGCGGCCGCTGCCCGTCGAGGGCCCCGAGGAGCTCGTCGTCCTCGGCTGGCGTAGCCCGGCGGGGAGCGAGCTGCCCGACGTTCGGATCAGCGGCTGGTACCACCGCGACGACAACGGCGACGGCCTCAGCTCGTCGTACTCGCCGCCGGCGTTCCGGGCGCTCCGCGCCGGCAACGGCTCGCTCTCGACCCTCTGGGCCTTCGCGGAGCTCGACCGCCTCAACGTCAGCGTCGACGGCGCCGCCGAGCTGGCCCCGGGGCAGGTGGTCTCGGGCAACTACTACGGGGCGCTGGGCGTGGTTGCCGCAGCGGGCCGCCTGATCGGCGAGGACGACGACCGCGCCGGCGCCGACCCGGGCGTGGTGCTCAGCCACGGCTACTGGCAGCGTCGCTTCGGGGGTGGCGACGTGATCGGCGAGACGATCGGCATCAACGGCAACCCGTTCACCGTGATCGGCGTCGCCGCCGAGGGCTTCACCGGCAGCGGCCAGGTCGGCAGCGACCCCGACGTCACTGTGTCGCTGTCAATGCACGAACGCGTCAGCACGCGGGCAGCCTCGTTGAGCGACGCCGGCAACTGGTGGCTGCACCTGATGGGACGCCTGCGGCCGGGGGTAGGTCTCGAGACGGCGCAGGCCGACCTGGAGCTCGTGTTCCATCGCTCGGTCGAGGCGGACCTCTTCCCCGGCGGCGTCCCCGAGGGGATCACCGTTCCGGAGGTCGACCTGCAGCCCGGCGCCCAGGGGATGAACGACCGCCGCCGCACGCTGCGCCAGCCGCTGGCCACCACCTCGGTGGTGGTGGCGCTGCTGCTGGTGATCGCCTGCGTCAACGTCGCCAACCTCCTGCTGGCGCGCTCCGGCGCCCGCCGCCGGGAAATCGCCGTGCGCCTGTCGATCGGCGCCAGCCGCTGGCGGCTGGTGCGCCAACTGCTGGCCGAGAGCGTGGTTCTTTCGTTGCTGGCCGGCGGCGCCGGCGTGCTGCTCGCCACCTGGGGCCGCAGCCTGTTGCTCGGCACGCTGGTGCCCCGCGAGCTCTGGGTAGGCGGCGTCGAGACCAACGCCCGCGTCCTCGGCTTCGGCGTCCTGGTGTCGCTGCTCACTGGCGTCGTGTTCGGCCTGATACCCGCCTGGCGCAGCTCCCGGCCGGACCTGACGCCGTCGCTCAAGCAGGCCTCCGGCGATGATGGCGGCCGTTTCGGTCGCTGGCTCCCCAAGACCCTGATGGTGGCGCAGGTGGCGATGTCCCTACCGCTGCTGGTCGCCGCCGGCCTTTTCGTCCGCACGCTGGCGAACCTCGAGGACGAGGCCACCGGCTTCGACCCGGAGAATGTCGCGATCCTCACGATCGACCCGCGCCTCAACAGCTACGACGGCAGCCGCCAGGTGGCGATGTACGAGGAGGTCCGCCGCGGGCTGGCCGCGATCCCGGGCGTCGCCGCCACGACGATCACCGCCCACAGCCCTCTGAGCAATCGGTTCTCGTCGACGACGTTGAAGGTCCCCGGCTACACGCCGGACGAAGGCGAGCGTCCGTCGGCGCAGTACAACCTCGTCGGCGCCGGCTTCTTCGAGACGTTCGGCATCCCGCTGCTGCTCGGGCGGGAGATCGGCGCCGAGGACCGCGTGGGCGGCCGCATGGTCGTGGTCATCGACGAGACCCTGGCGGAGCGCTACTTTCCCGGCGAGAGCCCGCTCGGCAAGCGTCTCGGCCTGGGGCGCGACGGCGCTCCCGACGAGTACGAGGTGGTCGGCGTGGCGGCCAACGTCAAGTACCAGCGGCCCCACGATCCCTGGTACCCGGTGGCCCACGTCTCCTTTGCCCAGCACGCCGGCGCGCTCGGCGCGATGACGCTCGCCCTGCGCACCTCCGGCGATCCCTCGGACGCCATGGTCGCGGCGCGCAACGTCGTTCGCGAGGTCGATCCGAACGTGCCGGTGCGAGACGTGCGCACGTTGACCGCCCAGGTCGCGGAGACCCTCGAGCGAGAGCGTTTGTTCGTGCGCCTGTCGGCCTTCATCGGCGCCCTCGCCCTGGGGCTCGCCTGCATCGGCCTGTACGGGGTCCTCTCCGCCAGCGTCATGCGCCGCACCCGGGAGATCGGCGTCCGCATGGCGCTCGGGGCGCGGGCCCTCGACATCGTGCGGCTGGTCGCGGCGGAGATGCGCGCGGTGGCGCTCGGCGCGGCGCTCGGCATCCTCGCCACGTACGGCCTCATCGGCCTGCTCGAAGGCCTTCTCTATGGACTCGCGCCGACCGAGCCGCTGACCATCGCCGCCGCCACCGCGCTTCTGCTGGCGGTCGCCGCGCTGGCCGCCTACCTGCCCGCTCGCCGGGCCGCGGCCGTCGATCCGCTGGTGGCGTTGCGCGCTAATTAGCGGCCAAGGGCGGTTTCTGAGCGGCCTCTCCCGATTGCCGCGCTCCCGCGGCTGAGCCTCGCTCGGTCCGGCACCGCGACGTCAGTCGTTGGATTCGGACGCTGCCGGATCGACGATGTCCATTCACCAGTGGCACTCCGACTCGAGGCCGCGCGAGCTGAGGTGAGGGCGATTTCACACCGGCTCAAGCCCCTGCGTCTGGTGATCCACGCCGGTTGATGCTCTCAGCTCGGCCTTTCCGCGCCCCGGAAGGCGCCGCGCCGCGCCGGCGCACGGCCAGGAAGTACAGCGGCACGCCGGCGAGGATGATGCCCACCCCCGGAGGAGAGGTACCGGGCTCACGCCACAGGACGTTCAGCACGATCAGCTCGCCGGTGCTCGGGCTGGCCGCATTCGTGGCGTTAGAAGCCGTCGCCGGAGCCGACGTCGGAGACCTGGGAGCCCGGGCCGATGCCCAGGGCGGCGAGCACGTCGGGCACCCGCCGCCACTGCTCGCGGACCGATTCCTGCGCCGGCGCGGCGCCGCCTGCGAGCGTAGAGGAAAGCGCGGGTGGCGGCGACGCCGCCGTCCGGACCACAGTCGCCAGGGGCGCCGGCGGCGGCGACCCAACCGCCAGAGACGCGGCCGGCAGCGAGGCGGCGAAGAGCAGCACCAACAGCATGGCTGGCGACCGACGCGCTCGGCCGCCGGCGGGAACTGCTCGCGCCGCTCCGCCAAGTCGCTTGCAGGAAGAATGCTACGAACCAGCCATGACAAACGCCACGATCCGGAAGCCAACGCCACGTCATGCCGTCGCGCGCGGGCGCCCGGCCCGGCAAGTCACGGTTGCAGCCGATAGCCGACCTTGCGGACCGTGAGGATGTGGCGGGCGTGGAGGGGTCGTCCTCGAGTTTGCGCCGCAGCTCGGCGATGTGGGTGTCGACGGTGCGGGGCCACCCCACGCCTTCCTTGCGGGTCGATGCGCCAGCGGCTAAAATTTCGACAGAAAGGTCGTAATTGCGGACGCCCCGCACGATGTGCCAATGGGAGGGGCCAATCGATGATCACCATCACCTATTTCGACCTTCTTCTCACCGTCCTCACGGTCTGTGCCGTGGCCGCGACGATCGCGCTGGTTGCCGGCGTCGTGCGGGCCCGCGTCACCATGGGGCGCTTCGACTCGCTGCTCGTGCGTCTCGAAGCGCTGGTGCCGGAGGTCGACAGGCTGTCGCACGAGGCCGAGGAGGCGTTGCGCTCGGTGCGGGCGCTGTCCGACACCGCCGGCGAGATCGCCCGGGAGGTCGAGAACGTCGCCGCCGAGACCCGCCGGGCGGCGTTGCCGCTGATCCACGATCTCGCCGAGCAGGCGGCGGCGGCGCAGACGGCGCTACGCCACCTGGTGGCGCTGGCTGCCGGCACCAAGGCCGGGCTGGCGGCGCTGGCGAAGAGCAGGTCCTGAGCGGCGAGAAGAAGGGAAACATGCCATTCGTAGGGCCGGATGCCAAGGCACCTCCTCGGTCGCCGGTCGATCGCGGGGGAAGGAAGGTAACGATGACGAAGAGATGGTCGAATCCGATGACGATGTTCCTGCTGGGCGCCGCCACGGGCGGCCTCGCCGCCCTGCTTTTCGCCCCGAGCTCCGGACGGGAGCTCCGCGAAAAGATCGGCGAGAACTCCGAGAAGCTCCGCGCCACCGCCGCGAAGAAGATGGACGAGGCGCGCGGGCAGGTCACGGAGAAGTACGAGGAGACGGCGCGGCGCGCCGGCGAGCTGGCGGCCGGCGCCAAGGAGAGCGCCGAGACCTACCGGCACGCGGTGAAGACAGCGGTCAAGAAAGGCAAGGCCGCCTACGACAAGGAGCTCGCCAAGGCCGGTTAGCGTCAACCGTCACTGCGAGCCGGCATTCCTCAAGGGGTGGCGGCAGGACCCTAACCGACGATCGTGCCGTCGAACAACTCGACGGCGCGTTGAACGGTGGACTGCCAGCGCGGGTCGTGGGTGACCAGCAGAATCGTCGCGCCCGACTCGTGCAGCCCGCGCAACAGCTCGATGACGGTCTCGGCCTGATGGGAGTTGAGGTTGCCGGTGGGCTCGTCGGCGAGCACGATCTCGGGCTCGCCGACCACCGCCCTGGCCACGGCGACCCGTTGCTGCTGGCCGCCGGAAAGCTGACTCGGCATCTGCTTGGCCCGCTCGCTCATGTCGACGCGCGCCAGCGCCTCGGCCACCCGCTCCCGCCGCTCCGCGACCGGCAATCCCAAGTAGGTCAGCGGCAGCTCGACGTTCTCGGCAACCGTCAGATCGCCGATCAGGTTGAAGCTCTGGAAGATGAAGCCGATCTCGCGGTTGCGGGCCGCCGCTCGGGCGCTCGGCTTCAGGCTCGAGACGTCGTGGCCGTTGAGCACGTAGGTCCCGGAGCTGGGCGCCTCCAGCAGGCCGCAAATGGACAGCAGCGTCGTCTTGCCCGAGCCCGAGGGACCGTTCACGGCGACGAACTCGCCGCGCTCGACCTCGAGGTCGACGTCGCGGAGCGCGTGGGTCTGGACGTCGTCGAGCATGAACGTCTTGGCGATCCCTTCGAGGCGGATCAACGGCCCGTCGAAGGGGATACCGCCGGGCCCGCCGCCGGGCCTGGCGGTGCTGAACTCGTCGACGCCACCGCCCCCGAACTTCCTGCGCAAGCGTTTGAACATTGGCCTCCACTCTATCGCTCCCTACGGCGAGAGTGGCGGCGAGTTCCCTTCGACATTCATCCGGCGGGGCCGGCACGCGCTAGGCGGGTTCCGCAAACCCGCTCTCCGTCCCCGCCCTCCTGGTTCGAACGGCAGCGGAAGGCGGTCGAACCAGCGTGCGAGCGAGGATGGTGACGAGGACGAAGGCGACGGCGATCGGCACGGCGCTGTTCATGATCCACAGGTAGGAGACCGCGTACTGATCGAGCGCGAAGTACAGCCATGGAAGCGTCGACAGCGCCGCCACGGTCAGCGCGCCGCCGGCCGCCAGCGCCGCGGCGCCCAGCCAGCTCTTCCGCAGCCAGACGCCGAAGGCGCCCGCCCAGATGCCGAGGTAGAGGGCCAGAGGCGCGCCGGCGCCGCGAAGAAACCGACCGTACTCCTCGTAGTCGGCCCGGTGGCGGCGATCGAACGTCTCGATGAGGTAGTCCTCGTTCGCGACCGCGAGCAACCGCTCGGCCTCGATCGTCATTGCCTCCCGGTAGAGGCTGGCGAACGAAGAGGCGCCGAAGCCGACGACGCCGATCAAGGCGATCAGATAGAGACAGGCGGTGGTGACGAAGACGCGGCCTCGGGAATCAAGGTCTGTGAACATCGGGTACCTCCGTATGGGCCCTCTCGCGAGGGGATGAAGCGGGTTGCACGACCACGACAGGCGCGACGATCCGGGGCCGGATCAAGCCCTTCCTCGGCAATATAGCGAAGGTTTGTTCATTGCGTCAAGTACTTTGCATCGCAAAGACCATAATTCTGACCCCTCTGCTTGCGAAAGTCCAACAGATCGCCGTCTTCCCTGTCAGGCAGAGCGCAGCGTTTCAACCGGGTCCGTCGCCGCGGCGCGACGCGCCGGCAGCAGCGTCGCGCCGAGCGACACGATCCCAAGGACGCCGATGACGGTCGCATACGTCCAGGGATCGATCGGGCTGATCCCGAAGAGCAACGCGCCGATCAGCCGGGCCGCCGCGCCGGCGACCAGCAGGCCGATCACCATGCCGGCGATCGGGGCCCGCAAGCCGCTGCCTACCATCAGGCGGACGACGTCGACGGCACGCGCGCCCAACGCCATCCTCACGCCGATCTCGTGGGTACGCTGGGCAACCGCGAAGGCGGTGACCCCGTACACGCCGACGGCCCCGAGCAGCAGGCCCACGGTGCCGACCACACCGGCCACCCAGGCCGCCAGCCGTTGTCCCATCGAGAAGCCCTCGACGACCGACCGCATGGTCTCGACCTCGACGACGGGCACGTCGGGATCGAGGCGCGCGACGGCGGCCCGCACGGCGCCGATCGTTCCTTCGAAGTCGTCGGCGCGGATCATCAGGTGGGCGCGGGCCTCCGGGGCTTGCGCCGCCGGCAGGTAGAGGAAGCTCGCCGTCTCGCCGTCGAACCCGTGGTGGTGAGCGTCGGCGGCGATGCCGACGACCTCGTAGGTGGTCGCATCCATGCCGCGACCGATGCTGAAGCGTTCGCCGACGGCGGCGCGGAGCGTCGCGGAATCTCCGGCCCCGGGCGCGCCGCCCCACAGCCGCCGCGCCATGGTGGCGTTGATGACTGCCACCCGCGGCGCCGCCTCGTCATCGGACTTCTCGATCTCGCGACCGGCCAGCAGGGCGATACCGGTTGCCCCGAAGTAGTCAGGCGAGACGCGGTTGAAGTCGGCGGGAAAGCCGCGCTCGTCGGGCGGCTCGATGCCTTCGGGAAAGACACCGACCGGCGCCCGGGTCGACATCGGCTGCCGCCGCGCGGTGGCGGCGGCGCTGACGCCGGGAATGGCGCGCACCTCGTCGAGCAGCTCTCGATAGAAGATGCGACTGCGATCTGGGTCGTAGCCGGCGAGCTCGAGCGACAGCTCGACGGAGTACACGCCATCGACGTCGTAGCCCAGGGGCATGTCGTCGAGGGCCGACAGCGCCCGCACCATCAGGCCGGCGGCCACCAGCAGGACCAGCGCCAGCGCCATCTGGCCGGCGACCAGGATGCCGCGCAGCCGCGACCGCCGCAGGTGACCGGCAGCGTTGCGCACCGCCGCCGCCCCGGCGGCGCCGCTGGCGCCGAGCGCCGGCGCCAGGCCGAAGACGAGGCAGGTGACAGTGACCACCGCGAAGGTGAACGCGAACACCCGGGCGTCGGGGGAAACGTCCAGATACAGGCGGGTGCTGGCCATCTGTGGCAGGTAGAGATTGACCAGCAGGCCGGTGGTCCACGCCGTGAGCACCAGGCCGGCGGCGGCGGCGAGCAGGAACAGCAACGCGGCCTCGGTCAGTAGTTGCCGAACCAGGCGGCCGCGGCCGGCGCCCAGCGACACGCGGATGGCCAGCTCATGGCGGCGCTCGACGGCGCGCGACAGCAACATGTTGGCGACGTTGACGCAGGCGACCGCCAGGACCATCGCCACGATCACAAGCAGCATCGTGAAGAACAGCGCAACCATGCCGCGGTCGGTCCCGGGGATGCCGCCGTAGGACTCGGCGTGCAGGCGATAGCGATCGTCAACGCCGTGGTCGGCGAAAAAGCGATCGCCGAGGACGCGCAGCTCTTCGCGCGCCGCCTCGAGTCCGCTGCCGCCGGCAAGCCGGGCGAGCAACGTAATCGAGCCGCCGGCCGGCGCATCCAACTCCTCCGGGCCGAGCAGGCCGGGCGCCGGCATCCCCATCGGCACGAACACCTCACGCAGCACGAGGACCTGGTGGCCTGCGAACCCCTCGGGCGCGACGCCGATGATGCGCGCCGGATGGCCGTTGATCGAGACCAGGCTGCCGAGGACCTCCGGACGACGTCCGTACCGGCGAAGCCAGAGGTCGTGGCCGATCACCACCTCGTCGGCGATGCTCGGATAGAACGAGTCCTGCGGCGCGAAGAAGCGCCCCAGCGCCGGCCGCACGCCGAGCACCGAAAAGTAGTTGCCGGTGACCTGGAAGCCGCGCAGGACGATCGCCTCGTCGTCGCTCGGAGCGATGCTTTCACGACCCGGCGCCGTCCTCGCCAGGCGGGGAGGCGCTCCGTCGTCGCCGCCGGTCGCCCCCGCGTGGTCGGACGCCCCCGGCGAAGGGCTCATCTCGCCGCGGTCCCGGAACGCCACGGTCATCCCCATCCAGCCGGCGGCGTCCTGCAGGGTCGAAGCATCCTCGCGCAGGATCCGCAGCGTGCCGTAGGCGACGTCGAGCAGATCGTCGCCGTCGGCGCGGTAGATCTCGACGATCGACGACGGGTCGGTCACCGCCGGGATCGGCCGCAGCAACAGCGCGTTGACAACCGTGAAGATCGCCGTGTTGATGCCGATCCCGACGGCCAGCGTGCCGATGAGAACGGCCGCGAAGACCGGCCGCTGCACCAGCATGCGGGCGGCGAACCGCAGGTCGAAGAGGAAGCCTCCGAGCCAGCGCGAACCGGCACAGCGCGGCCCCTCCGGCGAAGGCGCGAACCAGCTCCTGCCGCCGATACGATCGAAAAACGACGATGCCAGCACCGTGATCACCTGCCACAGGTACCAGGAGCGGGGCCGGCGGGCCCGGCGGTGGAACTCCTGCTCGAGGTCGCCGGCGATCGACTCGGCGACGACGCCGTGCGGCAAGCCCGCGCGCAGCAGCCAGCGCCCGAGGGCCGGTGGCCGCCTCATCGGGCCCTCCCATCGAGCTTGGCGTCGAGCCCCTCCCAGAGGTTCAGCAACGCCTGGCGAGCCGAGCGCAGCGCCTCGAGGCCGGGCTCGGTCACCGAGAAGCGCCGGCTGCGGTTGCCGCCGCGCTCCGAGGTGGCCGCCTCGACCTCCCACTCGACGAAGCCCTTCTGCTCGAGCCGCGACAGCGCCGAGTACAGCGCCCCGCGCGAGACCGGCCGGTCGGCGGCCTCCTCCAGCAGCCCGCCGACCGCCGGCCCGAAGGCCTCGTCGTCGAGCTGCAGGATCGCCAGCAGTACGAGCTGCTCGAACTCCCCAAGTTGGCTGTGTGCGCCCATCGGCTTCCCTCGCCGGTTGGCCGGCGGGTCGCTACCGCCGGCTGCGGACCGATCTGTTGGCCGCCGGGTCGTTTACCACCGGCTGCGGACCGATCTGACGATAAGTCTGCTTTGCAGACTAATCTGGAATGTAGACTACGGGGGACGCGCGGACAAGGTTTCACAGCGCCGACAGCCGGACCCGAAGGTCCCTGACCTTGTGGCGGTTCGTTAGAGGGTGCCTCGAGCCCGCCAATGCGTGGCGGCAACGGGGCGGACTCGTCGCTGGCTCAGCTGGCGGCGATTCGGGCCGTCGGGAACTCGGCGGCCGGCGCCCAAGAGCCGCCACCGGCCGCCTTCGCACACTTCTCCCCTTCGCAGGTGCGGCGAGCGCTCGAGCTCGGCCGCGCCGCGCCGGCCGTTACGATCCCCCGCCGCCCGCCTTCGGGAAGACCTTCTCGCCCTGGTAGTCGTTCAGCCCGCAGAAGCCGTAGACCTCGAAGCCGTTTTCCTGCAGTAAAGCCGCGGCACGCGCGGCTCGGCCACCGCCGTTTCAGGCGGTGAGGATGGGACGGTCGCGCGGCAGCTCGTCGAGGCGGTCGGCGAGCTCGTCGATGGGGATGTTGGTGTAGCCCTCGACGGTGCCGAGCTCCTCGAGCTCGTCGGGACGGCGGACATCGAGGAGAAAGACCTCGCTGCCGGCGAACACCTCGGCGAGCTGATCGGCGGTGATGCGCGGGGCCTCCTGCGCCACCGGCGCCGCGGCGGCATCGGCCGGCGGCGCGGATGCATCGACCGGCGCCGTGTCCGTGGCGGCCTCCTCGGGAACGCCCTGGCAGGCGACGCCGATCAAGGCGGCCAGCGCCAGGGCGGCGCAAAGCTCGAATCGCTTCATGGGTTCCTCCTCCCAATGGAAACGGGGCGTGCCCCAGCCCCGTCGCTCGGTGACTTCACCTAACAAATCAAGGCGTCTTCGCTCCACCGTAACCGGAGCGCACTATACGACGCCCGGCCCGCGGAGCCAACGGATCAAGCCGCGGGGGCCGGTACCGGCGGCGGTCGCGTGGCGCAGGCCGGCGGCGATTCCGGAGAAGTCGGCCGGGCGGCGGGCGGGGTCCTTTTGCAGGACGCCGCGGAGCAGCTCGCGGACCGGCCGCGGGGTGCCGGCGGGAAGCTCCCGCCAGCTCGGCTCGTGCTCGAGCACCGCGGTGAGGGTGTCGGCCAGCGTCTCGCGCTGGAACGGGTTGCGGCCGACCAGCGTCTCGTAGAGGACGCACCCGAAGGCCCAGACGTCGCTGCCCTTGTCGACCGGCAGCCCGCGCACCTGCTCGGGGCTCATGTACGGACCGGTCCCCATGAGCATGCCGGTGGCGGTCAGCGTCTCCATCTCGGTCGCGGCGATGGTGGCGGTCTCGGCGCCTTCCGGCAGCACCGACTTGGCGATGCCGAAATCGAGGAGCTTCACGCCGTTGCCGGTGAGCATGACGTTGGCGGGCTTGAGGTCGCGGTGGACGATGTCCTTCGAGTGCGCCGCGGCGATGGCCTCGGCGATCTGCCCGCAGATCTCGAGGGCGTCGCCAACCGGCAAGGCCCCGTCGCGCAAGCGTTGCTGGAGCGTCGGGCCGTCGACGAGCTCCATGACGATGAAGTGCGTCGAACCGACCTCCTCGAGGCCATAGATCGCGGCGATGTGGGGGTGGTTGAGCGCCGCCAGCAAGCGGGCCTCGCGCTCGAAGCGGGCGCGCCGCCCGGCATCGTCTACCAGGTCGCGGGGCAGCACCTTGATCGCCACCTCGCGGTGCAGCTTGAGATCGCGAGCCCGGTACACGGCCCCCATGCCGCCGCTGGCCAGGTGCCTTTCGATGCGGTAGTTGCGCAGCTTCTCGCCGGGCGCCAGCGTCGCTTCGGCGGGCGTCCGGGTCGTCTCGGCCCGAGGCCGGGCATCCCGGTGGCCGGCAGCGAGCGACACCTCGACGCCGAGAAACTCCTTGACCTCGCGGATCCATCGCGGCCACTCGGGGTCGGTCTCGAGGAGCACGTGGTTGCGGCTGTCGAGGCTGACCAGCCGGGCGTCGGGAATGCCGCTGGCGAGCTCGCGGGCGCACTCGAAGGGGACCGCGATCTCGTCGCGACAATGGAGGACCAGCGTCGGCGCCTTCACCCGGCCCAGCAGCTCGCGGACGTCGCTCGCGCCGTTGGCGGCGGCGATCCGCAGGGCGTTGTCACGCGGCGTCGCGATCCGCTGCAGCTCGTTCCAGGCGTCGTGCGCCTCGCGGTCGCCGTCGGGGAGGAACATCGCCGAAAAGACCTGGCGAAACGCCGGATTGTCCTCTCCCCAGCCCTGGCGCATCAGCGTGCCGAGCGCCTTGCGCCGCTCCACGTGCTCCTCCGACCAGAAGTTGTGGCCGGCGGCGTAACCGCCGTGCAGGACCAGCTTCTCGACCCGCTCGGGATGGCGAACTGCGTAGGCGACTGAGTGCGCGCAGCCCTGGGAGACGCCGAGCAGCGAGAACCTCTCCAGCCCCGCGGCGTCGACAACGGCCTCCAGATCGGAGATGAAAGCCGCGAAGGAGATGTCCTCGACGTCCCAGTCCGACAACCCGTTGCCGCGCTGGTCGTAGCGCACCAGCCGCAGTCCCGTCGACAGCTCTTCCATGACGTGCCGCCATACGGGGCTCTCCCAGTCGAACTCAAGGTGGTTGAGCCAGTTGGCGGCCTTGACCAGCGGCGGCCCCTCGCCCGAGCTCGCCCAGGCGATGCGG
>DASWHK010000092.1:0-4295 GCA_036398215.1 Acidobacteriota bacterium | reverse complement strand
GCCGACCGCCTCGCCGTCGGCCATCAGGTGCGCCTGGGCGATCGGGACGAAGTCGCGGGCGCCGAAGAAGCGGCCGACCGCCATCTGCTGCTCCAGGGCGAAGCGCCGCGGCTCGCCCAGCTCGCCCGCCAGGATCGCCTGCTCCTCGTCGCTCAAACGCATGCGCACCCTCTCCGGCCGGTGAAACGGGCCATTGTTTGCACGACGGGCCAGTCCTCGAAAGCCCGCGAAACGCCCAACTAAACTCTTGGGCCACAACACCTTCAATAAAACTGTTTCGTCATTAGCGATTCTAATATTGTTATCGGGCGGTTCGGATTGGCAGTCTGTCCCGACTCATGTCGACTCCGTGTCGCCGTTAGGCGGGGGATGGCCCTGCGGATCCGGCGGGCTCAGCGGGAAAGCGGGCGGATCGCGTGCCAACATGCGCAAAAAGGGCGAGTTCGACTTCAACCTCATCCGCGCGATGGAGGTCTTCGTCACCGTGGCCGAGATCGGACAGGTCACCAGGGCCGCCGCGCTGCTCGGCATGACCCAGTCCGCCGCCTCGCAGCAGCTGCGCGCGCTCGAAGGCGCGTACGGCAGCAAGCTGGTCGACCGCACCTCGCGGCCGATCCGGCTCACTCAGGCCGGCATCGCCTTGCACAGGCGCGCGGCGCAGATCCTCAGCGAGATCGAAGAGCTGAAGGCCCAGGTGCGCCGGCTGGAGCACATCCCGGTGCCGCTGCTGCGGATCGGCCTCTTGTCGTCGCTCGCCGGCCCGCTGTCGCCCTTCATCGTGCGCCACTGCAAGGAACGCATGCAGGTGCCGGAGCTGATCCTGCGGACCGGTTTGGCGAGCGATCATCAGGAGCTCCTGAGGAACCGCGAGGTCGACCTCATCATCACCTCGGACGCGCTCTACGACGTCGACGGGCTGGAACGCCACATCGTGATGACCGAGCCGTTCTACCTGGTGCTGCCGCGGAGCTTCGGCGGGCCGGCGAAGGACCTGGCGACCCTGGCCGAGCGGCTGCCGCTGGTCCGCTTCACCGCCAAGGTGCCGGCCGGCCGCCGCGTCGAGCAGCACCTCAGGCGTCTGCGCGTCGACATCCCGCGCGGCCTGGAAGCCGACCGGGGCGAGGTCGTCCTCTCGATCGTCTCGGCGGGCCCGGGCTTCGCCATCCTGACGCCCACGCTGCTGCTCGACGACCGGCAGGCGGAACTTGCGGTGGACATCAGGCCGCTGCCGACGGCGTCGCTCACCCGGACGATCTCGCTCGTCGCCCGGGAGCGCGAACTCGGCAACATCCCGAGCAGCCTGGCGGTCGCCATCCGCGAGGCGCTGGCGGGGCAACTCGATCGCCGCCTCGCCGGCCACCTGCCGAGATCCGGCCCCCGCCCGCAGTTCGGCGAGTCGGGCGGCGCCCCGTCCTGAAGTGCGGCGAGCTTATGCATCCGATCATCGCCCTCTGGTCCCATCCGCGCTCCATGTCGACGGCGATCGAGCGGGTGATGCGCGAGCGCGGCGACCTCGCCTGCTTTCACGAGCCTTACATGTACTACTACTACGTCGAGCGCGCGGTGCGGGTGATGCCCCATTTCGACGTCGATGCCGAGAAGCCCAGGACCTACGAGGCGATCCGCGACATGCTGCTCGAAGCGGGCGAGGCGGGGCCGGTCTTCTTCAAGGACATGAGCTATTACGTGCTGCCGCGCATGCTGGAGGACCGGGCCTTCGCCCGGCGCCTCACCAACACCTTCCTGATCCGCGACCCGGTGAAGGCGATCCTGTCCTACTACAAGCTCGATCCCGACCTCACCCTGGAGGAGGTCGGGCTGGAGGCGATCTGGCGGCACCTCGACTGGGTCCGGGAGCTGACCGGCGAGACGCCCGCGGTCCTCTGCGCCGAGTTGGTGCAGGCGGACACGGGCGGCATCATGAGCGCCTACTGGCGGCGGATCGGGCTTTCGCCCGCGCCCCATGCCCTCAGCTGGGCGCCGGAGGAGACGCCCGAGGACTGGCGCGAGGTCGCCGGCTGGCACGGCGACGTGCTCGCGAGCGCCGGCATCCAGGCCATGAGCGCGGCGGAGGAACGGGCGCTCCGCGCCGAGTTCGAGGCGGCTGCCGCGGCGGCGCCGCAGCTCACGGCCTATCTCGCGCACCACCGCCCGTTCTACGACAAGGCGCGGGCGCTCGCGATCGCGGGCGATCAGCGATGACGCCATGTAATCATGTAATAAAGCGTATTAGAGTTCCCACTGGTGACACTGCACGCTGTGCCGAGATCCTGGATCGGCATTAGATTTGAGCCGGCTCCGGCCACGGGCCGGCGGAGGAGAGAACGATCATGCCCGAAGCCGTACCGAACTCACACGCGAATTCCTTGGCCGCCAAGGACATCGCTTTTTCGCTACACCCCTACACCAACCTCGCGGCGCACCAGGAGAAGGGCCCCCTGGTGATCGTCCGCGGCGAGGGCATCCACGTCTGGGACGAGGACGGCAAGCAGTACATCGACGCCCTCGGCGGCCTGTGGTGCGCCTCGCTCGGCTTCAGCGAGCCGCGCCTGGTGGCGGCGGCGAAGAAGCAGCTCGAGACCCTGCCGTTCGCCCACTCCTTCGCCCACCGCGCCCATCCGCCGGCGATCGAGCTGGCCGAGAAGCTGATGGCGATCGCGCCGGCGCCGCTCGCCCGGCCGTTCTTCGTCAACTCCGGCTCCGAGGCGGTCGAGACGGCCATCAAGATCGTCTGGTACTACCAGAACGCGCTCGGGCGGCCGGACAAGAAGAAGATCGTCGGCCGCAACCGCGGCTACCACGGGGTGCTGGTCGCCTCGGGGAGCCTCACCGCGATCCCGCCGATGCAGAACGACTTCGACCTGCCGTTCGGCGGCCGCTTCCTCAAGCTGACCACGCCGTGCCACTACCGCTACGCCGAGCCGGGCGAGGACGAGGCCATGTTCGCCGACCGCCTGGCGGCGGAGCTGGAGGAGCTGATCGCGGCCGAGGGCGCCGACACCATCGCCGCCTTCATCGCCGAGCCGGTGATGGCGGGCGGCGGCGCCATGCCGCCGCCGGACGGCTACTTCGAGAAGATGCAGGCGGTCTTGCGTCGGCACGACATCCTGATGATCGCCGACGAGGTGGTGTGCGGCTTCGGGCGCACCGGCAACATGTGGGGCAGCGAGACCTACGGCATCCGCCCCGACCTCCTCACCTGCGCCAAGCAGATCTCCTCCGGCTACCTGCCGATCGGCGCCACCCTGGTCTCCGACGAGATCTACCGGGTCCTGGTCGAGCAGAGCCGCAAGCACGGCATCTTCGGCATCGGCATGACCTACGGCGGCCATCCGGTGTGCGCCGCGGTCGCGCTGGAGACCCTGAAGATCTACCAGGAGCGCAACACCCTCGGCCACGTCCGCCAGGTCGCGCCCCACTTCCAGAAGCGGGTGCGCGAGCTGGGCGCCCATCCCCTGGTCGGCGACGCCCGCGGCGTCGGCCTGATCGCCGGCCTCGAGATCGTTCGCGACAAGGCGACCAAGGCCTCCTATCCGCCGGAGGCGAAGGCGGGCGCGCTGTTGATCGAGAAGGGCATCGAGGCCGGCTTCCTCACCCGGCCGCTGCCGTCCGACACGCTGGGGATCTGCCCGCCGCTGATCATCACCGAGCGGGAGATCGACGAGCTGTTCGACCGGATCGCCCGCGCGCTCGACGCGACCAAGGCGGCGCTCGACCGGCTCTAGGTGTGCCGCGAGGGGTTAGGGGAGGCCATGTCCGACCGGATGAGCCCGCCGCGCGAGGTGGCCGCGAAGCGCGGCCGCGGCGGCGGGCGCGAACGGCGCCGGCAGGCGCGCCGGGACAAGCAGCCGCCGCGCCTCCCCTACATCCAGCGCCGGGTCGGCGTCTACAGCCTGCTCGACGACGAGGGCCTCAGCCTGATCGAGGCCAACGCGGAGACCATCCTGAAGGAGATCGGGATGGACTTCCGCGACGACCCGGAGGTGCTCGAGATCTTCCGCGCGACCGGCTGCGACGTGCAGGGCGAGCGGGTGCGCTTCGAGCCGGGCTTCTGCCGCGCCGTCATCCAGCGGAGCGCCCCGCGCCAGTTCCGCCAACACGCCCGCAACCCCGAGATGAGCGTCGAGATCGGCGGCGCCAACAGCCTGTTCTGTCCCAGCTTCGGGCCGCCTTTCGTGCACGACCTGGAGGGCGGGCGGCGCTACGCGACGCTGGAGGACTTCCGCAACTTCACCAAGCTGCACCACATGCTGCCGTCGGTGCACCACTCGGGCGGCGTGGTCTGCGAGCCGGTC
>DASWHK010000091.1:0-4241 GCA_036398215.1 Acidobacteriota bacterium | reverse complement strand
TGTTGCCGGGCGTCCACTGCCGGATGCCCTGCGCCCACAGCCAGTCCGCCGCCGCCTCGACCAGGGCGACGAAGCCCGGCAGGGCCTCCGGGCCGGAGATGCGGATCTCGGCGGTCATGGCGGCGCTGCAGGCTTTCCGGGCGGACAAGCCTAGGTCCGCAGCACGCCGCCCGTCGCCTTCGCGACCCTGTCGACGATCTTCTTGGAGACCACCTCGATCTCCGGGTCGGTCAGGGTTTTCTCGATCGGCTGCAGGGTGACGGCGATGGCGAGCGACTTCCTGCCGGCCTCGATGCCCCGGCCCTGGTAGACGTCGAACACGGAGACGTCGCTGATCAGCGCCTTGTCGGCGCCGGCCGCGGCGCGCACGAGCGCCTCGGCCGTCACGGCCGCGTCGACGACGAAGGCGAAGTCGCGGACGACCGGCTGGAACGGCGACAGGGCGAGCGGCGGCTTGGCCTTGCCGCCGCCGGCCGTGGCCGCCCCCTTGGCGCTCCGGGGGGCCGGCACTCTTTGGAGAAACACCTCGAAGGCGGCGGCCGGGCCCTTCAGGCCGAGGCGCCGCAGCACCCGCGGGTGGACCTCGCCGAAGTGGGCGAGCACGGTGGGGCCGAGCCGGAGAACGCCGGAGCGGCCGGGGTGGTACCAGCGTGGTGCGTCAGCGGTCGCCTGCAGGTTGGCGGCCGGCGCGCCGCAGGCCTCCAGCACCGCCAGGGCATCGCCCTTGGCGTCGAAGGCGTCGACCGGCCGCGGCGCCTCCGACCAGTGGCGCGGGCCGCTCGCGCCACTGCGCAGGCCGGCCGCCACCGGCACCTGGCCGTCGGGCGTGTCGTCGCGGTACTCCGGCCCGACCTCGTAGAGGGCGGCGTTGGCGAGGCCCCGGTCGGCGTTCCGCACCGCCGCCGCGATCAGGTTGGGCAGCAAGGACGGGCGCATCACCTCCAGGTCGACGCTGATCGGGTTGGCGAGGCGCAAGCCCTCCGGCGTCCCACCGAACAGGGCGGCGGCCTTGGCGTCGAGGAAGGAGAAGGTGACCGCCTCGTGCATGCCGCGCCAGGCGAGCGCCGTGCGCGCCGCCGCTTCGTGGCGCTGGCTGAGGCTCAGGGCCGGCAGCGGCAGGGTGGTGTCGAGCACGGTGGCGGACATGGGCAGGTGCTCGAAGCCGTGGAGGCGCAGGATCTCCTCCACCAGGCAGGCCTCGCCTTCCACGTCCGGGCGCCAGGTCGGCACCCGAACGCGCCACGGCTCCTTCTTGGATTTTGCGCCAGCGACCTCGAAGCCGAGGTCGGTCAGGATGCGCCGCTGCTGCTTTTCCGCGACCGCGCAGCCGCCGAGACTCTCCACCCGTCCCGGCCGGAACGCGATGGTGCGCCGCTCGCGCGGGACCCGGCCGGCCGCGGTGGTGTCGCTCGCCTCGCCGCCGCACAGCTCGGTGATCAGCTTGGCCGCCACTGCGACGCCCCACTCCGCGCTCTCCGGGTCGAGGCCGCGCTCGAAGCGGTAGCGCGCGTCGGAGAGGATGCCGAGCCGGCGGCCCGTGGCGGCGACCCTGACCGGGTCGAACAGCGCCACCTCGAGGAACACGGTCCTCGTGGCTTCGGTGCAGCCCGTGACCTCGCCGCCCATCACGCCGCCGATGCCCACCGGAGTGCCATGCGGGCCGGCCTCGTCGGCAATCACCACCATCTCGGGGTCGAGGGCGTAGGTCTTGCCGTCGAGCGCCAGGATCTCCTCGCCCGCGCGGGCCATGCGCATGGTGAGGTCGCCTTTGAGCTTGTCGGCGTCGAACACGTGCAAGGGCCGGCCGAGGTCGAAGGTGACGAAGTTGGTGATGTCAACCAGCGCCGAAATCGGCCTGAGCCCGATCGAGCGCAGGCGCCGCTGCAGCCAGGCGGGGCTGGCGCCGTTGGTCACGCCGCGGAACGTCTTGCCGGCGACGTAGGGGCAGGCGTGCTGCCGGTCCTCCGGCAGATCGCGCCGCCACTTGATCGGGCTCTCGCCGAAGCCCTCGATCCTGGGCACCTCGAATGGCGCGAGCCGGCCGAGGCCGGCCGCCGCCAGGTCCCGCGCGATGCCGCGCACGCCGAGGCAATCGCCGCGGTTCGGCGTGATCGCGATGTCGATCACCGGGTCGTCGAGGCCGAGCAGCCTGGCGAAGGATTCGCCGACCGGCGCGTCCTCGTCCAGCTCGATGATGCCCTCGTGCTCATCGGAGAGACCGACCTCGCGCTCGGAGAGCAACATGCCGTTCGATTCCTCGCCGCGGATCATGCTCCTCTTCAGCTCGAGGCCGGTGCCGGGGATATAGCTGCCGGCGGGCGCGAAGACGCCCTTCATGCCGGTGTGCGCGTTGGGCCCGCCGCAGACGACCTGGACCTCGCCTGTCCCCGTCTCGACGATGCAGACCTTCAGCCGGTCGGCGTTGGGATGCGGCCGCGCCTCCTTCACGTAGCCGACGGTGAAGGGCGCGAGGGCGGCCGCCCGGTCCTCCACCTCCTCGACCTCGAGGCCGATCATGGTGAGCGTGTCGACGATCGCCTCAAGGAACGCGTCGGTCTCGAGATGGGTCTTCAGCCAGCTCAGCGTGAACTTCATCGATCACAACCGCGAAAGGTCGATTTCGGCGCGGGATTATGTCCCAGATCGGGGCCCCGGGGGCAAGCCGCTTGTCCGATACCGCGGGTCCGTGCCGGCGGTTTCCGTCGCGGCGGCACCCGCCCGCGCTCAGGACGGATCGTAGGGGTCCCAGGCCGGCGGCGCGGCCGCGAGAAACTCGATGACCCTGGCTTTGAATACCTCGGGCGGGATCGCGCTCTCGCGATTGTCGGGCAACGCCAGCCGCGGCGTGAGTGCGGAGACGCCGTCGAAGGTCCAGGCCACGCCGCCGGACTCCTCGGCCGATAAGGCCTCGGCGAGGGGCGTGAGGTCGGCGCGCGGCCTGGGCGGCGCCGTCACGTACTGCACCCAGCTCTCGTAGCGGTAGGTCGCCCCGTACCGCCGGCCCTGCTGGGTCAGGATGCAGTTGCGGCGGGTCGCATTGTGCACCGCCATGGGGTGGCAGGGCTCCTCGCGGCTCTGGGCGAACCTGTGCACGGCGTGGGGCGACCACCCCTCCGGAACCGTGACCACGGCAAGGTCGAGCTCGGGCAGCTCCTCGATCCTCACGCGTCCGTCGCGGATCGCCCGCTCGCTTTGCTCCAGCACGTGTTCTTCGTCTTCCCAGTAGCGACGGAAGCGCTCGGTGTCGGTCGCGATCTCGCAGAGGCGCGGCAGCATCTCCCGGTAGAGGGCCGCGCATTTCTCCCCGTAAGGCAGATCGAAGACCGCCGGTTCGAGCGGTGAGGTGCCCGCATCGGCGAAGGCGGAAACCGTGAAGGCGATGCAGGCGGCGCGGCGGTGCCGGTAGGTGGCGAAGTCGCCGGCGCGCGCCGCGTCGACCAGCAGGTCACGCATCTCCAAGGCGGCCTCGGGTTCGAGCAGGGTGAAGACGCCGATGAGGCCATCCTCGTCGAAGTGATTGTTCGAGACCGCTTCGGCCGCGACGTGGAACTCGGGCGCGCCCAGGTAGTTGAAGACGATCTCCGCCGAGGTGTCGGCCTTGAGGGCCTGCGGGGTGCCGCTCTTCGGCCAGTGCGACAGCGTGATCGCCGTGAGGGCGCTGCCCGAGCCGTCGACCACGATGTTGGGCACGTCGCCCAGTTCGTCGTACGGCACGAAGCGGCGCGGAATGTCTTTCTGCATGACCCCGTTACCCCGCCCTGCCGCGCCTCGTCTCTGCGTGCGTCACGGCGCAGCGCGGCCGTGGCACCTCCCGTCCCGTGCTTACGGCCGCGGGAGCAGGATGAGCGAATCGTCCGTCCAGGACACCCAGACCGGACTGCCGCGATCCATGAACTGCGCCGACGCCGCGCTCGCCCCCTGGGCGCTGACGGCGAGCGCCCTCTCCCGGCCCTCCACCGATACGTAGAAGTGGCTGCGGTCGCCCAGGTAGGTCGCGGCCGTCATCGTGCCTTGAACGCCGGCGCAAGTGTCGCTGCGCTCCGGCGACAGCATCAGCTTCTCCGGTCGGACGGCCACCACCACGACGTCGCCCTGGCGGACGAAGGCAGGCGCGCCCCGGGTCCTGATCGTTCCCAGGCCGGCGGTCTCGAGCACCGCCTCGCCGTTGGCCAGTTCTTTGACAGAGGCGTCGACGAAGTTCATCTGTCCGATGAAGTCGGCGACCTTGACACTGGCGGGAT
>DASWHK010000090.1:0-1517 GCA_036398215.1 Acidobacteriota bacterium | reverse complement strand
TATTCCACCAACATGGAGCGCGTGCAGCTGGCGCTCGCCCACAAGGACCTCGCGGCCGAGTACGTCGCGGTCTCCGTCGACGACCGCAGCATCGTCCGCGAGGTCAGCGGCCAGGACCTCGTTCCCGTGCTCGTCAACGACGACACCGTGGTCTTCGACTCGCCGCGGATCATCGAGTATCTCGATCGCGAGTTCCCGGTGCCGCCGTTGTTTCCGCCCGGCCCCGGCCGGCGAGCCGAGATGAAGGTCTTCATCGACTGGTTCAACCGGGTCTGGAAGGTGCCGCCGAACGCCATCGTCGCCGAGCTCGGCAAGGCCGAGCCCGACCAGCAGCGCATCGCCGCCTGGCGGCAGGAGATGAGCGATTCCCTGCGGACCTTCGACGACATGCTGGCCGGCCGCGACTACCTGATGGGCGAGTTCTCGGCCGCCGACTGCATCGCCTGGCCGTTCCTGCGCTACGCCGCGATCATTCCCGACGAGGACGACACCTATCTGTTTCACCGGATCCTGACCGAGAGCATGCCGCTCGGTACCGAGCACCGGCGCCTCGAGGATTGGATCCACCGGGTCGCCGAGCATCCGATGTCACCGGCGATCGGCTAGCGCCGTCGTGAGAACCATCCCCACCCCACCTGCCAAGAACCTTCGAAACCTGGAGGTCCGATGAACGTCGAGCAGCTACTCGACAGACTCTGGGAGGAGCGCGCCGTCGCCATCCTCCGCATCGGCGATCACGACGTCGCCCGCGACGCCATGAGCGCCGCCGTGGACGGCGGCTTCCGGATCATCGAGTTCACGCTCGGTTGCCCGCGGCCGTTCGAGCTGATCGAGGAGTTTGCCGCCCGCGACGGGCTGATCGTCGCCGCCGGCACGGTCCTCGATCCGCAGGACGCCCGCCGCGCTTTCGAGGCCGGGGCCCGCGTCATCGTCTCGCCGGTATTCGACGAGGAGGTGGTCGCCACCGCCCTGGAGCTCGGCGCCCTGGCGATGCCCGGCGCCCACACGCCCACCGAGCTGTTGCGGGCGCACCGCGCCGGCGCCCAGACCCAGAAGCTCTTCCCGCCGCCGGCCGGCGGCCCCCAGTTCGTCCGCGCCACGCTCGGGCCGCTGCCGTTCCTCCGCATGGTCCCCACCAGCGGCGTGACGCCCGAGAACGTCGCCCAGTGGATCTCCGCCGGCGTCTTCGCGGTCGGCTTCGTCGGCCCGCTGTTTCCCGCCGAGGTCCTCGAGCAGCGCGACTACCACGAGGTCGAGCGGCTGGCGCGCGAGGCCCTGGCGGCGGCCAAGGCGATCCCCCGCGAGCGACCCCGGAGCGGGAGCGAGGCCTACGCGTCGATGAGCTGAGGCGCTACCTCGCCTGCAGGATCTCGATGTCGTAGCCGTCGGGGTCCTTGACGAAGATGTAGCGCGACCCGGTCTCCGGACGGCTGCCGCGGTACTTCCAGCCCTTGCCTTCGACGTCGGCGATCACCGCGTCGAGGTCGCCAGTGACGAAGGCCAGGTGGCCGAACTGG
>DASWHK010000089.1:0-4355 GCA_036398215.1 Acidobacteriota bacterium | reverse complement strand
GCTCGAGCAGCGGCAGGTCGACGGGAATGCGCAGGAGCGCGAGGTCGCTCCCCCCGTCGCCCGCCACCAGCTCGGCGGCAAAGCGCCGCCCGTCGGCGAGGCGCACCGTGATCGCCTCGGCGCGGTCGACCACGTGCAGCGCGGTGGCGAGCAGTCCGCCCGGCAGGACGGCGACCGCCGTCGCCTCCGGCGCGCTGCCGGGCGGCGTGCCGGGCGTGCCGCCGATCCTGTGCCCGGGCCAAACGGGCAGGACGCTCACCACGGACTCGAGCACCCGCGCCTCGAAGGCGGCGCCGGGCGCGGCGGAGACCGCGACGAGGAGCGCCGCCGCGGCAAGCCCGCTTCGCCGAAGCTCCAGCGAGGCGAGCCGGCCGGCCGCTGGGCCGATCCGCAACCTCGATCGCCCTTCAGTCCTCATCGCCATCCGGCGAGCCGGGCTCGATCGCGGGCGCATCCTGCGGCTCCTCCTCGGTCGGAACGCGGTAGCGGCCGGTGACCCAGTGCCCGAGATCGACGTCGGCGCAGCGCGCCGAGCAGAACGGCCGGTGCGCCTTCACCGCGGGCCGCCCGCAGATCGGACAGGGCCGCCGCGGCTTCGCCGCCAGGGTCACCACCGTCTCGTCGGTCTTGTCGGAGTCCTTGCCCATCGGCGCCACTCTAGCACGGCCCTTCGGCTAGGCACCGTGCGATGCTCGCCCCCGTCAGGCACCGGGCCCCGCGGTGACGACCTCGTAGCCGCTGCCGTCCCGATCCTCGGCGGGGACGAGCGTCAATGGCCGTCCCAAGCGCTGCTCGAGCTCGGCCCTCGCCGGTTTGGCCGGGCCATCGAGCGCCGCCACGATCGCGGGCCGGGCTCTCACAAGAAGCCTTGCGCCGGGCGCCTGCGCGGCCGCCCGGCGGGCGGCCCGCAGCGCCTCGAAGGCGAGCGTCGCGGCGGTCTTGCGGCGGCCGCTGCCGCCGTCGCCGCAGGGCGCGGTCAGGATCTCGTGCAGCGCCGGCGCGCCGCGCCGCCGGGTCATCTCGACCAGGCCCGAGGCCCGCATGGCCAGGACCCGCCCCGGCTCGCGGTCGCCCTTCAGCCCGTCGCGCAGCGCCGCGACCACGCGCAGTCGCGCCGTCCGATCCTTCAGTTCCAGGAAGTCGATCACGATCCGGCCGGAGAGCGCGCGCAGGCGCAGCTGGCGGGGGATCTCCGCCGCCGCCTCGAGATCGAGCGTGCGGGCGAGCGTCTCGGGGTCGCCGGCCTCCTGCCGGCCGCTGTCCACGTCGATCGCGACCATGCCGTGGGTCGGCTCGATCCACAGCGCTCCGCCCGACGGCAGCGCAACGCGGGGATCGAGCAGGGCCTCGGTCGCCGCCTCGACGGTCTCGCCGGCGCCGCCGTCGTCCAGGGTCGCACGCTCGAACAGCGGCGCGGCGCCGTGATCCAGCCGCAACAGATCGGCGAGCTCGGGGCGCGCCGCGATCGCCCGCCCCTTCAGCGACCGGTAGGTCTCCGCGTGGTCGATCAGAACCTCCTCGGGCGGCCGTCGCGCCGTCAGCAGACGCGTCAGCGGATCGCCGCCGCGCACCAGCCGGCAGGGCGGCCTGGCGGCGCGCACGAGGGCATCGAGATCGGGCGGCGGATCGATCAGGCGGGCGGTCAGCCGCGGACCTTTTCCCGCTGCGGCGTCGCGCAGCACCCGCACGGCGATCGCGGCCCCCTCGGTGAGCTTTTCTCCCGGCGCCTCGGACAGCGGCAGAAATCCCGCGCGATCCAGGCCCAGCTCGATGAAGGCCGCACCGAGGCCGCGGTCGACCGCCGCCACCCGCCCGAGATGGATCTCGCCCAGCCGGCTCGGGTGGTCGTCGCGCTGGATCACGAGGTCGACGAGGCGTCCGCCGTCGACCCAGGCCGCCCGCAGTTCGCCGGGCTGGGCGGAGATCAGCAGCTTCACCACCGGTATCCCAGCCCGTGGAGCAAGGCGGCCGTCTCGGCGAGCGGCAGGCCGACCACGTTGCTGTAGGAGCCGTTGACCGCCGGGACGAAGGCCGCCGCCCGGCCCTGGATCGCGTAGCCGCCCGCCTTGTCCCGCCATTCGCCGCTTTCCAGATAGGCCTCGATCTCGCACTCGGCTAGGCGCTTGAACCGCACCGTCGTGACGACCAGGCGGCGGGCGCGCCGCCCATCCGGCGCCACCAGCACGACGGCGCCCAGCACCCGGTGCCGGCGCCCCGACAAGAGCGCGAGCGCACGCCGGGCCGTGGCCGTGTCGGTCGGCTTCGGCAGGATGCGGCGGCCGAGGGCGACGACGGTGTCGGCGGCAAGGACGAAGCTGCCCTCGTGCCGCCGGGCGATCAGGTCCGCCTTGAGCTCGGCCAGGCGCCGGGCGTAATCGGCGGGCCGTTCCTTGGCTCGCGGCCGCTCGTCCACCTCGGCGGGCGCGACGACGTCGGGCACGACGCCGATCTGGCGCAGGAGCTCCCCCCGCCGCGGCGAGGCGGAGGCCAGGACCAGGGGCGGGTTGCTGGGATCAGGCATGGGCCGCAGTGGGGCTAGCGGGCGGCGCCGGCGGCCGGCCGGCCATCGCCGACCAAGCGATTACTTGTAGCGGAACGTGATGCGACCCTTGGTCAGGTCGTAGGGCGTCATTTCGACGTTGACGCGGTCGCCCGCCAGCACCCGGATGCGGTGCTTGCGCATCTTGCCGGCGGTGTGGGCCAGGATTTCGTGGTCGTTGTCCAGCTTCACCCGGAACATGGCATTGGGCAAAAGCTCGACCACGGTGCCCTGAAACTCGATCAGATCCTCCTTCGCCATGCAGTCTTCAACCCGCTGTTGGTTTCAGGTCAATACGCACTCACCCGCCGCCGCCGCGGCAAGGGGCCGGGCGCAAGCGCGCGGATCATACATAAAAGCCTGGTATGAAACAAACCTTGCGGGTCCGTTCGGTTCAGCGGCGGCGTCGGCAAAGAAGTCGCCGGACCAGCCGCTCCTGCGGGCGCAAGTGAACCGCGATGATCGCGCAGCGCGGTCGCCGGCCAGTCACAGCCCCGGAATGACGTTGAATTGCAGGACGAGTGCCACGAGCATTGCCACCGCCAGTATTTTTGTCAGCACCGTGAGCGAGGACATTGGCCGGGCCTCCCGGCGCCCCCTTGGGACGCTTAAGGATTGCAAGTTGCGCAATTGCATCACGGCGCGCCGGCCGCCGCCTCGCCAAGCTGCGCATAGGGGCTCAACGCCTTTTTCGGGGGTGGTCCGCTCCGGCCGCAGCCCAAGCCACGGCGGAAAATCCGCTGAAAATTCAACCGCCTCAAGGAAATAGAGTCTTTACCACTCTCGGTCAGGATGGCCCGGCCCTGGACCCGCTGCGTCGGTCGCAAGGCCAATCCCTCGTCAATCATCGGGCGCTGGACGAAATGGCTTTCTGGAAACGCTTGCCGACTTGGACCTATGAGCTGTTCGACCGCGACACGGCGGCCGAGACGTTCGGCGTCTTCGCGCCCCTGGTCCGCCAGTGGAATGAGAAGCGGGGCGGCCGCACCGTGCCCGCCTGGTCCGACTATGACTTCTACGATTTCAAGGGCTGGCACGGCCTGGTGGCCGTGCAGGAGATCGTCATGGAGCCGTTCGACCTCAGGTGCCGGCTGTGGGGCTCCAAGCTCACCGACATCCTTGGCGCCGACAACACCGGCAAACGCTATTCGGAAATGGGCCCCACCTACACCGACAACGACCTCGGCTATCTGGCCGAGGTCTGCCGCACCCGCTCGATCGGCAGAAGCCACGGCACCCTCGACTGGCTGAAGAAGGGCCACCGTTCCGTGGCCTTCATCGACCTGCCGCTCTCCAGCGACGGAACGAACATCGATCACGTCCTGACCGTGATGGCCGAGACGGTCGTCGCGTGACAGTGGGCGTCCGCTAACGCGGCCATCGTGCGCGCCCGCCGCGCCGTCGCCGCTTGGAACTGCATCAGCGCCGTTGCCCCCCGGCCCTCGGGAAGGCATGCTGCGTCGAGCGTGTCGAGCGCCGCCGGAGCGGCGCGCGCAGAGGGGGAAACCGGCCATGAAACGGGTGACCATCTTCATCGACGGCAGCGTCAACGACCGGGTCTCCCTGGCGTCGGCGCTGGCGTTCTGCCGCTGTCTCGACGGCCGTCTCAGCGTCGTCCACCCGCGGCCGCCGGACGACGTGGTCGCCAGCCCGGACGGGCAGACCGTCGTGCTGGTGAAGAACGAGGAGGAGCGAGCGGCGTGGCGCAGCGCCGCCAGGGCCGCCTACGACGAAATCTGCGGCGCGCTGGCGATCGCCGACTGGCAGGAGAGCGACGAGACCGGGACCGAGGCCATCGTCAGCCACGGCCTCTATA
>DASWHK010000088.1:0-5749 GCA_036398215.1 Acidobacteriota bacterium | reverse complement strand
CGTCGCCGCCCAGGCGACGTAGGCCGTGAACGGCCCCAGCGATTCCACCGCCGGCAGCCCCTCGATGAACGCCGTCAGCTCGTGGACGTGGTTGCCCGCCGGCGTCACCGTGACCCCGAACGGCGAGGGCACCCGGCCGAGTTGCACGGCGCCGCGGGCCTCCAGCACCGACGGCGTGCCGTGCAAATCGAGGCAGTACAGGTCGCTGGCGCCGCGCTCGGCGCACGGGCCGCTGCTGGCGACCCGCCGCGGCGCCCGCTGCTGCGCGGCCGACGCCTCCGTCACCTCGAGCGCGGTGAATTCGCCGTCCCCGACGGCCCAGTGCCCGGACACGCCAGCGGCCGTCACCAGGTTCACTCCGCCGGCGGCCCAAACCGCCGCAGCGACGATCCCCATGATCGTTGCGGAACCGCGCCGGCCCTGCCGGCCTCGTGCCCGCGTCAGCCAGACGATCGGGGCTGCAGACGCCGCCGCGGCGCATGCGGTCGCGACGGCCCGCCGCATCCTCACAATCGCTGCGCCCCCGGCCGGCCGTCCTCGATCAGGAACGAGGCCCGCGTCGTGATCGGTGCGTCGGGCTGGCTGACGTACTCGACCACCCGGTAGTCGGCGCGCAGCGCCTCCTCCGACAGCTCGCAGACCACGTAGCCGCGCTGCCCGTTGTAGAACCTCACGAACGGGTTCGCCGCCAGGATCTCGGCCGTGCGGGCGTTGGTATCGGAGCCGTCGCCGCCGGAGCTGATCGAGGTGACGACCAGCTCGGTTCCCACCGTCGCCGACGACGCGTCGGCGAAGTCGGCCTTGAGGTCGTTGACCCAGTTGGAGTGGATGTCGCCGGTCAGCACCACCGGGTTGCTCGGCTGCCGGCCGCCGAGGAAATCGACGAGGCGGTTGCGGGCCGCGTCGTAGCCGCTCCACTGGTCCATGCTGTAGCGGCCGTCGGTAGCGGCGGGCCGCTGGTTGACGGGTGCCACCATGATCTGCTGGGGAACGATGTTCCAGCGCGCCGCCGAGCGATCGAGGCCGTTGAACAGCCAGCTCTCCTGCTCGGCCCCCATCAAGGTCGCGGCCTCGTCGAAGACCGCCGGGCAGCGGGGGCCACTGGTGTCGTCGCAGGGCTGGTCGGTGCGGTACTGGCGGGTGTCGAGCACCCAGAAGCCGGCCAGCTGCCCGTACCCGAGGCCGCGATACAGCTGCATCCCGTCGCCGCGGGGCATCGACGCGCGGCGCAGCGGCATGTGCTCGTAGTAGGCCTGATAGGCGTTGGCGCGGCGGCGCAGGAAGGCGTCGACCGGGTCGTCGTTCTCCGAGATCGAGCCGGCGTAGTTGTTGTCGACCTCGTGGTCGTCCCAGGTCACCACGAAGGGCGCGGCGGCGTGGACGGCCTGGAAGTCGGGGTCGGCCTTGTAGAGGGCGTAGCGGTTGCGGTAGTCGTCGATCGTGTCGATCTCGCGGTAGGTGTGCATCCGCACCCGGTCCTCGCGCCCCTCGTACTCGTAGATGTAGTCGCCGAGGTGGAAGACCAGCTCGAGCTCCTCCTCGGCCATGTGCCGGTAGGCGGTGTAGTAGCCCTGCTCGTAGTGGTTGCACGAGCAGAAGCCGAAGCGGAGGCGGCGGTTGGCGGCGCCGGCGGCCGCCGTCGTTCGCGTGCGGCCCACCGGGCTGAGCTCGCCGCCGGCGCGGAACTGGTACCAGTACCAGCGCTCGGGCTGGAGCGCCTCGACCTCGACGTGCACCGAGTGGGCGAGCTGCGGCGCGGCGACCTCGCGGCCGCGCTGCACGACCTGGCCCATCGCCTCGTCGGCCGCGATGACCCACTCGACCTCCGCCGGCTCCCCCGGCATGCCGCCGCCGCGCAGCGGGTCCGGGGCCAGCCGCGTCCACAGGACGACGCCGTCGGGCCGCGGGTCGCCGGAAGCGACGCCGAGGCTGAAGGGGTAGGCGGCGAAGCGCGGGCGCGGCAGGCGGCCGCCGGCCGGCGGCCGGGGGAGGTTGAGCAGAGTGGGCAGGGTGGGTAGGGCGGCGGCGGCCCAGGCGGAGGCCGAGCCGATCAGGAGCTCCCGTCGGTTGAGCATTGAACGTCCTCCCGTGCGCGCCGCTTGCCGCGCTCAGTGTTCACGATCAGCGTCTGACGAGCAAGCGGGAGCTGATCGCCGCGTAGCCGGAGCGGGCGCGCAGCAGCTGCTCGATCTCGAGGTGCTCGTCGATGACGTGGGCGTGCTCTTCGGTCGAGGGGCCGAAGCCGATCGTCGGAACGCCGGCGACCCCGGCGCTGTAGGCGGCGTTGGTGCAGAACTGGTAGCTGCCGAGGCCCGGGTCGAGGCCGGCGTCGCGCAGGCCTTCCAGGGCGTTGTGGACGAGCTCGTGCTCCTCCGGGAGCTCCCAGGGCGGGTACCACTTGGGCTCTTCCCAGGTGACGCCCGTGTAGGTCCGGTAGTCGGTCGTCGCCAGCTGCACCGTGGTGCCGCCGCCGGCGGCCCGCTCACAGGCCGCCGCCAGCTCGCCCTCGATGGCCTGACGCTCCTCGCCGGGGATCAGGCGGCGCTCGTAGGTGACCCGGCAGCCGCTGGGGACCACCGAGTGCGCCGGGTAGGGGACCGAGATGATGTCGGTCAGGCACATGACGCCGGACCCTAGGAAGGGGTGCGAGAGCATCGGCAGCTTCTCGATCTCGGCGACCGCGGCCGCCATCAGGTGCACCGCGTTGACGCCCTGCTCGGGTTGGGAGGCATGCGAGGGCCGGCCGTGGGTCTCGATCACGAACTCGGCGCGGCCGCGGCCGGCGCGGACCAGGTCGAGCCCCGAGGCCTCGCCGATGACCACGAAGTCGGCCGGATGGCGCTCCATGACGGCGCGCAGGGCGGCCCCCTCGACGCTCTCCTCGCCGACCGACGCCGAGACCACGATGTTGCCGCCGAGGCTGGCGCGCTCGAGGCCGGCGGTCGCGTAGACGATCGCCGCCAGGGCGCCCTTCATGTCCGAGGAGCCGCGCCCGTAGATGCGGCCGTCGACCATCTCGGCGCCGAACGGGTCGTGCGACCAGGCCGATTCGTCCACCACGTCGACCGTGTCCATATGGGCGTCGTACAGGAGCGTCGGGCCGTCGCCGAGGCCGCGGATCACCCCCACCACGCTGCCCGCCTTGTCGATCTCGACGTGGTCGAACAGCAGCCGGCGCATCTCCTGGGAGACGCGCTCGGCGACGTTCCGCTCGTCGCCCAGGACGCTGCGCAGGCGCACCAGCGCCTGGGCGAAGCCGACCAGCTCGTGATCGCGGTTTGTCTTGTCGATCCCCGGCACCGGAACCCCTGACTGCTGCGATAAGAGGGTTGCGATCAGTCTACCGTGCCGGGGGGGGGTTCCCTGCGGGCCTGCGGTTTGGTAAGGTTAGCGGTCTTGTGAGCGGCAGCGGTCCCCGCTGCCTCGAACTGACCAGCGGCGCGCATGCCTCTCCGTCTCGACCTTCGAATCTGTTCGACCGCCCTCGCCCTGGCCCTCGGCCTCGCGCTGGTCGTGCCGCCGGACGCCGCCGCCCAGAGCCTGCGGGGCACCGGCCTCTCGCTCGACCGCCAGAACCGCGAGGCGCGCGGCCACGACTACACGTTCCTGCGCGATTCCGCGCACGTACAGCGCTTCGTCGACGCCGGCCTCCTGGTCCCCGTCTACGAGGGGCGCGACTACTGGCTCAAAGACATCTCCTTCCCCTACGCACGCCCCGCGGTGAAGCTGTTCATCGAACGGCTCGCCGCCCAGTACCGGGCCGCCTGCGGCGAGCGGCTGGTGGTCACCAGCCTCACCCGGCCGCTTGCCAACCAGCCGCGCAACGCCTCGCGGCGCTCCGTCCATCCGACCGGCATGGCGCTCGACCTGCGGCGGCCGTACCCGGGCCCCTGCCGCACCTGGCTCGAGGACACCTTGCTGTACCTCGAGGGGCAGACGGTGCTGGAGGCGACGCGGGAGTCGAACCCCTCGCATCTGCACATCGCGCTGTTCCCGCGCCAGTACGTCGCCCACGTGTCGCGGCTGACCGGCCGCTCGGCGACCGCCATCGCCGCCTCGCTCGCGGAGGAGGACGACACCTACCAGGTGCGGCGCCGCGACAACCTCTGGCAGATCTCGCGCCGCTACGACACCACCCCGGAAGCGATCCAGCGGGCCAACGGCCTGAGCAGCTCCGCGATCTACCCGGGCCAGGTCCTGAAGATTCCGGGCGGACGGCGCTAGAAGCGCACCGCCAGCACTGCTGCTTCGTCGTGCCCTCATTGCGGCACCGTGCTCGCCGAGGTCCGTCGGCTGTCTTGCGAGGGGGTGCCGCAGACCTGTCCGGCGTCTGGCGTCGCCCGGTGCGATCCAGCGGGCGTCGCCACCGCGCACGGAGCCGTTCTGTTGTGTCCCGCCGCCCCCGCCGGTAGATTCTCGGGGATCCCGCAAGACTTCCGAGGAGGCAGCCAAGATGGGTACGAAAGCCGGCTTGTCCATTGTTCTGCTGGTGGCCATGATCGTCGTGGGCGGCGTTTCGATCGGGCAGCCGGTTTCACCCCCGGCCGGCCAGGCAGCTCTACTTCCGTCCGGCCAGCCCGCCCCAAGCGCGTCCGGGCAGCCGGCCCCGCCCCCGGCCGGCCAGCCGACCTCAGCCGCGGCGCCGGCAACGGGCCAATCCAACGAATCCATCCCGGCGGCGTTCTTCGAGTCGCTCGAGTACCGCATGGTCGGCCCCTCGCGGGGCGGCCGGGTCACCGCAGTGGCCGGGCACCGGGCCCAGCCTTCGACCTTCTACATGGGGGCCACCGGCGGCGGCGTCTGGAAGACCACCGACTACGGGCAGACCTGGTTCCCGATCTCGGACGGCTATTTCGCCACCGGCTCGATCGGCGCCATCGCGGTGGCCGACTCCGATCCGAACGTGATCTACGTGTCGACCGGCTCCGACGGCCTGCGCAGCAACGTCATCGTCGGCACGGGCGTCTACAAGTCGACCGACGCCGGCCGCACCTGGGAGCACCTCGGGCTCGAGGACACCGGCAACACCGGCGCCGTGCTCATCCACCCGACCGATCCCGACCTGGTCTACGTCGCCGCCATCGGCAACCCCTTCGCGCCCAACCCGGCGCGCGGCGTCTACCGCAGCCGCGACGGCGGCGCCACCTGGGAGAAGGTGCTGTTTATCTCCGAGAAGACCGGGATCGTCGACCTCGAGTTCGCCCCCGATGACCCGAACGAGATCTACGCATCCGCCTGGGAGGCGGAGCGCAAGCCGTGGACGATCCTCAGCGGCGGCTACGAGGGTGGCGTCTTCAAGTCGGCCGACGGCGGCGACACATGGACGCAACTGACCGCCGGACTGCCCGAGGGATTGCGCGGCAAGGCGGACCTGGCGGTCTCGGCCGCCGCTCCCGACCGCGTCTACGTGCTGATCGAGGCCCCCGGCGACGTCGGCGGCGTCTACCGCTCCGATGATCGCGGCGCCACCTGGTACCAGACCAGCGACTACCAGCCGATCCGTAACCGGCCCTTCTACTACACCAACCTCAACGCCCATCCGACGAACCCCGACATCCTCTGGGGGATGGCCGAGGGCTACCACCGGTCGGATGACGGCGGCTATACATGGGGCTCCGGCGGCCGCACGCCGCACGGCGACAATCACGACCTGTGGATCAACCCCGACGATCCCGACGTCATGATCCAGAGCAACGACGGCGGCGCCAACGTCACCCGCGACGGCGGCCAGACCTGGTCGACGCAGCAC
>DASWHK010000087.1:0-14499 GCA_036398215.1 Acidobacteriota bacterium | reverse complement strand
GCACTTCTCATCGTCGTTCTTCGCCCCCCTGCAGGACCCGCGATCATGAACCGACTCCGCAAGCTCGTCTTCTCGGCGGGGCCGCGGATGGCGGGCGCCAGACCGCTGCCGATGGCGCTGACCGGCGCGGCCGCCTTGCTGTTGGCCGCGGTGTGGTTGACCGTCTCGCTGTTGGCCAGCTTGCCGCCGGGCGCGGGCGCTGCCGCGCAAGCGGCAGACCGACCGGTCTCGACTTTCTCGATCGTCGCCTACGACCCGATCACCGGCGACCTCGGCGTCGCGGTGGAGTCGAAGTTCTTCGCCGTCGGGCCGGTGGTGCCGTTCGCCGCCGCCGGGGTCGGCGCCATTGCCACGCAGTCATACGCCAACACCACGTACGGGCCCCGCGGGCTGCAAGGGCTGCGCGACGGCGACGACCCGCAGCAGGTCCTCGACGAGCTGCTGGCCGCCGACCCGGGGCGCGACCGGCGGCAGGTCGGAATCGTCGACGCCCGCGGCCGGACGGCGGCCTTCACCGGGACGGCCTGCCTGGCGTGGGCGGGCTCGCGCAGCGGCCCAAACTACACGGTCCAGGGCAACATCCTCGCCGGCCCCGAGGTCGTCGACGCCATGGCGGCGGCGTTCGAGTCAACGCCCGGCGACCTGGCGAGCCGGATGGTGGCGGCGCTGGCGGCCGGCCAGGCGGCCGGCGGCGACGCCCGCGGCCGCCAGTCGGCGGCCTTGCTCGTGGTTCGCGAGGGCGGCGGTTACGGCGGCTATGACGACCGCCTGATCGATCTGCGGGTCGACGACCATGCGCGGCCGATCGAAGAGCTGCAGCGGCTGCTCGACATCTGGCACGGGCAGCGCGCCGAGTCGGAGGCCCGCCACCTGCTGCAATCGGCGGCGGCCGGCGCCGGCGACGCCGAGCGCGCCGAGCTGCTGGAGCAGGCCACCGCCCGCGCCGAGGCCGCCACACGCCTCTACCCGGGCAGCGGGTGGGCCTGGCTGACCCTCGCCGAGGTCCATCTGGCGGCCGGCAACCCCGCCGATGCGGCCACCGCCGGCCGCCGGGCGCTGCGCGCCGACCCCTGGATCAAGACCGCCGTGCTGTCGGGGATCCAAGGATCGGCGCGGCTCATCGAAGCGCTGCTGCAGGACGAGGCCTTCCGCCGTGAATGGGAAGCCATCTCTTCCCGTTGAGGCTGATGTCAAACACCCCGGGGCGTCCCCGAGAGTCAGCCGCGGGACGGGCCGGAGGCTTTCTTTATCAGGCGTGCCGCGCGGTTGAGAGGTGGCGACGGCTCGACGCGCCGCGACGACCGCCGGCTACTCCGGGCCTTCGCCGTAGAGACCCAGGGTGCGCAGGCGCACGACGGCTTCGCTGCCGGGCGCCAGGATCGCCGGGGTCACCAACAGAAAGAGCCCCTGCACGTTGCGCAGCTCATCCGCCCCCGGCCAGCGGGCATCGCGCTCCGCGTCGTGGCCCCCGACACCCGACCACGGCGGCCGGAACCATTGCCAGGGAACCGCGGTTGCCGGGGAATCCGGGCCCGCCTTGAGCGAGTGGATCCAGCTGTCGAGCGAGCCGTCGGCTGCCAGGGTGCGGACCTCGAGGCTGACCCGGAGCGTCGCGCCGGCGTCGAGCTGAACCACCAGGCCGTCGAACCGGCTCCAGTCGAGCGGCGCTTCGGGACGCCATGCCATCGCCGCGAAGGCGTCGCGGGCGCTCTCGGTGGCGAGCGCCAACCGCCAGGACATCTCCCCGCCCGCCTCCGCCCCCACGTCGTTGGCGAGGACGCCGGCCTGGTTGGCCTCGAAGCGCGCGGCGGCGAGCAGGTCCTCGGCCAGCGGCGGCGCCGGCAACGGGGGCGCCCGGCGGATGCGGGCCCCGGCGCGGGCGGCGGCGGGCCACAGGTATATCGGATTGCTCACCAGCCAGGGCGTGGGCCGCGGGCCGGCGAGCGCGCCGCGCAGGTCGCTGCGGTAGACCTCGACCCGGTAGGTTCCCGGCGCCTCGGCCGGGCTCTCGAGCTCGCCGCTCGTCGATTCCGCCAGCGTTTCGGCATCTCGGCGCAAGACGATCCGGGAGCTGCCCGGCGAGCGGAAGCTGGCGCGCAGCGTCCACGGGCCGGCCTCCCACGGGGCCAGATCGCCCAGGCGCGCCGTCTCGCCCCCCGAGGTCGCCGCCGTGAAGGCGAAACCGGAGGCGTCGCCGGCGGCGGCCGTCTCGATCGCGGCGCGCCCGGCGCGCAGCGCGGCGAGCAGCTCCGCCTCGACCTCGGCGGCGTCGCCCGAGCCCGCCCCCGCAAACGGCCGATCGAGCCAGACCAGCGTCGTGACGGCGCCCAGCGTCTCGGCGTAGCCTGGCCCGGGGAAGGGGAATGCGATGGGGCCGTGGGCATCGGCGGCGCCGATGGCGAGGCGCGGGCGCGAGACCGTCAGCGGCCGTGCCGGCAAGCTGGTCAGCGTCTGCCAGAGGCCGAGCGCCGGCCAATCGTCGGCGAGCAGGCGCAGCGCCGCGTAGTCGCCGTCGACCAGTGAGCTTCCCAGCGCTACCGCGCCGCCGAGCGTCGAGAGCCGCGACCACGACGAGGCCAGGTTGACGACCTCCAGCCCCTCGGTGCCCCCCCAGCCGCCGGTCCAGGCCTCGCGCGCATGGTCGGGATGGGCAACCAGCGCCCAGCCTCCCTCGTCGTGGATGTCGTCGAGCGCCTGCCGCGCCGTCGGCCCGAACTGGTAGCGGTGGGCCGGCACCTGCAGCGCCAGCAGGTGCCCCTCCTCGGTGGAGACCTCCTCGCCAACGATCATCAGGACGTCGCCATGCCACGCTGATCGTGGCCGATCGCCGATCAGGTTGTGATCGGTCAGCACGACGAAGTCGAGGCCTGCCTCAGCGGCGGCGGCGGCCACCTCGTCGACCCCGCCCGCCCCGTCCGAGTAGGTCGTATGGACGTGGATCGCCCCCCGCCAAGGGTGCCCCCATCCGGCGCCATTCGCCGGCGCGCCGGCGTCGTCCGGCCCCGCCATTGGCCGATAGGCCGCAATGCGCGCGGCGACGACGACGATCACCAACAGGACGATGGCGCCCGCGAGGGCTGTCTTTCGCCGCTTGCTCATTCCTCGAGGTCCGGTTCGAACGGCTCCGACCCCGCGGATCTTACTCGTTGGCGGGAGCGGATGCCCTCGGACACCAAGCTTGTAGCTTGCGGCGCTCCGCCCATATAATGGTGCGCCCTGCAATTCGGATCCTCATGGCACCAGGCAGCCACAACCGCTCGCTTTCGGGGGCAAATGGCCAAAAACTGGACTGAGGAAGAAGAAGAGCACATTCGCCAGAATTTTCTGAAGCAGACCTACGGTGAGCTCGGTGAGCACTTCGGGGTCAGCACCAAGGCGATGGAATCCAAGATCCGCCGCCTGGGCCTCAAGAAACAGGAGCTGCTGGCCGAGGCGGAGGATCCTTTCGAGCCCGAGCCCGAGCCCGAGATGCCGGTCGAGCCACCCCCGCCTCCGGAAGACCTCAACCCCACACCGATCGAGAGCATTCACAACTTGCAACGACGAATCGAAGTTTTCGAGGAAACCAAGGAAGAGCGCGCCGCGCGCCTGCAGGCAACCCGCGAAGCCGCGGAGACGGAGAAGGCCCGCCGCGCCGAGCTGCGCGAGGACCCCCCGGTCGCCAAGGCGGTCAAGACCTTCGAGGCCGGCGTCAAGAAGCTGATGGACGGCAAGCGCGCCCAGGCCGCCAAGGACTTCCAGTCCATCATCGACGATCCGCCCCCGGACCTCGGGTTGGTGATGCGGGCGCGCCAGTACCTGGCCGCCGCCGAGGCCACCGAAGACGCCAAGCCGACGCTCAAGACCGCCGAGGAGATGTACAGCCACGGGGTCGTCCTGCTGAACGCCGGCGACTTCGGCGCCGCCATCGAGATCCTCGAGCAGGCCGCGCAGAAGGCGCCCAAGGACGATCGCATCCCGTACGCGAAGGCCGCCGCCCAGGCGTGCGCCGGCGACGTGGAAGGGGCGATCGAGGCCCTCGCCGCGGCGATCGCCGCCAACCGAGTCAACCGGATCTACGCGCGCAACGATCCGGATTTCGCCGCCCTGCGGGGGACTGCGGATTTCAAGAAGCTCCTCACCGTCCCCGACGCGGACGACGAGTAGCCGGCGGTGGCCGCCGCGCCGCTGCACGCTCTGATCCTCGCCGCCGGCGAGGGCAAGCGCATGCGCTCCTCGACCCCGAAGCTCTTGCACCGCTGCGCGGGTCTGGCCGTCGTCGAGCACGTCGTGCGCGCCGCCCGCGGCCTGGAGGCGCAATCGGTGACGGTGGTGGCCGCCGCCGGCGACGAGGCGCTGCGCGAGGCATTGCAGGGCTACCCGGTCGCCTTCACCGAGCAGGCCACGGCTTCCGGCACCGCCGACGCCATCGCCGCCGGTTGCGCCGAGCTGGGACCGGGCCCCGCCGACGTGCTGGTCGTCAACGGCGACTGCCCCGGCGTGCTCACCTCGACGCTCGCCCACCTCGTCGCCGAGAAGGGCGACGCGGCCGCCGTCGTGCTCGCCGTGGAGCCCGCAGACCGCTCCGGCTACGGCCGCCTGCAGCTCTCCGGCGACGGCGAGCTGCTCGCCATCGTCGAGGAGGCCGACGCCGGCCCCGAGCAGCTCGAGGCGGGGCCGGTCAACGGCGGCGTCTACTGCTTCGATCTCGACGCCCTGCGGGGGGCGCTCGATTCGATCGACGCCGACAACGCCCAGGGCGAGCGCTACGCGACCCGCCTGTTCGAGGCGCTCCGGCAGTCCGGCGCCGAGGTCCGCGCCGTCCCCTGGGCCGACGCCGACGAGGTCCACGGCGTCAACTCGCGCGCCGAGCTGGCTCGCGCCGAGGCGCTCCTCTGGCGCCGCAAGCTGGCGGCCCTGATGGACGCGGGGGTGACCGTGCGCGCCCCGGGCTCGACCTGGGTCGACGTCGACGTCCAGGTCGGCGTCGACACGGTCCTGTACCCGGGCGTCACGCTCGAGGGCAACACCGCGATCGGCGCTGGCTGCACCGTCTACCCGGGCGTGCGCGTCCGCAACAGCCGCGTCGGCGCCGGCGTTACCTTGCTCGACGGCAGTGTCGTCGAGGAGAGCATCATCGAGGAGAGGGCGAGCATCGGCCCCTACGCCCGCCTGCGGCCGAAATCCGAGATCGGCGCCGGCGCCAAGGTCGGCAACTTCGTCGAGACCAAGGCAACCCGTCTGGGCGCCGGCAGCAAGGCCGGCCACCTGACCTACCTGGGCAACGCCACGATCGGCGAGGGGGTCAACATCGGCGCCGGCACGATCACCTGCAACTATGACGGCGTCGCCAAGCATGAGACCATCATCGGAGACGGGGCATTCATTGGTAGCAACACGGCGCTGGTGGCGCCGGTGCGCATCGGCGCCAACGCCTACGTGGGCGCCGGCTCGACGATCACCGAGGACGTCCCCGACGGCGCCCTCGGCCTGGGCCGCGGCCGGCAGGTCAACAAAGAAGCTTGGGCGGCCCGCCAGGCCGCCCCCGACGAGGACGCGGGCGACGCTCCGCGCGACGAGGAGGGCGGGACCTTGCGCGGCGAGGATTCGAGCTGATGTGCGGAATCATCGGCTACGTCGGCGACGAGCCGGCGGGACCGATCCTTCTCAACGGGCTCAAGCTGCTCGAGTATCGCGGCTACGACTCCGCCGGCATCGCGGTGGTCAACGTCAACGGCAAGCTCGAGGTGCGCCGCGCCGCCGGCAAGCTCGCCAACCTCGAGGCGGTGCTCGGCAACAAGCCGTTGGAAGGCTCGTTCGGCATCGGCCACACGCGCTGGGCCACCCACGGGGCGCCGAGCGAGGAGAACGCCCACCCGCACCGGGACACAAGCGGCAAGATCGTCGTCGTCCACAACGGCATCATCGAGAACTTCCTGCCGCTGCGCGAGAAGCTCACCGCCGCCGGCCATACGTTCGTCACCGAGACCGATACTGAGGCCATCGTCCACCTGATCGCCGAGCACTTCGACGGCGACCTCGAGGCGGCCGTGCGGCGCGCGGTCGGCGAGATCGAGGGCATCTACGCGATCGCCGTGATCTCCACCGACGACCCGCAGAAGATCGTCGCCGCCCGCCAGGGGCCGCCGCTGGTGATCGGGCTCGGCGAGGGCCGCCAGTTCGTGGCCTCCGACGTCACCGCGATCCTCGCCCACTCCCGGCAGGTGATCTTCCTGGACGACGGCCAGATCGCCACCGTCACGCCCGGCGGCGTGCGGCTGACCGATCTCGCCGGCAACGAGGTGGCCGCCGAGCCCCAGCAGATCACCTGGGACCCGGTGACCGCCCAGAAGGGCGGCTACCGCCACTTCATGCTCAAGGAGATCCACGAGCAGCCGGAGGCGGTGCGCGACAGCCTCGTCGGCCGCCTCGAGCGGGCCACCGGAACCGTCGACCTCCCGGAGCTCGGCGTCGGCGACCGGCCGCTCGACGAGGAGGCGGCGCGGGCCATCCCCAAGCTCTACATCCTCGCCTGCGGCACCTCCTGGCACGCCGGCCTGGTGGGCAAGTTCTGGATCGAGGGCCTCGCCCGCCTGCCGGTCGAGGTCGACTACGGCAGCGAGTTCCGCTACCGCGACCCGCTGGTCGCCAAGGGCGCCGTCGCGCTGGCCATCAGCCAGTCCGGCGAGACCGCCGACACGCTGGCGGCGATGCGCGAGGCCCGCGACAAGGGCGCGGCGCTGTGGACCATCTGCAACGTCGTCGGCTCAATGGCGACGCGGCTCGCCGGCGGCGTCATCCACACCCAGGCGGGCCCCGAGATCGGCGTCGCCTCGACCAAGGCCTTCACCACCCAGCTCGCCTGCCTCTACCAGCTCGCCCTGCGCCTCGCCATGCTGCGCGGCACGCTGGAGCCCGCCGAGATCGCCCGTCGCGTCGAGGAGCTCGCCGCACTGCCCGGCCGGATCGAGACCGCCTTGCAGCGCGAGGACGACATCGTCCCCCTCGCCCACCGCCTCGCCGACCGCCACGACTTCCTCTACCTGGGCCGCGGCCTGCTCTACCCGATCGCCCTCGAAGGGGCGCTCAAGCTCAAGGAGATCTCCTACATCCACGCCGAGGGCTACCCCGCCGGCGAGATGAAGCACGGCCCCATCGCCCTCATCGAGCGCAACGTCCCGGTCGTCGGCCTCGCCCCCCAGGGCCCCTGGTACGACAAGATCTTCACCAACCTCCAGGAGGCCAAGGCGCGTCAGGGCCAGCTCGTCGCCCTGGTCACCGACGGCGACACCCGCCTCGCGGGCATCGCCGACGCCGTCCTGCAAATGCCCGACTGCCCCCCCGAGCTCTCCCCAATCCTCGCCGCCGTCCCCCTCCAGCAGCTCGCCTACCACATCGCCGTGCAACGCGGCTGCGACGTCGACCAGCCGCGCAACCTGGCCAAGAGCGTCACGGTGGAGTAGAAGTTCGCGTCTTCAGCATCCGTAGCCCGGTGGACACCCCCTGAGGCGCTGTCCAATATGCGGCAGCGGCCTCGCCGCGATATCGTCCATATCCCGCGAGTTTTCCATGGATATCGTCCCTTGTTGAAGATCGCGTAAACTTCGTAGAATCCGGCGCCAGGCTGCCGCGGAAGGCCGAATCAGCTCCTCGGCGATCCACGCAATATGCGGCAGGCAGCGCAAGAGAACGTTCCGCAAGAAGCTTGCTGACTACAATGTTAGGGCGTGAACGAAAAGGTGATCCCAATGGCGCACACAACACGAGTTGGCGCAGTCATCTTCACCGGTGGCAAGGACCGCCTTGCTCAGTTCTACGAAGCCGTAACCGGTCTGACCGTTTCCGCCAAGGATGACAACGTCACGGTCTTGGCTTCGGACGAATTCGAACTCGTGATCCATGCCCTCCCGGGCGAGCCGACGAATCAGGCCGCTCTGCCGGGGCGTGAGGCGTACGTGAAGCCATTCTTTCCGGTAAAGTCCTTATCCGAAACGCGAAGGCGCGCTGCGGCCTTTGGCGGCCAGTTAAGCCCTGCCAGCGAAGAATGGGAAGCCCGGGGGTTCAGAGCATGCGAGGCGATTGATCCCGACGGAAACCCAATTCAGTTTCGAGAGACCGCGCCCTAACCCCTATAAGGCCCCCGGTGGTCAACGGGCAGAGCAAGAGTGGTTGGGGATAGCGATGCGTGGGGGTCGAGCTACCGGGTTCCGTCTTCATTTCTCTTGCGGGCGCAGGCCGTGCCTGCGCCAAACACCTATTGAGGCTCACCCGGTGCCGCGAGCGGAGCCGAGTGCGGGCGACGGAGTCGACCGCGGCCTAGAAACGCTGCAGTGCCCTCGTACCGTCCGGTCAAGAGTCGGGCTGAAGCGCGCGATGCGCTCCTCCAGTTAGGTCCGGGCTCGGGTGAGGGGCAGAACACGGTGATCGATCCTCGGGGAGCGACGGCGGGCGTCCAATCAAACGGCAGGGCTCGGGATACGATGGCCGCCACGCGTGACGAGGTGGTCTTAGCCACAGTTGGAAAGCGCGTCTTGGTCAGGCTCGATCCCATGGTGTCCCGTTAGACGGCTGGCTCGCCCGCCGTCCTCCCATCAAGCGGTGAACTTGGCCACGTTGAAGACCTCGTTGCGTCGGAGCATGAAGTAGGCGGCACGGGCGAGCTTATCGGCCAGCACGCTCAGCGCCTTGCCCTTGGAGTGCTTGCGCTCGAGGCGGGCGAAGAACTTCTTGCCCGGCTCACAGTGACGGATGAAGAGGGTGGCGGCTTCGGAGAAGGCCCACTTCAAGTGGGCGTTGCCGATCTTCGCGCCGGAGTGTCCGTACAGCTTGCCGGCCGAGGAGCGCGGCGGCTTCACCAGCCGAGCGTAGGAGAGGAAGTCCTGGACCCTCGCGAAGCGCTCGATGGTGCAGATCTCGTACAAGATCGTCATCGACAGGACCTTGCCGATGCCGGGAATGGAGCGCAGCAGATGGATGGCGTTGCCATCGTGCTGCTTGGCGGTGCGCATGATGGTGAGCTCCAGGTCGGTGAGCAGCTCGTGGTAGTGATCGATCAGCGCCAGGTCGAGCTCGATCGACTTGGCGACGGCGGCATCGGCGAAGCGCTCGGCGAGTCCCTCGCGGTTGGCGCGGTAGGCGATCAGCTTGGTGAAGGGCGGCAGGTTGTACTGCGAGTTCGTGTTCTGGATGTGCGACAGCAGCTCGGCGCGCTTGTGGACGAAGTGCAGCCGGCGGCGGAGCAGGTCGCGGGTCGGGCGCATGTGGCGCGGGTAGACGTACGCCATCGGAAACATCCCGCCACGCAGCAGGGCGGCGATCTTGAGCGAATCGACCCGGTCGTTCTTGACCTTGCCGCCATGGATCGCCTTCATGTACAGGGCGTGGCCCGAAGGGGATGTTCTCGTCCTCGCACAGGTCGGCGAGCCAGTACCATGTGAACATGCACTCGGCGCCGACCACGAGGTCGTCGCGATACGGCGCGATCGCCTTCAGGAACGGCCCGGGTCGGGCCGCGACGTTGCGGTGCAGGACGGTCTCGCCGTCGGCGTTCAGGATGCAGAGGTACATGACCCTGGCGTGCAGGTCGATGCCGCAGTAATACTTGTGTTGCTTCGTGTAGAAGCGCATCGGCTTCCCTCCTGGGTGGATGCAGCGTTGCTGTTGCGCCACAGCCTACCCGTCACCGGGTAGGCCAGGAGGGGGCCTTGATCAGTATCATGAGCCA
Organism: Acidobacteriota bacterium; assembly: GCA_036398215.1. Classification (GTDB taxonomy): domain Bacteria; phylum Acidobacteriota; class UBA890; order UBA890; family UBA890; genus DASWHK01. The sequence continues at coordinate 4,796 of DASWHK010000087.1, read as the reverse complement.
GCAGCTGACGGATCGCTCTTGTCACGGGTCTTGCGTGCGCAACGCCCGCGCCAAGCCGGCTACGCCTGCCGCGCCCGCAGCTGAAGCTCTGCGACGTTAGACCGAAGAACACGAATCGATGACAAGACCTACGGTCTACCTGGAGACGACGATCTTGGGCTACGGGGCGTCGGAGCCGAGCAGGGATCTGATCACCGCCGCTCGTCAACAGATTACGCGGGATTGGCTCGCGCGCGCCGCTCATCGGTATGACCTCTTCGTCTCTCAGCCCGTCGTCCGTGAAGCGTCCGCTGGGGACGAGCGGGCTGCTGGCGCGAGGCTGGCCTTGATCGAGGGAATGCCACTGCTCGCGGTCACCGACGAGGCTGGCGCACTCGCCGCGAAGTTGCTGGATGAGGGAGCGCTGCCGAGGAAGGCTACCGAGGACGCGCTTCACCTCGCGCTCGCGGCGGTGCACGGCATACAATTCCTGCTGACGTGGAACGTCAAGCACATCGCCAACGCGGCGATGCGGCAGGCTATCGAACGAGTTTGCAGAGAGTCGGGTTTCGAGCCCCCAGTGATCTGCACGCCCGAGGAGCTGGAAGATGACGACACGGAATGACGAGATCGTCGCCGAGATCCGCCGCCACCGAGAAGCCCATGCTGCGTCTCTGGACTACGACCTGCAGAAGATCACGCAGGATTTCCAGGAGCAGGAGCGACGCTCGAGACGCAAGATTGTCAAGCGCGAACCTCGCGCGCCGGCAACTCTGCCCACGCGAAGTTCAGTCTAACACGCCGGTGAACCGGCCAACCGTTGGGCGCACCGGCTACCTAAATCCGGCCTTTCCAGTAGTCCGGACGTCGGTTCAGGTGGGCGACCGCGACGACGATGATCTCGTTATCCCGCAGACGGTACACGACCTGGTACGGGAAACGCGACACGAGTAAACGGCGCGTTCGCTTATCTGGTGAAATCGGTGTGCCAATCTCAGGGTATGCCAGGATGCGCGCCGTCGTTTCACCAACCTCGTCGAAGAAGTCAGCGCCGAGCCCGGGACGCTGTTCTTCGTACCAAGCCACGGCGGCCGCAAACTCTTCGCTGGCCGCGCGAAGGGTGCGAAGGGTCGGCGTCACCGTCCGAGGATGTCTTTCTCGATCCGGCGCTTCACCTCATCCCAGGATTCCAGCTCTTCGGTGCCCGCCTCGAGAGCCTTCACGCGCCGCTCAATCTCAGCGGCCCAAGCGCCCTCGGCGTCGGGATCAGCGGGCCCGTCGAGGCTGGCCAGGAGTTCTGCGGCGATCTCAGCGCGGGCCTTCAGGTCGAGGCGGAGCGCGTCAGCGAGCACGGCTTCGGTGGCTTTCATCATGGCTCAATCCTACGATTCGGGCAGCCGCCCAACAAGCCGCAGCAGCCGACGAGCGGCAGCACCGTACGGCGGTGAATCGAAGGACCGTGAACGCCGCTCGCGGCTCAGCGGCCAACCGTTGGGCGGACAAACTCCCGGGCATGAGCTACGGTTTGATACGTGGTTCCTGCCCGCGTCACCGGGTAGGCCAGGAGGGGGCCTTGATCAGTATCAAGCGCTTGCAGCCGCCGGGCACGCCGCGGGGCGTTTCTGCCGGAAACACGGCCTCCTGGCGGCGCGCCCCGCGGCTGAAGCGCCAAACGCTGTACGGCGAGACTCCGCGCTGACCGATCGACGATCGGACGCGGATCATGAGCGACGAACGTCAACCAAGGCAAGATACAAGTGTCGGCTTCGAAGAACCGTGGATCGGCTACCTTGTCTTGGCGGACGAGGCAGCGGTTGGCACATGCGGGTTCAAGTCACCACCGCGCGATGGACGGGTTGAGATCGCGTATTTCACGTTCCCGGCATTCGAGGGACGTGGATTTGCCACCGCGATGGCCGCGGAGCTCGTGACGATTGCGCGGCAGCATGATTCGGCCGTCGTGGTGGCGGCGCAGACACTGCCGCAACGCAATGCTTCCCACCGAGTCCTCGAGAAGCTCGGCTTTCGCCACGTCGAAACGATCGATCACCCGGAGGACGGTATCGTTTGAGAGTGGCACCTGGGGGACAGGACCAGTACCTGACCTGGCGCAGAGGCTGGCATGGCTAACCACAAACGCCGCCGTCCAAAGAATCGTCGCGCCGGCTGTCTGATGTGCAAGCCGTGGAAGGCCAACGGCTTCGGCCGCCGCCGGCGGCTGGATGGCGAAGGATTTGCCGCGTCCAGGGCGTGGCGCGCGGCTGAGTTTGAGCTCGCATCGTACTGGCGCGAGCCAAGGCGGCGAGAGCACGGCGACGACGAAAGCCGGTAGGGAGGGGCCTGCCCGAGGAGGAGACTCGACCGGGCAACCCCACGATGTGTCGCTCGCATATACCCCAGTGTTTCTACGTTCTATATACGTAAACACCGTGGTATTTATGTGATAATAGCCAGATGTACCTGCCCCGATCCATCGATCGAGAGCTGCGGGACTGGAGCGCGGCTCCCGATCGCAAGCCCCTCGTCCTGCGCGGCGCCCGCCAGACCGGGAAGACCTCGGCGGTCCGCCACCTCGGTTCCGGCTTCGATCTCTTCCTGGAGCTGAACCTCGAGCGCTACCAGGACCTCGCCCTCGTTCGCGCCTGCCGCTCCGCCGAAGAGCTGCTCACCGCGCTCGCCGTCCGCGAGAACCTCGCGGCTCTTCCGCCGCGGACGCTCCTGTTCCTGGACGAGATCCAGGAGAGCGCCGAGGCCGTCGCCTGGCTGCGCTTCTTTCGGGAAGATCATCCCGAGCTCGCCGTCATTGCCGCCGGCTCCTTGATGGAGGTTCGCCTGCGGGAGAAGGGGTTCTCCTTCCCCGTGGGACGCGTCACGTTTCGCGCCCTTCGGCCGATGACCTACGTGGAGTTTCTCCAGGGGTCGGACGCTAACGTGCTCGCCGAACGCCTCACCGCGGCCGCCCGAGGTGACGAGGAGCTGGCTCCGCCGCTCTACGATCGCGCGCTTGCCGCGTTGCGCGACTACTTGCGCATCGGCGGCATGCCGGAGGCCGTGGCGACCTGGCTCTCCGGGGGAGGGGAAGCCCGCGTGCGCCGCATCCATGCAGACCTCGTGCAGGCGCTCGCCGAAGACCTGCAAAAGTACCGCGGCGTTCGAGACCCGAGTTACCTGGAAGCGGCGTTCGGCAGCCTCCGCCACCACTACGGGCGCCGTTTCAAGTACGAGAACTTCGCGCCGGGGTATCGCTCCCAGCTCATGAAGACCGCCCTCGACAAGCTAGAAGCCGCGATGCTCGTCAGCCGCGCCTGGCCGACGAGCTCGCTCGAGCTCCCGCTCGTGACCAAGCCCCGCTCGGCGCCCAAGCTTCTCCCGCTCGACACGGCCCTCGCTCTGTTCACCATGGGGTTCGACGCCTCCGAGCTGCGCGACGCACCGATCGAACAGCTCCTGGACGGGCGCATCGCGGAGATGTTCGTGGGCCAGGAGCTGATCGCCTCGCGTCAGTGGGAGGAGCCGCTGCACTTCTGGGTCAGCGAGTCGGCGCGCGGCAGCGCCGAGGTGGATTTCCTCGTCGTGCGGCGCGGGCAGCCGTTTCCCGTGGAGGTCAAGGCCGGACGCTCCGGGACGCTGAAATCGCTCCACCGATTCCTGTGGCGCTCGGGGCGGTCAGAGGCGGTTCGCCTGTTCTCGGGAGGAATCACCGTCAAGCGCCACACCGTCCGCATGCCCGACGGCGACATGACCTACACGTTGAAGAGCATGCCGCTTTTCATGGCGGGTCAGCTCTAGCGCGCACACTTCCGATTGCCCTTCTGTTGCGGCGCGGCGAGGTCCGCGCTCGACGTCATAGGTGATCCGCGCCGCGGCGCCTTCCGCTGCGGGCACAGCGAGGCTCGCGCTTGACCTCGTAGGAGATCTGCGCCGGCGGCGCCTCTGCCGCGGGCGCGCGGAGGCCCGCGTCTACTGCGTTGCGGTCACGGTACAGTTAGCGGGTGAGCGAAACGCGAGCCTCGACACCTTCCGCCGACCGATTCCTCGACGACCTCAACCCGGCCCAGCTCGAGGCCGTCACCCATCGGGGCGGCCACTGCCTGGTGCTGGCCGGCGCCGGCTCGGGCAAGACCCGGGTGCTGACCCACCGCATCGCCTGGCTGATCGCCGAGGAGGGGGTCGATCCGGCGGCGATCTGCGCGCTGACCTTCACCAACAAGGCGGCGGCCGAGATGCGCCGCCGGGTCCGCCGGTTGCTGGACGACCGCGAGGTCGGCACCGCCCTCTGGCTGTCGACCTTCCACTCGCTGGGGCTGCGGTTGCTGCGCGAGTGGTCGGAGATTGGCGTCGGCGATCGGCGACCGGGAGCCGGACGGAGGGCGATTCCCCGGGAGGGCGCCGCCGGGAGCGTGCCGGCGTTCACCATCACGGACCCGGCGAGCCGGGCCGGTCTGACCGCCTTTTCCCCGCTGCCGCCACCCGGTTTCGCCGTCTATGACCGCGACGCGTCGCTGGCGGTGTGGCGCCGCGCGCAGGCAGCCCTGCGCGTCAGCCCCCGAGACTACGACCCCGCCAAGCTGTTCAACGCTTGCAGCCGCGCCGTCAACCGCCTCGAGGACCCCGCCTCGTGGGATGAGAACCGGCAGAGCTGGGAGCGACGGATCACGGGGCGCATCTGGCAGCGGTACCGCGCCGAGATGCGCGAGGCCGGCGCCGTCGACTTCGACGACCTGCTGCACCTGCCGCTGCAGGCGCTGGCGCGCGACGCCGAGCTGCGCCGGCGCACCGCCGCCCGCATCGCCCACCTGCTGATCGACGAGTACCAG
>DASWHK010000086.1:0-2078 GCA_036398215.1 Acidobacteriota bacterium | reverse complement strand
GTTCCGGGCTTCCGGCAAAGACAGCGAGGCGATCGATGACGGGCGGCGGCGGCGGGACCGGCACCACGGACAGGCGGCCGGACGCCGGGCGCGGGCCCGGCGTCACCTGCCAGCGCCTACGCGTCGAGCCGCAGCGGAGCGCCGCACGCCGGTCCCGGTGCCGGTCCTTGGCGTGATCGGACGAGCCGTGCGCTATCGGAAGGGCTCGGGGCGTGCGCGCCCGGCCAGTGCCGCGATCACCTGTCGCACGGGCATGGCCTCGATGCCGGCGCCCAACGGCACGGGTTCGCTGCCGGGGTAGGCGATCAGCCGCCTCACGGCGCCGATGTCGTCGGCGGCGAGCTTGAAGCCCTTCGACGGCCGGGGGGTGAGCGAGCGCTTGATCTCGATCGCCCACCGCGTTCCGCCGACGGATAAGACCAGATCGATCTCGGCACCGGCAGCGGTCCGGTAGAAGCCCGCCTGCACGCCCGCCGGCGCGGTGCTCAGCAGGTTCTCAATGACGAAGCCCTCCCAGCTGCCGCCGGCCACGGGGTGGCCGAGCAGGTCGTCCTGGGTCTCGATCCGCAGCAGGGCATGAACGATGCCGCTGTCGCGCACATAGACCTTGGGCGATTTCACCAGCCGCTTGCCGACTTTGGCTTGCCAGGGCGGCAGACGGCGCACCAGCAACAGGTCGACGAGCAGGTCGAGATAGCGGGCGACGGTCTGCCCGCTGATGCCCAGGCCCGCGGCCATCCGGGCGGCGTTCAGCAGGCTTCCCTGGCTGTGGGCGAGCATGGTCCAGAAGCGCCGCAGCGTCTCGGCCGGGACCCTTGGGCCGAGCTGCGGGATGTCGCGCTCCAGATAGGTGCGGATGAACTGCTGCCGCCAGTCGAGGCTCGCATGCTCGCCGATGGCAACGAAGCTGTCGGGAAACCCGCCGCGCCGCCAGAGCCGGTCGAGCTCGTCCGCGGCCACCTCGGTGGCATCCAATGGCCCGAGCTCAAGATAGGCGATGCGCCCGGCCAGCGATTCGGATGATTGGCGCAGCAGCTCGATCGAGGCCGAGCCGAGAAGGAAGTACTGGCCGTTCCGCCGACCCTTGCGGCGGCCCCGATCGATCAGGCCGCGGAGCACCTGAAACAGGCCGGGCGCGCGTTGAACCTCGTCAAGAATGACGAGCTTGTCGACGTGGGACGCCAGGTAGAGCTCGGGCTCGGACAGCTTGTTGAGGTCGCTGGGCGCCTCGAGATCGAGATAGACCGAGTCGCGGCGTGCGGCGATCTCGAGCGCGAGCGTGGTCTTGCCGACCTGACGCGGCCCGAGCAGGGCGACGGCAGGGAAGCTGTCCAGGGCATGCTCGATCCTGCCGGCAAGGCGGCGTTTTATCATCCATGTAAATATGCCATATATAGGAAGATATGCAAGAATCTACGAAGATCCTCGCGGCCCCGGGCAGATCCGATCGCGGCCGCAACCGAGCTTGCCGCGGCGTTGACCGGGGGCGGCGCGGGCGGCTATGTAGCGGGCCCTGGAGGCTGCCCCTGATGCCCCGAGACTTCGACCTGGTCGGGCTCGCCCAGGCGCTGATCCGATGCCCGAGCGTGACCCCCGCCGACGCGGGCGCGCTCGCCGTGCTCGCGGCGGCGCTCGGCGGGCTCGGCTTCGCCTGCCAGCCGTTGCGCTTTGAAGAGGCCGGCACCGCGCCGGTCGCCAACCTCTATGCGCGCATCGGAGCCGCGCGGCCCAACTTCTGCTTCGCCGGGCACACCGACGTGGTGCCGCCGGGCGCGGCCGAGGCGTGGTCGCACCCCCCGTTCGCCGCCGTGTTGCACGACGGCGTGCTCTACGGGCGGGGTGCCGCCGACATGAAGGGTGCGATCGCCGCCTTCGTCGCCGCCGTCGCCGGCTTCCTCGCCGGCCACGGCCCGGACTTCCCCGGCTCGATCAGCCTCTTGATCACCGGCGACGAGGAGGGGCCGGCGGTCAACGGCACGGCGAAGGTGCTGCGCTGGCTGGCCGGCCGCGGCGAGCGGCTCGACCTGTGCCTGGTCGGCGAGCCGACCAATGCGGCGGCGCTCGGCGACATGGTCAAG
>DASWHK010000085.1:0-10201 GCA_036398215.1 Acidobacteriota bacterium | reverse complement strand
GCCTCGATCTGGCCGGACTCGCGGACGTCGACTTTCCAGCCGCGATGCTCGTCGGGGATTAGGGCGCGCAGCTCGGCGGTGAGCTCCACCACGTAGACGCGGAGGCAGGGCAGGCTGTCGCACTCGCCGATGCCGATCATGGTCACGCCGGGAGCTCCGCGCAGCTCGATCACGAGCTCCCGGCGGGCCTCTTCGATCGGTGCCTGCATCGTCCCCTCCACGGCGCTTCGAGCGCGCGCTCTCTCCGACCGGCTGCCTTGCCTGCCGAGATCACGAGCCTACGGCCTTCGGCTGTTACGGGCCGCGGCTCAAGCCGCAGGGGCGTCGCCTCCTACTCGCCGTCGATCCGCACCCCCAGCTCGGCGAGCACTGCGTCGATCGGATTGGCGAGCGTCGAGTTGAAACCGCCGGCGAACAGCAGGCCGACCGGCTTGCGAGCGTTGGCGCCCTGGGCCCCGACGACCAGCGAGCCGGAATCTCCGCCGGCGCTGAAGTTCACGCCGCCGATCAGGATCTGCTGATCGAACCAGAGGAAGAAATCGGGCCCGTACTGCACGATCGTGAAGACGTTGATGTCGCTGATGCGCGCCTTGGTGAGGCCGGTCGTGCGGCCGTACTTCATCACCCGCAGGCCGACCGCCGCGGGAATCGTCTCGACGCGCGGGACGCCGTAGCCGTCGGGCGGCGTTGCGTTGCTCAGCTCGGACGGCGAGCTGAGCGCGATCGCCGCGTCGACCACGTTGACGTCGAAGATCTCGAAGCCGAGGACGCCGAAGTCCCACAGGGTGGCGAACGCGTCGCCGGTGTCCACGCCGCCGTCGAACGTCCCGGGCTGCAGGACGTTGTCGCCGACGTCGGCCGCGTTCAGGTTGGCGTACACGTGGTTGTTGCTCAGCGCGTAAACGTTGAAGCCATCGGTGACCCGAGCGCCGATCGTCCCCGCCGTGATGTCGGGATGACCGGTGGAGACGCCGATCGGCGCCGGCCGGTACCGCCCCGTGCGATCGAACGCGGGGCCACCGCCACCGCCTTTGCCGTTACCGTTGCCGTTGCCGTTGCCCTGGCCCTGGAACGCGACGAAGGGGCCGGTGACCTCGACGATGACCGGCACGCCGTCGAGCTGCGTCGGCACGCCGCGCACGGCCGACGAGCTGGCGTAGATCTTGATGACCCCGCGCCCGCCGGCGTCGGCGGAGACACCCGTGCCGATGACGTTGCGAAGCAGCGTCAGCGCCGAGTGGTACTGCTCCTGCGTGGCGATCGTCGAGCGTAGCTCCGCCCGCGTGACCACCTGCTCCGGCGCCTCGCGCTGCTGCGCCACGGCACCGGCCGCCAGCAGCACGACGAGGAGCGGAGCAACGACCAGGTACCACCGAACTCTCTTCATGGTGCGCCTCCCCTGATGGATGAACCAGGTTTCGGCTCCCTTATGATCTGTTTCGGTGTGTTCGTCAACCGGTCGCGGTAAGTTTCATGATGAGAAGTGCGCACCACTAGGCAGCAGTATGCACAGCTTCGCGAATGCGCGAAGGGTGGCCCGGCTCTCGTCGGCTGTCGGCTACCGGCTAATCGCGCCGTTCGAGCCGTCTCTCGAAGCCCGGGGAGCCTCCCACCCCCGCGCGAGCCGCTTCAAGTCGGCAACGCGCTCGGGCCAGTCATGCAGGATCGCCGGATCGAAATCGGCGCCATTGGGCCAAACGAGCGTGTGGGCCTCGGGATCGAGCGCAACCTGATCGAAGATCTCGGCATCCGCCAGCGGCCCATACAACTCGCCTCGAAGGATCGAGCGGAAGTCGATCACCTGCGAGCTCTCGTCGGCGAAGTCGACCCGAAGCGTGTACGGCCCGACCTTCTCGAACCCCGTCACCTGATGGATTTCGTGGACCATGACTGCTTATCTCAGCGGTGCAATCTTGAAAGGCGGAGCCCCCGCCTGAAGGTGCTTCCAGTTCTCTCCGAGCTCCTCTCGGTGCAGCTCGGCCCATGCCATGACCAAGCGCTCTGCACGACGGGGTAATGATCCCGCAATCAGCTCGGCGCTGTCGAGAGCGTAGACGCCGGCCCTGTTTTGATAGTATGCGTGGAAATGTGGGCTGTGGTGGGGCCCACCGGCTTCCACGTACATGCGAATGACGATCCCGAAGAAGCGGGCGATCTCAGGCACGAGCTGGTTGGCGCTCGTGGTCTTGTCGGTCGTCATCGCCGCCTGCGCGGAGGCCCCGGAGTCCCCGACCCTTTCGCCCGCCGGCGGCGGGGAGCCGGGAGCCGGCGCCGGCCCGGTCACGGCCTTCGTCGGCGTGACGGTGATCCCGATGGATGGCGAGCGCGTCGTCCCCGGGCAGACGGTCGTGGTGCGCGGCGGCCGGATCGCCGAGATGGGCTCGATGATGGAGATCGACACGCCCGCCGGCGCCACCCAGGTGGACGGCCGCGGCAAGTTCCTGATGCCGGGCGTCGCCGAGATGCACGGCCACTACCCGAACCCGGAGCAGGCGGCGTTCACCGAGGCGGTGCTGTTCCTGTACGTCGCCAACGGCGTGACCCTGGTGCGCGGCATGCAGGGCAACGCCAGCCATCTGCCGCTACGCGACGCGATCGAGGCCGGCGAGATCGTCGGGCCGCGGCTGTTCGTCTGCGCGCCGTCGATGTCGGGCAACAGCGTGCAAACCGTCGAGGACGCCGAGCGGCTGGTGCGCGAGGCGGCCGCCGCCGGCTTCGACCACCTCAAGGTCCACGAGGGGCTGACGCCCGAGGTCTACGCCGCCATCGCCTCGACGGCGAACGAGGTCGGCATCACCTTCTCCGGCCACGTCTCCAACCTCGTCGGCCTCTACAGCGCGCTCCAGCAGGGGCAGACCACCATCGACCACCTCGACAACTTCATCGAGGCGATGATCGACGATCGCGAGGCGGTGGCCGCCGCCGGCCTCTTCGACCTGCCGCAGCTCGTCACGCAGATCGACGAGTCGAAGATCGGCGAGGTCGTCGCGGCGACCGTCGAGGCCGGCGCCGGCGTCGTTCCCACCGAGGTCCTCTGGGAGACGTTTCTCGGCGGCCGCACCGGCGAGGAGATGATCGCGGCGCGGCCCGAGCTGCGCTACTGGCTGCCCGAGGGGCGGCAGGGGCTCGGCCAGGGCGTCAGCCAGTGGGCGGAGCAGGCCGACCAGCGGCGCGCCACCCTGCCCTCGCCCGATGCCGGCCGGCCGGTGATCGAGCTGCGCCGGCGGCTCATCAAGGAGCTCTACGACGCCGGCGTCCCGGTGCTGCTCGGCACCGACTCGCCGCAGGTGTTCTCGGTCCCCGGCTTCTCGATCCACCACGAGATGCGGGTGATGGTCGATTCCGGCCTGACGCCGTTTCAGGTCCTGCACTCCGGCACCCAGGCGGTCGCCGACTTCTACGGCGCCGACGACTTCGGCACCGTCGCCCCCGGCCAGCGCGCCGACCTCGTGCTGCTGAACGCCAACCCGCTCGATGACGTGAGCAGCTTCGCCGACAACGCCGGCGTCATGGTCAACGGCCGCTGGATCCCGCGCGCCGAGATCGAGGCCCGCCTGGCCGAGATCGAGGCGATGATGGCGGCCGGCGGAGCAGGATAGCCCACGGGTCCTGTGACGCAGCTAATCGGAGATGATGGCGCTATGAATGGCATGCGAAAGACGACGGTGTACCTGCCCGAGGATCTGAAAGCGGCGCTCGAACGGGTGGCGGCCGCGGAGGGGCGCAGCGAGGCCGATCTCATTCGGGCGGCCGTCCAGGAGAAGGTGAGCGCCTTGGATCGACCGCGCCCGCGAGTGCCTTTATGGCCCGTCGGCTTCGGTGATCCGACCGTGGCCGAACGCGTCGACGAGCCGCTCGAGCGGTTCGGTGGTCGGGACCGCTGACGTGCTGACCCTCGATGAGCGGCACTTTCGCGCCCTGCGCCTGCCGGAAGACAAGGCGTTTCGAATCCTCCCGGCAGACGCGTAGCCGTCATCCTGGCGACCACAACCCAGGCGGAGAGGCCCGCCGGGCCGGCACTCGATCTCACTTTGCTATCTAGATAGAGATATAGTTAACTTGTATCTTATCTGTGGCTGCCAACGTGTCAGGAAGGCAAAGCGCAAAGCGCTGACGCAGTGCTGGGAGGAATCATGGCGCGCATCCGCATGACCTACGCCACCGCCAGGGTCCTCCAGGCGCTGGACGAGGGGCTCCGCTACGGGTTCGACATCGCCGACGTCACCGGTCTCCGGGGGGGCACCGTCTACCCGATCCTGAGGCGGCTAGAGGAGGAGGGGCTCGTAGCGTCCTCGTGGGAAGCGGCGGAGATCGGCCGCCGCGAGGGACGTCCCTCGCGGAAGTATTACCAGCTCCGCCGCACAGCGGAGCCGCTGGTGGAGGAAGCCCGACAGCGTTTTCCGTTCCCGCTGCGCGGCCGTTCGGATTGGGAGCCGGAAGGGGCCTGACGGATGATGTCGATACGAAGCTGGACGGGGCGGGTGCTGCGCCTCTTGGGAAGGGTCGTGCCGGGAGATCGGCGCGATGAGTGGCTGCGGGAGTGGGACGCGGAGCTGGGACAACTGGCCGCCGGTGCGGTGGGCCAAGCGCCGCGGCCTGACCGTCCCCCCGGACGCCTCGCCGCCGCCGCCGAGGACGCACTCCGCCTGCGACTCCGACGGCTCGGGCGTCGATCGCCGACGGCCGGCCTCCGGGAGCTCCGTGTCGCAGCCCGGGCCCTCGCCCGCAGCCCGTCTTTCACGGCCGCAGTCGTGCTGACGCTGGGGCTCGGCATCGGCGCGAACGCGGCCATGTTCACGGTAATCAACGCCGTCCTGCTGGAGCCGCTGCCCTACCCCGAAGCCGACCGCCTCGTACGGATCGGGACCGTTTGGCTTCCGGAAGGCAACGAGAGTAGCACCGTGTCGACCGCCGACTTCGACGACCTCGCGGTGCGGCTGCGGACCGTCGAGGACTTGAGCCTGCGGGCCGGTTGGAACGTCACGTATCAAGCCAACGAGCCGATCCGCCTGGAGATCGCGGGCGTCTCATCTGGTTTCTTCCGGCACTTCGGACGGGCCCCGCACATGGGTCGATACCTGCTGCGGGAGGAGGATGAACCAGGACACCAGCCGGCGGCCGTGCTCTCGTACGGGCTCTGGCAGCGCGTCTTCGGTGGCGACGGGAGGGTCGTTGGCCGGACGCTGACGTTTGACGGTCAGCCGTACGTCGTGGTGGGCGTCGCGGAGCCGGAGCTTAGGGAACCGGCGGCGGACGTGGAGATCTGGACCTCTCGCCCGAGCTGGATCGACGGCGCGGCGCGCGACCAGCCGTGGCTCCAGGTCTTCGGCCGTCTGGCGTCGGGCGCCACCCTCGAGGACGCCCGGGCCGAGCTGGCGGCGATCTCCAGGGACCTGGCCCGGGAGCACCCCGTCACCAACACCGACCACGCTTTCACCGCCGCGTCGCTGCGCGAGGACCTCACCGGGCCGGTCCGCCCAGCGCTGCTGGTGCTCGCGGCGGTCGCTGGTCTGGTCCTGGTCGTGACCTGCGCCAACGTGGCGAACCTGATCCTCGTCCGGAGCGCCGGCCGTGGCCGTGAGATGGCGGTGCGGATCTCGTTGGGCGCTGGACGCGCGCGCCTCGCGGGCCAGCTCCTGGCCGAAGGGCTCCTGCTGGCGCTCCTCGGGGGCGCCGGTGGTCTGGCGCTGGCGGCCCTCGCCACCCGGGCGCTCGTGGCTCTGGGCGCACCGGGTCTGCCACGCCTCGCCTCGGTGCAGGTGGATGATGCGGTCCTCCTCTTCACCATCCTGGTGAGCGCCACCACGGGCGTCCTCTTCGGGCTGGCGCCGCTCCTTCAAGTCTCGGGGGCAAGCCCGGCGCGAGGCCTCCGCGAGAGCGGGCGCGGTGGAGAGGGGCGCCGCGTGCGGCGGGTCCGGCGGGCGCTGGTGGCAGCTGAGCTGGCCGCCTCGGCGGTCCTCCTCGTGGCGTCCGGACTCCTCCTCAGGAGCCTCGACCACCTCACGCGGGTAGAGACCGGCGTCCAGCCCGAGGGCGTGCTCGTCTTCCGGGTCTCACCGCCGCAGGCAGCCCACCCGGCGCAGGCGGACCTGCGCGCGTTCTACGAGGGAGTCCGCAGCGGGATCGCGCGGCTGCCGGACGTCGAGGCGGTCGGCGGCGTGAGCGTCCTTCCGTTCACATTCCGGAGGATGTACGAGTTCACACGCGACGACCGCCCGTCCCCACGCCCGGGGGAGGAGACGCTGGCCGAGCTGCGGGCCTTCGAGCCGGGCTACTTCCGAAGCCTGGGAATCCCCCTGGTGGAGGGGCGGTTGCTGGACGAGCGGGACTCGGGCGGGGCGCCGCCGGCGATTCTCGTGGACGAGGAGATGGCGCGACGCTTCTTCCCCGTCGAGGACCCCGTCGGCGAGCGCATCACCATCCGCTGGGGGCAGATGGCGCCGATCGACCGGGTGTCCTACGAGGTCGTCGGGGTCGTCGGAGACGTGCGCCACCAGGGGCCGGCGGCGCCTCCCACGCCGACTCTGTATCTTTTGCGAGGACACGACTCGACGCCGTACTGGGAGAACGGGAGCTTCGTCGCGGGGTTCACGATCACGGTGCGCACAAGCGGCGACCCCCTGGCGCTCGCTGGCGCGGCGGCCCAGGTGGTGTGGGACCTCGACCGAACGGTTCCGATCACGGAGGTGGGCCCGCTCGAGCGGTTGCTCTGGGAGCACCGGGTCGGCCCCCGCCACCAGGCGATGCTGATCGGGGCGTTCGCGCTCCTGGCCACCGCGCTGGCGTCGGTGGGCCTTGCGGGGGTGGTGGCGTACGCCGTCGCCGAGCGCGGCCACGAGCTCGGCGTGCGCCAAGCGCTCGGGGCTGACGCCGGCGACGTGGTGCGGCTGGTGCTCGGCGAAGGCGTCCGGTTGGTGGCAATGGGCGTGCCCGTGGGTCTCCTCCTGGCCGCCGCCGGGAGCCGGCTGCTGCGCAGCCTGCTGTTCGGCGTTGAGCCGCTCGATCCCCTTACGTACGCGGCAGTAGGGCTCGGACTGGCAGCGATCGCACTCCTGGCCGCATGGATCCCGGCGCGGCGAGCGGCGGGCATCCACCCGGCGAAGGCACTGCGCGCGGAAGCATAGGCGGCTACGTCACGCGTACCCGGCGACGGGGGCCGGAGTGCCTTGCAAGGCACGAATCCGTCGAAGAGTGCGGCCGGCTCCGCGCCAGCGCGATGTGCTCGTTGACAGTATGCTGTAAGTCAGTATACTTGGATCCATCAGGATTGGCGTCGCCGGGCGGCCGGCGGTCCTTCCCTTCGAGTTGCCCTTTGGAGCTCAAGCGATGCCGCAGAAGCCGAACGTCAACGACCTGTTGCCGATGAGCGCGGTGGAGTTCGCCGTGCTGCTCGTCCTCGCCGACGGCGACAGCCACGGCTACGCGATCGTCAAGGAGATCGAGGCGCGCAGCGACGGGCAGATCAGCCTGCTGCCCGGCAACCTCTACGCCATCTTGCTGCGGCTCACCGAGTCGGGGCTGATCGCGCGCCAGGCCGCCGCGCCGGGCGCGGCCGGCCCCGACAAGCGGCGCCGCAATTACCGAATCACCCCGTTCGGCCGCAAGGTCGCCGCCGCCGAGGCGGCGCGCATGAAGCGGATGGTCGAGGCCGCCGCCGCCAGCGACTTGATCGAGGACACGGGCCGATGAGCAGGAGGCCCGGAGGCAACGCCGTGCTCGGTGGCTCGCCACGCCTCTGGCCGCGCCTTTACGCGCTGCTGCTGCGCCTCTACCCCGAGCCGATTCGCCGCGACGCCGGCCCCGAGATGCAGCAGCTCTTCGCCGATCTGTACGCCGACACGCGCGTCCGACACGGCGGTCTGCGCGCCGCCGCTTTCGCCCTCAAGGCCTGCGCCGAGCTCGTCCCGCGCGCGCTCGAGGCGCGGCGGCTGATCGGTGGGCGAGACGCGGATGCCCCCCGCAGTCCGATCGACGAGCGCGCTGGTAACGACGCGCGGCGGCAGGGCGCATCGAGCTCCGCTTCGCGCGTTGCCACGCGCTCCCGCAGCCCCGCGATCGTCCCGACCCGCGACGTTTCCTTCCACGACCAGCTCCCCCGAGCCCGACCTCCAGAAGGGAGAGCGACCGGCATGCTCGATCGCCTGGTTCAGGAGCTTCGTTACGCTCTGCGAACGTTTCGCCTCAACCCCGGCTACTTCGCCGTCACCGTGTTGACGCTGGCGGTCGGGATCGGCGCCAACACGGCGATCTTCAGCGTCGTGAAGGGCGTGCTGCTCGATACCCTGCCCTACGAGCACCCGGATCGCGTCGTCGGGATCTGGCAGTACTCGCTGGCCAGCGGCCAGCGCGGCCGCATGACGCCGGGCAACTTCGCCGACGTGCGGGCGATGGACGACGTCTTCGACAGCGCCGCCGCCTTCGGCTTCACCAGTGCCACGCTGATCGGCGGCGACGCCCCGCAGCTCATTCGCGGCGGCCGGGTGAGCGCCAGCTACTTCGACGTGCTCGGCGTCCAGCCGCTCGTCGGCCGCCCGTTCCGCGCCGACGAGGAGGATCCGGGCGGCCCTCCGGTCGTCATCGTCAGCGAGGAGCTGTGGGCGCGGCGCTTCGGCTCGGACCCGAACATCGTCGGCCGCGCGCTGAACCTCGACGGCGCATCCTACGAGGTCGTCGGCGTGCTCCCCCGCGGGATCTACCCGACCTACGCGACGGTCAACGGCGAGATGCCGTTCACCCCCGACAACCACGACTTCCTCGTGCCGCTGCGCCTCACCGACGACTTCTACGCCAACCGCCGATCGCACGTCCTCGGCGCGATCGGCAAGCTGCGCGAGGGCGTCGGCATCGCGCGGGCCAACGAGGCAGTCGACGCGCTCGCCGCGTCGATCGCCGAGCAGCACCCGGTCGTCGCCGGCGAGGGCTTTCGCGTCGAGCTCTTGAAGAACGAGATCACCGGCGGCGCCCAGGCGGCGCTCCTCGTGCTGATGGGCACGGCCGGGGTGGTATTGCTGATCGCGGCCACCAACGTTGCCAGCCTCATGCTCGCCCGCAACGACGCGCGCCGGTCCGAGACCGCCGTGCGCGCGGCGCTGGGCGCCGGCCGCTGGACGCTGGTCCGCCAGAGCCTCGTCGAAGGCCTGGCGCTCGCCGGCGCGGGGGCCGCCGCCGGCGTCGCGCTCGCCTACTTCGGCGTCGGCCTCATCAAGGCGCTGGTGCCGTTCCAGGTCCCGCGGATGAACGAGGTGGGGATCGATGTCGCGGTGCTGGCATTCACGGTCGGCGTCGCGCTGCTGGTCGGCGCCGCGCTCGGCGTCGGCCCGGCGATCGCGGCGACGCGGCCCGGCATGCTCGACCGGCTCCGCCAGGGGGCCCGCGGGCTGACCGCCGACGGCAAGCGCCGCCGCGCCCAGGGCTTCATGGTCGCCGCGCAGGCGTGCATGGCGGTGATGCTGGTGGTCGGCGCCGGCCTGCTGGTGCGCACCTTCTTGCAGATCAAGCGCATCGATCCGGGGTTTTCGCGGGCCGGCGTGCTGACCGTCCCCGTGTCGCTGCCGCAGACGCGCTATCCGAGCACCGACGCGGCTCTCGGATTCTTCGAACAGCTCGAGGAAACGCTCACCACCTCGCCGGCGATCGCCTCGGTGGCCTTCGGCTATGACCACCCGCTCCGCAAGAGCTGGCACGACAGCTTCCGGATCGAGGGGCGGCCGGAGCCGCCGCCCGACGCGAGCATGGGCGCGAGCTTCCGCCCGGTGACTCCGGGCTACTTCGAGACGGCCGGCATACCGCTCATGAAAGGCCGAATATTCGGGAGAACCGATGACGCGGGACACCCCGACGTCGTGGTGATCAACGAGGCCTTCGTCGCCCAGTACTTCCCCGGCGACGACCCCGTCGGCCAGCGAATGCGCATCCCGAGCATGGAGCGGATGTTCGGCGACGGCACCACGCCGCGCTGGTTCGAGATCGCGGGCGTGGTCGGCAACGTTCGCTTCAACGGCCCCACCGAGGCCGTCGAGCCGGCGATGTACGTGTCGATCCCGCAGGTGCCAATGTCCGATGTCGTCATGCTGGTGGCGCCGGCGCGGCCGGACGTCGACCTGCTCGGCGCCGTGCGCAGCGCCGTCTGGCGGCTCGATCCCGAGCTGCCGGTAGATGGCGCCCGCACGCTCGACGTGATGCTGTCGGAGGCGATCGCCCG
>DASWHK010000084.1:0-14488 GCA_036398215.1 Acidobacteriota bacterium | reverse complement strand
ATCCTCGGTTGAGCGCGTTTCCGCTCCGTCTCAACCGGCGCGACCGCCTCCGATTCAGCCGCCTCCGCCCTGGTCTCCGCAGGTTCGACCACCTCCGGCTCAGCGGGCTCCGGCTCGGTCTCTACCGGGTCGACCACCTCCGGCTCAGCCGCCTCCGGCCTGGGGCGCATCAGGTCGGCTATTTTCCGTTGCACCGGCTTGTCCGGCGCCTCGACGTTCTCCTCGACGGGCGTTTCGAACTCGTGGGCAGAGTTCACTGGGCGTTCTTCTCGGTCCATCGTCTGTCTTGTCGGGAGGGTCGGCGCGCCACCTGGCTCGGCGCCGGGAGATGCGCGGCTTCGCGAGCCTGAAATTGTAGGCGCGCGACGGCGCCAACTCACGCCCTTTCCGCTCCGGGCGTCGGAGTGGATCGAAAGGCGCGCGACCGCGGCGAGCAGCAGGAACCCGGCCACCGAGTGGCTGCTTCCTGGTGGCTGCCGGGACTACCCAAGACCACGGCGTGACTCCGATACTCGGGTGTGCGGGCCCGCCCGCTCCCGCGACGGAGCGTGAGCCGCGGTGCTCAGCGGCAGCAGCGCCGCCTCGATCGCGGCGCGCTTGTCTTCGAGCCACGGCGGCAGGATCAGGCGGTCGCCGAGGTGCGCGGGGTCCTCGTCGACGGTGAAGCCGGGGCCCTCGGTGGCGAGCTCGAAGAGCACGCCGCCGGGCTCGCGGAAGTAGACCGAGCGGAACCAGAAGCGGTCGATCACCGGGGTCGGGTTGCGCCCGGCAGCCTCGACGACGTCGCGGACGGCGAGCTGCTCGTCGTCATCGGTGACCCGGAAGGCGACGTGGTGCACGACGCCGGGGCCCCACGAGCCGGGCTCGGCGGCGCCCAGCCCACGCACGTCGATCAGCCCGCCCGAGCCGCCGCCGTCGATCGCGAAGCGGTGCCAGCCGCCCTCCTCGCCGACCTCGGTGCAACCCAGCGTCGCGGTCAGGAAGCGCGCCGTCCGCTCGAAGTCCTCCTCGTGCAAGCGGGCGACGTGCAGGCCGCGGACCTGGTGCTCCTCGGGAACCGGGCTCTCGGCCCAGGGCGCGAACGCGTGCGTCATGCCTGCAGCGGCGACCCCGTAGAGGGTCAGTGGCATGCCGTCGGGATCGCGGAAGGTCACCACCGGCTCGCCGAAGCGGGTCTCGGTGCCCGGCGCGACGCCTGCGTCCCAGAGTCGATGCCGCCAGAACGACTGGCTCGCCTCCGGCACCGCCAGCCCGACCTCCGCGGCCATCCCCGTTCCCACGTGGCCGGGGCGTCCCCCCGGCCAGGGGAAGAACGTCAGGTCGGTGCCCGGGTTCCCTTCACCGTCGGCGTAGAACAGGTGGTAGGTGTAGGGATCGTCCTGGTTGACCGAACGCTTGACCAGCCGCATGCCGAGCACGCCGCTGTAGAAGTCGAGGTTGCGCTGCGGATCGCCGGCGATGGCGGTGATGTGATGGATGCCGTGGATGCCGTTCATGGTGCCTCCTCGGCGCAATCATACCGCCCGGGGGAGGCGTGGTAGATTTGCCGCCTCGTGAAGCTCGAGCAAGCGAGGAGCCGGGAGCTGCTGGCATGGGTCGTCGGGCTCTTCTGCCTGGCGCTGATTCTCTATGCCGCCTTCCTCGTCTTCGCGCCGTTCGCCCAGCCGCTCGCCTGGGCGGCGATCTTCGCGATCCTCCTCTCGCCGGTGAACCTGTGGCTGCGCCGCTGGATCCGCTGGGACACGCCCCGGGCGCTGTTCACCTGCTTGATGGCGGCGCTCATCCTCTTCGGCCCCGTCGCCGCGCTGACCACGGTGCTTATCGGCGAGGCCGTCTCCGGGCTCCGCTACGTGCAGGAAAACATCAATCAGATGCCACCCCTGGACCCCTCGAGCTGGGGGTTTCTCGGCGACGCCCGCGACTGGCTGGAATCGCTGGTCGGGGGCTGGGTCGAGATCCCCGACTACCAGGGACTCGTCCAGGTCCCCGACCTGCGAACGACGATCGGCTCGACGGCGCAGGGCCTGTCGCAATGGCTGCTGGGGCACAGCTCGGCGCTGATCGCCAACCTGGCGAGCTTCGGCCTCAGCTTCGCGGTGATGGTGCTGGCGCTCTTCTACCTGCTGCGCGACGGCGACAAGCTCGTCAAGGGGTTCGTCGAGCTGGTGCCGGTGGCCGACGACGAGAAGCGACTGATGATCGAGCGGGTGCAGGCGGTCATCATCAGTAGCGTCTACGGCGGGATCGCCGTGGCGGTTACCCAGGGGGTCCTGGGAGGGCTGTCCTTCTGGCTTCTCGGCCTGCGCTCGCCGGTGCTTTGGGCGACGGTGATGGCGTTCCTGTCGTTCCTGCCGGTCGTCGGGCCGGCGCTGGTCTGGGGGCCGGCGGCGATCGTGCTCGCCGTGCAGGGCCGCTGGGTCGCTGGCCTGGTGCTGGTCGTCTGGGGGGCGATCGTCGTCGGGCTGGCGGACAACTTCCTGCGGCCGATGCTGATCGCCGGGCGGGTCAAGATGCACCCGTTGCTGACCTTCCTGGCGGTGCTCGGCGGCATCAGCGCCTTCGGCTTCCTCGGCCTCTTCCTCGGCCCGGTGCTGGTCGCCATCGTCCAGGCGCTGGTCGAGGCCTACCGGATGATCGTTCGCGACGGCGAAAAGGCGCAGCCGGCGCCGAGCAGCCAGCCTGCGGGTTAGGCCGGGACCACCGATGACATCGCCGCGCGTCACCGCGATCCTCGAGACCTGCCTGTATTGTCCGGACCTCGCCGCCGCCGAGGACTTCTATGTCCGCGTCCTCGGCCTCGAGCTGTTCGGCAAGCAGGAAGGGCGTCACCTGTTCTTCCGCTGCGGCGACGGCATGCTGCTGCTCTTCAACCCCAAGGCGACGCGCGCGGAGTCGGCGCCGGGTGAGCTCGAGGTGCCGCCGCACGGCGCCGAGGGGCCCGGGCACGTCTCGTTTCGCGCCACCGAGGCCGAGCTCGAGCACTGGAGGCGGCGGCTGACGGCCTGCGGTGTTGCCATCGAGAGCGAGGTCGCCTGGCCTGGCGGCGGCCGCTCGATCTACTTTCGCGACCCTGCGGGCAACAGCCTCGAGCTGGCGACGCCGGCGATCTGGGGCAGCGAGTAGACTTCGTCGCCATGGAGCTCGCCCTCATCGGCCTGCCGAACTCCGGCAAGACCACCGTGTTCAACGCCGTCACCCGCGCCGGCGTCGAGGTGACCCCCTACGCGAACCCCAAGGCGGAGCCCAACGTGGCCGTCGTCGACGTCGAGGACGAGCGGGTCGAGCGGCTTGCCGAGATGTACCAGCCGAAGAAGGTGGTCCATGCGACGGTGACGTTCGTCGACTTCGTCGGCGTGGCGAGACGCGGCGGTGAAGGCGGCGAGATCTTCTCGGCGAGCACGATGGGCCTGGTCAAGAACGCCGACGCGCTCGCCTACGTGGTGCGCAACTTTGGCGGCGCCGGGGAAGGCGAGCCGACGCCGCTGCGCGACGTCGAGCGGCTCGACGAAGAGCTGCTGCTCGCCGACCTGATCGTGGTCGAGAAGCGGCTCGAGCGCATCGATGCCGCCGAGAAGAAGGGCATTGCCACCCACGAGGTCAAGCTCCAGGGCAAGGCGCTGCGCAGGATCCACGCCCAGCTCGAGGCCGGCGGCGCGGCGCGCGACCTGGCGCTGACCGCCGACGAGGAGGCGGCCGTCCGCGGCTTCCAGCTGCTCACTCAGAAACCGGTGCTGGTTATCGTCAACTCTTCCGATTCGCAGTTCGGCAACAACCAAGAGCTGCTCGACCAGATCGCCGCCCGCCACCGCGTCATCGAGTTCGCCGGCGCTTTCGAGATGGAGCTGGCGAGGCTCGACGACGACGAGGCCAAGGCGTTTCTCGAGGACATCGGCATCGCGGGCTCGGCGCGCTCCCGGCTCACGCGGTTGGCCCACCAGGTGGTCGGCTACATCACCTTCTTCACGGTCGGCCCCAAGGAGGTCCACGCCTGGAACATCCGCCGCGGCGACACCGCGGTCGACGCCGCCGGCGCCGTTCACACGGATCTGGCGCGCGGCTTCATCCGCGCCGAGCGCTTCACCTACGACGACCTGATGACGCAAGGCTCCGAGAAGGCGGTCAAGGAAGCGGGCCTCTTCCACCTCGAGGGCAAGGTCTACGTCGTCCAGGACGGCGACATCCTCAACATCCGTTTTTCGGTGTGAGCTCGTCGCTCGCCGGCAGCCCGCTCGGATGCCGCCGGCGATCGATCCGCGAGCGACGGATTTTCTCGGCCCCCGGCGCATGGTACAAACTGGGCTTTTGCCAGTGAATCCAGCAGGTGTCCGCTTTCCCCGGGCCGAGACCATGAGCGTTCAGCTCTCGGGCCGAAGCGAGCCCCTGTGAACCCCACCCAATCCGCTGAGGAGCCCCCATATGGCCAAGAAATTCGCACTCGACGAAGCGTTGCTCCAACGTTGCGCCGAGCGCGCCCCGGTCTACGACCGCGAGAACCGTTTCTGCCAGGATGATTTCGACGAGCTGAAGGAAGCCGGCTACCTGTTGATGGCCGTGCCCGAGGAGTACGGCGGCTACGGGATGAGCCTGGCCGAGGTCGCCGCCCAGACCCGCCAGCTCGCCTACTACGCCCCCGCCACGGCGCTGTGCATCAACATGCACAATTACTGGGTCGGCCTGGTCGCCGACCTCAGCCGCGCCGGCGACAAGTCCATCGACTGGTTGCTGAAGGAGGCCGGCAAGGGTGAGGTGTTCGCCGCCGGCCACGCGGAGTCGGGCAACGACCTGCCGCTGCTGCTGTCGACCACCAAGGCCGAGCCCGTCGACGGCGGCTACCGGTTCACCGGCCGCAAGGGGTTCGGCAGCCTGACCCCCACCTGGACGCGCCTCGGGTTGCACGGCATGGACGCCTCCGACCCCGACAGCCCCAAGATCGTCCACGCGTTCATGCGGCGCGACGACGAAGGCTACACGATCAAGGAGACCTGGGACGTGATGGGGATGCGGGCCACCCGCAGCGACGACACCATCCTCGACGGCGTCTTCATCCCCGACGAGCGCATCGCCCGCATCGTGCCCGCCGGCGCCGCCGGCATCGACCCCTTCGTGCTCGGCATCTTCGCCTGGGCGCTGATCAACTTCGGCAACGTCTACTACGCGGTCGCCAAGCGCGCCCTCGACCTCACCATCCAGTCGGTGCAGGAGAAGCCGACCATCGCCCTGCCCGGCGGCATGTCGCGCCACCCCGAGATCCAGCACGGCGTCGCCGAGATGACGATGATGCTCGAGGGAATCGGCCCGCAGCTCGACAAGGTCGCCGAGGACTGGAGCAACGGCGTCGACTACGGCCCCGCCTGGGCGGTGAAGATCATCGCCGCCAAGTACAACGCCGTCGAGAGCGGCTGGAAGATCATCGATCGCGCCCTCGACCTGTCGGGCGGCTTCGGGATGTTCAAGAAGAGCGAGCTCGAGCGCCTCTTCCGCGACGCCCGCGCCGGCCGCTTCCATCCCGCCAACTCGGTGCTCGCGCACGAGTTCATCGGCAAGGGCATGCTCGGCATCGACCCCGACTCGCAGCCCCGCTGGGGATAGCTTCCCCGTCCGTAGGCTGGCTACTCGACGACCGTGACGTGGATCTCCTGGGTGAGGCCCGCGTGCTCGGGTCCCGCGATGACCCGGTGCTCGCCGTCGGCCACCTGCAGACAGAGGCTGTGCTCACCGGAGTCGAACTGCATGGTGATCCGGTCGCTGCCGTCGCCGAAGTGGATGTACGACGGAGTTCCCTGCACGATGATCTCGCCGGCGGCAGCGCAGGGCACGTCGACCGCCAGGTGATAGTGCCCCTCACCTGGGCGCACCACCATCGGGTCCTCGACCGGGACGATGTCGAAGTTCTCGACGCCGAAGATGATCTCCTGCTCGGTCGGGTACTGGCCGCCGTCCTCCACGTTGACGAAGAAGACGCGCGGCAGGTCGGCGGCGGCGGCGGCGGGGGGCGGCTCGCTGCCGGTTTCGCTCTCGGGCGGCGGCTCCTGGGAGGCGCAACCGGCCAGCCAGAGGGCGGCGAGCATCAAGGCCGCCAGCGATGGGGCTGATCCGAAGCGCCGAATCCTGCTGATCATATCGGTCTCCTTGGGTTCGGTCACGGTGGGGTGATCGAAGGCGCGCATCAGGGGAGCGCCCATGAGGAACCGCTAGCCTAGCGTCCCACAGGACCAGTCTCCAGTCCCACAGTCGCGCGGGTCGGGTCCTGATCGGGGCATTGCCCGTCTCGGGTACGAACATGCGGCGCCGCTCGACCTGCGCGAGCAGCGCTTCTCGCGCCGCGGCAACGGGTCTGCACGCGATGCCCTGCGGTCATTCCGCCGCCGCCGCGAAGAACTTCTCCCACTTGCTCTCCGGCGAGGGCGGCGTCGCCAGGCTGACCCCGACCAGCAGGCTCAGCGTCACCAGCACCGCCGGGATGACGATGTAGTCGCTGCTGGCGAAATCAAACTCGGTGCCGCCCAGGGTAAGCGAGAAGCCCATGCCCAGGCGGCTCATCACCACCAGGCCGACGACCGTGATCATGCCGCCGGCGATGCAGGCGGTCCCTCCCTGCGCGGTTACCCGTTTCCACAGGAAGGCCGCCAGCAGCGCCGGGGTCAGGCTGGCTCCGACCAGCGAGTAGGCGTACAGCGCCAGCTCCAGGACCTGGGAGAACTGCGTCTGCAGCAGCAAGCCGATGACGCCGAAGCCGACGATCCAGCCGCGCTGCATGGTCAGCAGCTGCTTCTCGCTGGCCTCGGGGTTGACGAAGCGCTGGTAGATGTCGCGGCTGACGTTGGTGGAGGGAACCAGCAAGAAGGTGTTGCCGGTGGACAGCACGATGGCGATGGCGGCGGCGAGCAGGATCGCCCCCATCAGCAAGGGCACCTGGTTGCGGGCGATGTCCAGGATCACCGTTTCCGACGCCGCCCGGCCGATGATCTCGCTGGTGCCGAGCAGCCCCGCGTTGGCGGCGCGGCCGGTGATCGCCAGCAGCGCCAGCGCCGTCTCGATGCCGACGACGCCGATGACCATCCCGGCCACGGCGCGGCGCGCCGCGTTCTCGTCCTTGGCCGAGAAGAACTTCTGGTACATGCCGCTCTCGCCGAGCAGCAGCAGGAACGTCGGCATCGCGATGCCTACCACCCACAGCAGGTTGTGGCCGCCCAGCACGGTCGTGTGCTCGGCCGGCAGGTTGGCGAGCACGCCGCCGATGCCGCCGAGCTTCCAGACCATGTAGGGAAGCGCCATCAAGACGCCCGCCAGGATGGCCACGCCGTTGAAGATGTCGACCGAGACGATCGACACCATCCCGGCCATGGCGGTGAACAGCACGATGGCGGCGGCGGTGATCAGCATCCCCTGCACGGGGCTGATGGCGCCATCGGTGACGATCGCCAGGATCCAGCCGCCGCCGCGGAACTGGTACGAGGCGATGGCCACGTACGCGAGGATGATCGTGATCGTCCCCAGCACCCGCGCCGTCGGGCCGTAGCGGCGCTCCAGCAGGTCGGGGACCGTGTAGTCGGCGATGCGGCGTACCCGGCCGGCCAGGAAGTAGGCGACGATCAGCCCGGCCCAGGCCCCCGACGAGAACCACAGCTCCGAGATCCCCGTGCGGTAGGCGAGCCCCGAGGCGCCGAACAACGAGCCCGAGCCGATCCACGTGCAAACCAGCGTTCCCACCAGCATGTAGACCGGCACCGAGCGCCCCGCCACCATGAAGTCGTCGTGGCTGGTGACGCCGCGGGCGCGCCAGATGCTGACGCCCAGCAGGATGACGGGATAGAGGATGACGACCGCGACCAGCAGGTTCATGCTCCGTGCCTCTTCATGGTCCGTGCTTCCGAACGATCCAGGGCCGGCGCCATTCTATAGGAGTCGCGTGAGCTTGCCCCGGACGGTCTCCGTGGACGGCCGTCGTGCTCCAGCGCGGGAACCCCTCGGCGAGCGGCGGCTCGCCGCCGGGTGATCCGCCGGAGCAGGTACAGTACCCTTGCCGCCGTGAGCCACCTGCCGCCGCATCGCCGGCAAGGTTCCGACCCCTGCCGCGCCGAACGACGCCGGATGACGCCCGGCTTCGAGCGCCTGGAACCAGAATACCCGCCATGCCGCTGAAACAGGCCCTCGGCACCACCGACGTGGTGCTGCTCAACGTCGCCGCGATCGCCAGCCTGCGCTGGATCTCGCTGGCGGCGGCCAGCGGCAACACGTCGATCCTGCTGTGGCTCGGGGCGCTGCTGCTCTTCTTCCTGCCGCAGGCGTTCGCGGTCATCGAGCTGACCTCGCGGCTGCCCGGCGAGGGCGGCGTCTACCTGTGGACCAAGACCGCCTTCGGCGATTTCCACGGCTTCATGTCGGGGTGGTGCTACTGGACCAACAACCTCGTCTACTTCCCCAACCTGCTGGTGTTCATCGCCGGCGTCTCGGTGTTCGTCGCCGGCAGCGGCTACCAGGAGGTCGGCGAGAGCCGCCTGTACGTGCTGATGTTCTCGCTGGCGGCGCTGTGGACGGTGTGGCTGTTCAACCTGATCGGCCTGACGGCGGGCCGCTGGGTGCACAACGTCGGTGGCGTCGGCACCTGGGCGGCAGCGACCATCCTGATCGTCTTCGGGGCCGTTGCCGTGGTCCGCTACGGGCTCGCCAACCCGATGCCGCCCGGCAGCTTCTTCGCGGGGGTGATCCGCTTCGAGAGCCTGGAGCTGTGGGCGGCGATCTGCTTCGCCTTCAGCGGCCTCGAGCTCGCCTCGGTGCTCGCCGCCGAGGTGCGCGACGCGGCGCACACGATCCCGCGCGCGGTGGTGATCTCGGGCTTCGTGGTGGCGACGCTCTACGTCGGCGGCACGCTGGCGCTGCTGGTCGCGTTGCCAGCCGGCGAGATCAACATCATCAGCGGCTTCCTGCAGGGGATCGCGGCGATCGGCGACCGCATCGGCCTGGGTTGGACCACCAACATCCTCGCCCTGCTGATCACGGTCGGCGGCATCGGCGGCCTGATGGCGTGGTTCACCGGCGCCGCGCGCATGCCGTTCGTCGCCGGCGTCGACAAATACCTGCCGCAGGCCTTCGGTCGCATCCATCCGCGCTACGGCTCGCCGTACGTGGCGGTCTCGGTGCAGGCGGTCATCGCCAGCGGCTTCATACTGATGAGCTTCGTCGGGGCGACCGTCGAGGAGGCCTACCTGACCCTCCTGGACACCACCTTGCTCGTCTACTTCATTCCCTACGTCTACATGTTCGCGGCGTACATCGTGCTGCGGCGGCGCGACGCTTCCGCAGGCGATCCGCAGGCTCCCGCCGGCGATCCGCGGGTTCCCGCAGCCGATCCGCAGGTTCCCGCCGGCGATTCTCTGGCGCCGCTCATTCAGCCCGCCGCGATCCGCAGGATCCCGGCGAACCGTGGGCTGGCGATCGGCTTCGGCGTATGCGGCCTGCTGACCACCCTGCTCGCCATGGCGGTGTCGATGAAGCCCCCCGCCGAGGCCAATGCTCTGCTCTACGAGATCAAGGTGCTGGGCGGCGCCGGGGCGTTCGTTCTGGCCGGTGCGCTGATCTACTGGCTCAACCGGGACCGCAGCCTGCCGGCAAGATAGAGGCGCATTCGAATGGCCATCCGCTTGCTGCTCGTCGATGCGCTCAACCTGGTGCGGCGAGTCTACGCCGCCCAGCCCGGCGACGACGGCCCCGTGAAGGCGGAAGGGGCGAAGGTATCGTGCGTCCAGTCGCTGCAGCGGGCCCTGAACGAGTGCCGCCCGAGCCACGCGATCATCGTCTTCGAGGGGCGGGAGCCGGGCTGGCGCCATCTATTGTTCCGCGACTACAAGCGCGGCCACGCGCCGATGCCCGAGGCGCTGCGCGAGGCGCTGCCCGCCTACCGCGATGCCTTCGCCGCCGCCGGCGTCACCTCTTTCGAGCTGCCCAGGGTGGAGGCCGACGACGTCGTCGGGACGCTGGCGGTCAAGATCGCCGGGGCCGGCGGGCAGGCCGTCATCCTCTCCACCGACAAGATCTTCCTGCAACTGCTCTCCGATCGCATCGTGGTGCGCGACCACTTCAAGCAGCATGACCTCGGCCGCGCCTACGTCGTCGAGCGCTTCGGCGTCGGCCCCGAGCAGCTCGTCGATCTGCTGGCGCTGGCCGGTGACAGCACCAACAACATCCCCGGCGTACCGGGTATCGGCGTCAAGACGGCCGCCAAGCTGATCGCCGAGCACGGGACGCTGGAGGCAATCCTGGCGGCAGCCGACCCTGCGGCGGCCAACCCCGCGGCAGCCGACCTGGCGGCAGCCGGCCCCGCGGCGGCCAACCCCGCGGCACCCGACCTGGCGGAGGCCGATCCCGCATCGGCCTCCGAGACCACCCCCGCGCCGTCCTTCACGCCGAAGCTCCGCGAGCGGCTCGTCGATCACGCCGAGGACGCCCGCCTCGCCCGGTCGCTGGTGAGCCTGCAGATCGACCTCGACCTCGGCATCAACCTCAAGGACCTGCGCTACCGCGGCTGACCCAGGGGGCGGCGGCCCGCAGCATCGGGCAGGAGCTAACCTTCGCGCGACATGCTGTCTCGTTCGTCGGGTAGTTCGAGCCGCCGTTCACCTCGCCCAACGCGCCGTCTACCGACCCCCGGACAGCCGTTGCGCCGCGGCCCGCTCGCGCGCCGCCTCCTCGCTGCGCCCCTGGGCCTCGTACACCTGGGCAAGGGTGGCGTGCCCCATCGCCCGGAGCTGCGGGACCGCGGCGCCGGCCAGGCCTGCCGTGGCCCAGCGCTCGGCCTCGGCGAGGTCGCCGGCGTCGCCACGATCGACCAGCGACTGGGCGAGAAACAGCGCCGCGTCCGGGGCATCGGGACGCGCGTTCAATGCCTGGCGGAGCGCCGCGATGACCTCATCGAGGGAAGCGCCCTGAACCGCCAACAAGCGGGCGCGGTTGAACAGCGAGAAGTAGTGGCCGGGCTGCCGCTCGATCTCCGCCTCGTAGGCGGCCAGCGCCTCTTCGGTCCTGCCCAGACGCTCGAGGGCGTCCCCGCGATGGTAGTGCAGGCTCGGCAGATCGGGCGCCGCCGCGGCGGCGCGGTCGAACGCGGCCAGCGCCTCCGCCGGGGCGCCCTCCTGCAGCGCCGCGACGCCGGTGCCGAAGTGCATCCTGGGGTGGTCCGGCGCCAGCGCCAGGCCCTCGTGAAAGACCGAGCGGGCCTCGCTCCAGCGGCCGGCGCGCATCAGCGTGTCGCCGAGCTCCCAGCGTAGGTCGAGGTCGCTCGGGCTCGACGCGAGCTGCGCCCGGAAGGTGGCGGCCGCGCGATCGAAGTCTCCCTGCGCCCGGTAGGCGCGGGCCAGCTCGCGGCCGGCGAGTGAGTGCTCGGGATCGACGTCGAGGGCAGCTTCGAACGCTTCGGCGGCCTCCACCGGGCGGCCGGAGCCGGCGAGGACGATGCCGCGAAAATGCCAAGCGCCGGCGAACTCGGGATCCGCCGCGATCTGCTCGTCGATGATCGCCAGCGCTTGCTCGGTGTCGCCCAGCTCCCAGGCGCCGAGCGCCGCCATCATGGCGGCGTAGACGCCGATCTTGTCCTTCGGGTCCGCCAGGGCGGAGCCGCCCTCCGAGCCGCCGACTCCGAGGTAGCCGAGCGAGCGGAGCGCGGCCAGCCGGTCGGGATCGTCGGCGACCGCTGCGCCCCGTGCCCCGATCGCGCCGGCTTCGCTGCGCTCGATCCAGGCGATCAGCTCGTCACGGAGCCGATCGACACTCCCGGGCCGATCCGCCGCCAGGTTTGAGCCTTCGTCCGGGTCCTGGAGCAGGTCGTAGAGCTCCTCGCGGGGCGCCTCGATGTACTTCTCGTCGCCGTCGCTGATCGCCTTGAGCTCGGCCCAGCCGAAGTACAGCCGCGGTAGCAGCGTCTCGCTGTAGATCGGGACCGTGGCGATCGGATCGCCGCGCAACGCCGGCGCCAGGCTGCGTCCCTGGCTGTCGGGGCCGGGATCGAGGCCCCAGAGCTCGGCGACCGTCGGGTAGATGTCAATGAGGGCGACGGGGGTCTCGACCACCCGGCCGCCTCCATTCTCCGCTGCCAGCCGCACGATCAGCGGCACGCGCAGCGTCGGCTCGTACAGAAAGAAGCCGTGGGCCGGCTCGCCGTGCTCCATCAGCGCCTCTCCATGATCCGAGGTCAGGATCACGACGGTGTCCGGCCAGACGCCCAGCTCCTCCAGGCGCGCCCGCAGCCGGCCGATCAACGAGTCCGTCCAGGCGATCTCCCCGTCGTAGGGGGCGCCCGCGTAGCGGCTGCCCCAGGGCTCCGGCGCCGCGTAGGGCGCGTGCGGATCGAAGAGATGCAGCCAGGCGAACCAGGGAGTGTCCTGGCGCTCGATCCATCGCAGCGTCGCGTCCAGCGTGACGTCGCCGCGTCGCTCGGCCTGTGCGGGGCTCGAGGGCGCCTCGCCCGGCGCCACCGGCGGGCCCTCGTAGAGGTCGAACCCCTGTGCCAGCCCCCAGCGGGCGTCCAGCACGAAGGCGCTGACGAAGGCGCCGGTGCGAAAGCCGCGCTCGCGGAAGCCCTCGGCGAGCGTCCACGCCGCGGGCGGCAGCACGCCGGCGGCGTTGTCGCGGACACCGTGGCGGGGCTGTGTGGCGCCGGTGAGGATCGAGGCGTGGGAAGGAAGCGTCGTGGGCGCCGGGGTGATGGCGCGCGCAAAGCGCACGCCCTCAGCCGCCAACCGATCGATCGCCGGCGTCTCGATGGCGGCGTTGCCGTAGACTCCGAGCCGGTCGGCGCGCAGCGTATCGATCGTGATCAGCAGGAGGTTGGGGCCGGTGGCGGCGGGCCGCCCACCATCGCCGCCGCCACAGGCCCCGGTGCAAAGAACGGTCGCAAGCGCTATAAGGACTGCGGCACAGTAACTCACCGAGCCAGTATAGAAACTACGCAAAACCTGCAGCAATCCGAAAGACGGAATCGACGCCGTCCGAGCTGTCGCCACCGGTGCGGGGCAATCTGTCAGGACCGACGATCTGGGGTATTTCGCAGCCGCTGATGTACGCGAGCCACTGTCACGGATCACGGGCAAGCCCTACGACATCCCGGCGTACTCCCGCCACCTCAATGACTTCTCCGATGCGCGGGGGCCGGTGCTCCAGAAGACCGGCAGTCCCCGCCGGTACCGCTTCCGGTTCATCAATCCAATGATGCAACCCTTCGTCTTGATGCGCGGCCGCGACAAGGGTCTCCTCCCGCGCAAGGGAAGATAGACAGGCGGCTCCCAAAGAGCTCAGCCGGCCAGAAAAGCCGGCGGTCCGAGCACTGAGAGGACGATGATGACTACCCGCTATCTGGTCCCCGAGCGTCTCGGCGCGCTCACTCTGGTGGCGACGGCGATTCTGGCTACCGGCGTGGCGCCCGCGGCACAGATTACCAACGTGGCGCCGGCCATCGCGGCACAGGCCGACAGCCCGGCGCTAGCCGCGGCCCCGCAGCGGCACGGCGCCGAAGACCTCCCGCCGCCGGTGGCGACGTTCTCGATCCTCGCCTACGACCCCGAGACGGGGATGCTCGGCGCCGCCGTGCAATCGCGGGTGTTCTCGGTCGGCAACGGCGTGCTCTGGGGTGAGGCCAATACCGGCGTGGTGGCGACGCAGGCGGTCGTCGACGTCTCCTACGGCCCGCAGGCGCTCGAGCTGCTGCGCCAGGGGATGGCGCCGGCGGACATCGTCGAGACCATCTGGGAGCGCGACCCCGACCCCGGCTACCGCGGCAACGCCTGGTCCAAGGCCGGCCGCCAGTTCTCGGTGATGAATGCGCGCGGCCAGGTGGCGACCTTCACCGGCCCCGAGGCGAGCGAATGGGCCGGCCACGTGATCGGCGAGAACAGCAGCGCCCAGGGCAACATCCTCGCTGGCCCCGAGGTCGTCCAGGACATGGTGAGCGCCTTCGAGAGCACCGAGGGGCACCTGGCGGTCCGCCTGCTCGCGGCGCTCGAAGCCGGCCAGGCGGCGGGCGGCGACCGCCGCGGCATGCAGTCGGCGGCGATGCTGATCGTCCAGGAGGACGGCGGCGTCTGGCTCAACAACGACGTCGTGCTGCGCCTGCAGGTCGATGACAGCCCGCAGCCGATCGACGAGCTGCGCCGGCTGGTGGCTCGCGCCCTGCGCGGCCCGGCGCGACAGGGGCTGCAGACCACCGCGATCGTCAACGGGCGCCTCTTCGACGGCACCGGCGCCGCGGCGATCGACGACGGCGTGGTGCTGTTCGAGGATGATCGAATCACCGCGGTGGGGCCGGCCACGGAGATCGAAGTGCCCGGCGGCGCCCGGCGCATCGACGCGGGCGGCGGCATGATCATGCCCGGCGTCATCGACAACCACATGCACGCGCTGTGGCCGGGCTCGCCGCTGACCACGGCAGGCGAGGACACCATGACGCCGTGGCTGCAGGCCGGCGTCACCACGCTGGTCGATACCGGCTCGATCCGCCACA
>DASWHK010000083.1:0-5650 GCA_036398215.1 Acidobacteriota bacterium | reverse complement strand
CCATGTAGAATGCCCAGAACCCGGTCTGGGAATCGGAAGACACGATCAAGCCGTCGGCGTTCCTCACGTCGACACCCCAGTTGCCTCCCATCCCACGGTTCTCTTCGGGCTCCAGATAGGTGTCGTAGCGGGCGATGGTCTTCGGGTGCTTGGGGTCGGAGAGGCTGAACACCTGCATGCCGTCCAGGTAGCCCGACACGAAGACGAAGGGCCAACGCACCTCGTGGTTGTGTGACAGGTTCTGCCAGTTGGCGGTCCACGCCGAGATCGGCCGGCGGATGTTCGTGACCTCGCCGTCGAGCGCGGGCTGGAGGTCGAAGATGCGGAGCGGCGCGTACTGGTACTCGGTCTCGGCGATCACGTAGCGGCCGTCCGGCGACGGCGTGAAGGTATGGCCGCGATTGACCCCGGTGATGCCGGTCAACGAGACGATCATCTGCGGGTTCTCGAGGTCGGTGATGTCGTAGACGTAGTAACCGCCCGTGCCGCCGCCGTAGAAACGGTCGGTCTCGGTGTCCGGGTGGTAGCCCGCGTACATGTCGTGATAGCCGCAGCGGCCGTCGCAGTCGGGACCCACCGGGATCGTCGCCACCAGCGACTCGTCGGCGCGCCCCTCGACCACGTAGCCGAGGTCGTAGACCTTGGCGTAGGGGCCGCCGGTGGCCAGCAGCAGGACCCGCCCGTTGCTGTGCTTGTAGATGAAGATGTTGTGGAAGCCGCCGGGGTCGTTGGGGGCCCGGATCCGGCCCACCTCGCGCACCGTCGAGGGATCCGGAAGGCCGGTGATGTCGAGGACCACCGCCCCCATGTCGGCGTTGGGCCCTCCCTGGCGGAACTGCAAGGACTGGACGACGTAATAGCGGCCTTCCCAGCGGAAGTACTTGACGTCCATCCCGCCGGTCCCCAGGTGAAGGTCCTGGTTCTCGATGCGCCAGCGGTAGACCACCTTGGGGCGCGCCGGATCGTTCAGGTCGATGATGTCGACGCCCTTGTCGCCGTCGTAGCCGTACACCATGCGCCCGACGAAGGCGTAGGGATGATCCAGCTCCTGGATGATCTCGATGTCCGAGACGCTGAGCTTGGGGCCCAGCGGCAGGTGCGAGACCACCGTGATGTTGTCGCTACCCGGCTTCAGCGGCGTCCACTGCTGGGCGGCGAGGTGGTCCGCGGCGGCGAGCGCCACGGCGGCCAGCGCCAGGATCGAGAGTAGAGAAAGGGAACGTCGAAGACTCATGAGCGACCTCTCTGGCTCCGGCCACCGCCTGCGGCCGACGGAAACTGCGGTTCTCCGGTCGCCAGACGCGTCAGGCGCGGCGTCCGAAGCCCCTCAATGGTACCTGTTGTGGCCGCCGCTGTGAACCGCCAGGGAAAGCCGTGAAAGCCCCTCGGCGGGCATTCGGCTACTGCGGCCTGGCGAACTTCAACAGCATGCGGTCGGTGATGTAGCGAACGCCCTGGGGGCCGCCGAGGGTCGTGTAGTCGTCGTCGTCGCGGCGCAGGATGTCGGACTCGCCGACGTACTCGAAGCCGCCCTCTTGAAACTGCTCGATGATCGTCTGCTCGCCCATCCGGTGGGTGCTCATGTCGTGCCCGTGGGTCTCGTTCAGCCGCACCTCGACGACGCCGACGACCCCCCCGGGCTTCAAGACCCGCATCATGTTGGCGAGCAGGGCCTCGTAGTCGCGCACCAGGTGGTACTCGCGGATGGCGATGATCGCGTCGACGGAGCCGTCGGGGATGGTCGCCCACGACTCGGGTATGACGATGTTGCCGGCGCCGGCGAGATCGCCGTGCTCCATCCGCGCCCGCATCGCCTCGTTGCCGCGCTCGGAGTAGACCCGCCCCGAGTCCCCGACCCGCTCGGCGAGCAAATAGGTGTTGTAGCCGGTGAAGGCATTGATATCGACGACCGTCGCGCCGGCGCCGATGCCCAGGAAGTCAAAAACCTCCTGCGGCTTCGAGTACTCGTCACGAGCCATCTCCTCGGCGCGCGACGGAATGTCGGCCGGAGCGCCGTGCTCGTGCTCGCCCTCGGCCTCTTCTCCCTGCCCGGCAGGCTCGCCGGCGTCGGCGGCCGCGCCCGCCGCCTGCTCGCCGCTCTCTTCGCCGCCGCCGGCGCACGCCGCGATCGGGGCGACGATCAAGCACAGCGCCAACGCGAGGGCGATGAGCCGCCAGCCGCCCTCATTCAGCATCGAAGTCAAACCCATCGGGGACCTCCTGTCGTTTGCCCACTCGGCTGCGCCGAACGGCGCGAGCCCGACCGCTCCGGGCTCCGGTAAGGGGAGCACCCATGGTAATCCACACCACGGCGGGCCGTCAGCGAGGCTCGCTCAACGCCCGAGCGCCGCCTGCAGCTCGCGGATCTTCGCCTGCACCAGCCGGGCGTTGGCCGGGCCCATGCGCAGAAGCTGCTTCTGCGCCGGATTGAGGCGTTCCAGCCCCGGGTCGCGGAACTCCCACAGGACGGTGCCGCGGCGAACCTCGATGTAGCCCTCCGGCACTAGCGTCGAGGCGAGCTGGTCGAGGGCGGCGTCGAGCACCGGGCGGAACGGGCCTTCGGGATAGCCGATGTCCCGGTAGGCCTCCTCGAACAGGGGCTCGAGCTGGCGGTAGAGCTCAGCGGCCCCGGCGGCGTCGAGCGACGAGAAGACCCCGGTGATCCACGTGTAGCGCTCGAAGCTGGCCGGATCGATCACCACGCTGCCGTCGCGCTCGGCGATCGCGAAGCTGGCCTCCGGCTCCAGGTACCCGAGCGCCTCGCGCGGGCTCTCGCCGTTGGCGATGGCCACGACCACAATCACGAACGTCCGCGCCAGCTGGTCGGTGGCCAGCACGTCGGCCAGCCGTGGGTGCGCCGACAGGCCCTCGATCATGGCGCGCAGCGGCGCGTCGCTGCTCTCCAGCGGCGGCACGACGATCGACCGCGGCTCGGCAACGACCGGCGGCGCCGCCTCGACCGGCGTGGACACCGGTGGCGGAGCGGCCGGCGGCGGCTCCGCCTCGCCGGCAATGAATTGCCAATAGATGACCACGCCGACGATGACGGCGGCGACGGCCCCGACCGCGATCGCGATAGGCCTTTGCACGCTTACGCTCCGATACCGAGGGGGATAGTGGGTGTCCCCATCGTAATGCCTAGCAGCCCGTGGCGGAACTCCCATGGGTCTGGCGCGTGGGTCTTGCGGGTGAGGGCAAGGAGAGCCGACGCAGGCGATGCCGGAGCCATCGTCGAGGAGGCTCGACGCAGCCATCGCGATCGCCGCAAGCGTCATCACCCCGCCAAAACTGGCGCGGGCCGAGAGGGCCGGCGCGCGCGCTCCGACCCATCGCGATCGCCGCAAGCGTCATCGCCCCGCCGGGACGGTTAGAAGCGGGGCGCGGCCACGCCCCGGATGCAGGTCTTGCAAGGTCGCTTGCCAGCCTCGATCGCCTCTTTCTCGGAGCCGAAGAAGACCTTGTGGCCGGGAGGCGTCGCCTTGATCCAGTTGCAGTCAGGGGTGTGAAAGACGTCGCGGGTCACCGAGGCCGCGAACTTCGGCTCCCGGCGGGCGAAATCGGGGATCGCCATGCCCTCGATGGCGATCGTCTGGTTGACGTCGAACCCGCTGCCGGCCGGCGACTCTTCGCGGGCCGCCCGCACCTCGAGCGTGAACTTGCCGATCTTGATCTCGTCGCCGGGCTGGACCTGGGTCGAGTTGATCCGCTGTCCGTTGACGAAGACCCCGTTGGTCGAGTTCTTGTCCTCGATGATGAAGCGGCCCTCCACCTCGCGCAGCTGCGCGTGGCGCCTCGATACGCCGAGGTTGTCGAGCATCAGCTCGCAGCCGGGATCGCGACCGATGTTGGTTTCGCCGTGGCCACGAAACTTCTGCACCAACCTGTCGCCCAGCTTGACGGTCACCTCGAACATCAGTCCCCTTACCTCCAACCGTTGCCTGCGATCCATCGCGCCCGCCGCACGCGGCACTAGCCCGCGCTTCGCATCGCCCTTCTGCTTACGGGCGACGAACAGCGATGAGAAGCGCCGGCTAAGTGTAATGGTGGCGGGTTCGAGAAGCATCCCCTCTCTAGCAGGCCGTGGCGAAACCACGGCCTGCTAGGGGAAAGCGGGGCCCCGCGGCGCGGCGGCGGCCGGCCGTTGATATCGTGGCGGCATGCGAAAGGCCCGCTTCATCCTGTCGCTGGACCAGGGAACGACGAGCTCCCGGGCCATCGTCTTCGATTCCGCCGGCGGTGTCGTGGCGGTGGCGCAGCGCGAGCACCGGCAGCATTTTCCCCGCCCCGGTTGGGTCGAGCACGACGCGGAGGAGATCTGGCGGGTGCAGATCGAGGTCGCCGAGCAAGCCCTGCGCGACGCCGGGCTCGCCGCCGCCGATATCGCCGCCATCGGCATCACCAACCAGCGCGAGACCACCGTGCTCTGGGAGCGCCGCAGCGGCCGGCCGATCCACAACGCCATCGTCTGGCAGGACCGCCGTACGGCCGGCGCCGTCGACCGCCTGCGCGACGCCGGCCACGAGCCCCTCATCCGACAGCGCACCGGCCTGGTCCCCGACGCCTACTTCTCGGCCACCAAGGTCGCCTGGCTGCTCGACAACGTCCCCGGCGCCCGCCGCCGGGCCGAGGCCGGCGAGCTCGCCTTCGGGACCATCGACTCCTGGCTCGTCTCCAAGCTCTCCGCCGGGCGGCTGCACGTCACCGATCCGTCGAACGCCTCGCGGACGATGCTGTTCGACATCCGCGCCGGTCGCTGGGATTCGGAGCTGCTCGATCTGTTCGGCGTTCCCGCCGCCGTGCTGCCCGAGGTGGTGCCGTCGAGCCGCCTGTACGGGGAGGTCGAGATCGACTCCACCCTCCGCGGCGTGGCGATCGGCGGCATCGCCGGAGACCAGCAGGCGGCCCTCGCCGGCCAGCTGTGCTTCGCGCGCGGCGCCGCCAAGAACACCTACGGCACCGGCTGCTTCCTGCTGGTGAACACCGGTCAGGAGCCCGTGGCCTCCCAAAACCAGCTGCTGACGACGGTCGCCTGGGACCTCGGGGAAAGGCTCGACTACGCCCTGGAAGGCAGCGTGTTCATCGGCGGCGCCGTCGTCCAGTGGCTGCGCGACGGCCTCGGGATCATCGCCAACGCCGCCGATGTCGAGGCCCTGGCCGGCAGCGTCCCCGACGCCGGCGGCGTCTGCTTCGTGCCGGCCTTCGCCGGCCTCGGCGCCCCGCACTGGGATCCCTACGCGCGCGGCGTCATCTGCGGGCTGACCCGCGGCACCACCGCCGCCCACATCGCCCGGGCGGCGCTGGAGTCGATCGCCCTGCAGGTCGCCGACCTGGTCGACGCGATGGTCGCCGATACCGGCCTGCCGATCGCCGAGCTCCGGGTCGACGGCGGCGCCGCCGGCAACGACCTGCTGCTGCAGATGCAGGCGGACTTCCTGCAAGCTCCCGTAGTCCGGCCGGCGCTCACCGAGACCACGGCGTTCGGCGCCGCGATCATGGCCGGCCTGGCGGCGGGCGTCTGGCGCGATCCCGGCGACCTGGAGCGCCGGCAACCCGGCGAGACGCGATTCGAGCCGCGCCGTCCCGTGGACGAGATCCGCGCGCAGCGGTCGCGCTGGGCGGAAGCAGCCCGCCGGGCGCGCGGCTGGGAGCC
>DASWHK010000082.1:0-27712 GCA_036398215.1 Acidobacteriota bacterium | reverse complement strand
TGATGACGCTGAAGATCGCCGTGTTGGCGCCAATGCCGAGCGCCAGCGTGACGATCGCCAGCACCGTGAACCCGGGGTTGCCGCGCAGCGTGCGCAGCCCGAAGCGGATGTCCTGCACGAGGCCTTCGAATGCGTTCATCGCCCTCTCACTCGGGGGAGCGAGTTCTTCACGCCGTCTCCAGCACCCGGGCCACCGCCACCGACAGCCGCTCCCAGGTCTCGCGCTCCTCGGCGAGCTGGGTCTTGCCGCTGGCGGTCAGCGCGTAGTACTTGGCACGCCGGTTGTTCTCCGACGTCCCCCACTCGGCGCGGATCCAGCCCTGCCGCTCGAGCCGGTGCAACGCCGGGTAGAGGGAGCCCTGGTTGATCTGCAGGACGTCCTCGGAGATCTCCTGGAGGCGCTGCGAGATCCCCCAGCCGTGGCTGGCCCCGGACTCCAGCGTCCTGAGGATCAGCATGTCGAGGGTCCCCTGGAGCAGGTCTGCCTTGGCCTTGGTCATTGCGGTGCGGTCGAGAGGCGGGATGGATGGGGCGCGATCGGCGCCAGCCGGTCGGCCTTCGTCGTCGTGGCTGTCATCGTCGTCGCCCTCATGAGCGTCACAGGCGGAAGCATAAGGCGGCTTCCTGTAGATTGTCAAGGGGAAGATCTTCGCGGCCCGCCGGCGACCTTTCTTCGGCCGGCGTGGTGGACCTTTCCTGACCTGACACCTTCCCCACGAGCCTTTGGCGCTCCAGCAAACATCGCCGGCCGTCCAAAAACCACGAGCCCTCCCCTGCTAGACTGCGACGGTGCCGGCGGAAGCCGCGAATTCGCCCGGACCGACCGACCCGCGAGGTGCTCCATTCCATCCACGGCCCCGAGAACGACGGCGCTGATCACCGGAGCCTCGGCCGGCATCGGCCTCGAGCTCGCCCGGGTCTTCGCCCTCCACCGGCACGATCTGATCCTGACGGCGCGGCGCGAGGAGCGGCTCCGGCAGGTCGCCGGCGAGCTCGAGTCTCGCGGCATCACCGCGCACGTGATCGCCGCGGACCTGGCGGCGGTCGAGGGGCCAAGGCGCCTGTTCGAGGAGGTCGGCAATCGCGGCCTGCAGGTCGAGTACCTGGTCAACAACGCCGGCTTCGGCACCTTCGGGCCGTTCGTCGAAACCGATCTCGAGCGCTCGCTGGAGCTGGTGCGGCTGAACGTCGGCGCGGTCACCGCGCTGACCGGGCTGTTGCTGCCGGCCATGGTCGAGCGGCGCAGCGGCCGGGTGCTCAACGTCGCCTCGGCGGCCGCCTTCCAGCCCGGCCCGCTGATGGCCACCTACTACGCCAGCAAGGCCTATGTGCTGCATTTCTCGGAAGCGCTCGCCGAGGAGCTCGAGGGCAGCGGGGTGACGGTGACCGCGCTGTGCCCGGGCCCGGTGCGGACCGAGTTTCAGGATGTCGCGGACATGGGTACCTCCGGCCTGGTGCTCAACCGCCGGCTGATGGACGCCGAGGCCGTCGCCGAGATCGGCTACGACGCGATGATGCGCGGCAAGGCCTGCGTCGTCCCCGGGGTGGGAAGCAAGCTGCTGGCGTTCGCGGTCCGCATTGCGCCCCGCCGCCTGGTCGCCAAGTTCGTCCGCCGCCTGCAGGCCAGGCGCAACGAGTGACCGTCCTCGTGCCGGCGCAAATCGCCGGCACGGGGCACCAGCTCTTTCTCCGCGCACCGCGAACAACCGCTAGGTTCCACCAGGCCCGAACCCGGAACGCCCGTGAGACCCCGCCGGGCGCGAACACGAACCGCCGGAAGACTCACACCCCCCGGCCCGGGATCAGCGGCGCGGCTCGAGGGCACTCTTCTTGATCTCGACCTGCTGCGCGTACGGCAGCGAGTAGCGGTTGTCGAGGACGGCGCCGAGCCAGGAGCCGTAGGTCGGGTTGGCGAGGGTGATCCAGAGCGTGCCCCAGGCGTCGCGGTGCTGCTCGGCGAACGCCAGCCGCTCGGCAACGGTGCCGTCGGCGGCCGAAACGAAGTCGCCCATGTTGTCGCCGACCTGCAGCAGGATGCGGTAGCTCGAGGCGATCTCGCGGCGGCGGGGCCCCTTGTCGGACGAGGCCCACTCCGGCCGCTCGTTGCGCAACAGCACGGTGTCGACGCCGGCGGGCAAGGGGAAGCCCTCCTTGGCCAGGTTGGCGCGGGTCGGCGCCTCGAGAGGGGCCATGCGGTTGGTGACGAAGAACACCGTCACCCCGCGGCCGGCGGCGTAGTCGCAGAACTCGCGGGCGCCGGGGATCGTCGTCGCCGCCTCCTGGCGCACCCAGGCCTCCCAGAGCTGGTCGCTGTAGGCCTGCACGTCGACGGTCAGGCGGGCCTCGAAGGCGTAGTTGTCGAGCACCGTTTCGTCGATGTCGAGGATGACCGCCGGCGGCAGGCCGGAGAAGTCGCCGGTCTGCTCGAGCGCCGCGGTGCGGGTCGGATCGGCGAGCGCCTCGTCGAGCGCCCGGCGGGCGAGCTCGTAGGCTTGCCAGGAGTTGGCCCGGTACTCGACGGCGGTCTGCGCCCAGAGCACGGCGTTGAGGTTGTCGAGCCCGATCGGATCCTGGGAGGGCGTCGCGGCCGCGGCCCGCGGCCGATCGGGCACCGTCGCGCACGAGACGGTCACCAGCGCTGCGATCAGCGCGAGCACGACCGTCGCGGCAACGATCCTCAGGGGAGGCAACGAGGGAGACGACCGCGGCTTCGTCATCGGCATGCTCCGTTTGATCGCGGCCGGGCGACGCCCGCACGAGGCGCTTGGTCTCCGGCGCTTTACGTGTCGCGCGCTATTCTAGCTCCCCTCGAGCCACGCATCGGCGCCGCAAACCGGATACAATCGCCGGCTGAACGAAAAGGCCGACCGGACGCTCCCCTCCCTCCCTCCCAAGCGAGCCCAACCTCATGCCTCATCATTTCGAACGCCAGGCCGACGGAACCCTGAAAATCGGAGTCAACAAGCGCGGCAAGGAATTGCTGTGGGACGCCTTGCTCAACAAGGGCACGGCGTTCACCAAGGAGGAGCGCGAGACCTTCAAGCTCACCGGGCTGCTTCCCGCGGCCGTCAACACCCTCGAGAAGCAGGCCGAGCGCACCTACGGCGCCATCACCCGCAAGCCCGAGCCGCTCGAGCGGTACATCGGCCTGGCGGCGCTGCAGGACCGCAACGAAACGCTCTTCTACAAGCTGCTCACCGACCACATCGTCGAGTTCATGCCTGTCGTCTACACGCCGACCGTCGGCGAGGCGGGCAAGCACTTCAGCCAGATCTTCCGCCGCGGCCGCGGCATCTGGATCACCCCCGAGCACCGCGGCCGCGTCAAGGAGATCCTCTCCGCGTTCGGCAAGCGCTACGTGCGCCTGATCGTGGTCACCGACAACGAGCGCATCCTCGGTCTCGGCGACCTGGGAGCCGGGGGGATCGTGATCCCGATTGGCAAGCTGTCGCTGTACTCGGCCTGCGCCGGGCTCCACCCCACCACCACGCTGCCAATCAGCATCGACGTGGGCACCGACAACCGCGCCCTGCTCAACGACCCGATGTACATCGGCTACCCGCATCCGCGGCTGCGCGGCGACGAGTACTACGCCCTCATCGACGAGTTCGTCGAGGCGGTCAAGGACTGTTTCCCCGACGCGCTGCTGCAGTGGGAGGACTTCAAGAAGGTCAACGCCTTCGTGTTGCTCGACAAGTACCGCGACGAGTTGCTGTCGTTCAACGACGACATCCAAGGGACCGCGGCGGTGGTGATCGCGGGTCTGGAGGCCGCGTGCCGCGTCATCGGCGCCAAGCTGACGGACCAGCGCATCGCCATCCTCGGCGGCGGCGCCGCGGGGATCGGCATCGCCGAGCAGCTCCGCAGCGCCTTCGAACGGGAGGGAAAGACCCCCGAGGAGATCACCCGTGGCATCGCCGTGCTCGACAGCGGCGGCCTGATCCACAGCGCCCGGGAAAACCTCGACGAGCACAAGAAGGCTTTCGCCTGGCCGCACGAGCTGGCGACCGACCATGGCATGAGCCCGGACGAGGCGATCCACCTGCAAGACGTGATCGCGGCGATGAAACCGAGCATGTTGATCGGCACCAGCGGCGTGCCGGAAGCCTTCACCGAGCCGATGATTCGCGAGATGGCCAAGCACGCCGAGCGGCCGGTGATCTTCCCGCTCTCCAACCCGACCCAGTACACCGAGGCCCATCCGGCCGACCTGACTGCCTGGACCGAGGGGCGGGCGCTGATCGCCACGGGGAGCCCGTTCGAGCCGATCACTCACGGCGACCGCACCATCCACGTGAGCCAGGGCAACAACGTCTACATCTTCCCCGGGGTGGGGCTCGGGGCGCTGGCGATACGGGCCCGCGCGGTCTCCGACACCATGTTCACCGCCGCCGCCAAGGCGCTCGCCGACCAGGTGGCGCGCGCCGACCTCGAGGCCGGCAAGCTCTACCCGCCGCTCGCCGACATGCGCAAGATCACCCGCAAGATCGCCGAGGCGGTTGCCGAGCAGGCCGTGACCGAGGGCCTCGCCCAGGTCGGCGACGACCCCGACGTGCCGGCGCTGGTCGACGAGCTGATCTGGGAGCCGCGCTACCCGACCCTGGTGCCCGCCTGACGCCACCCGGCTCGCCGAGGCGGGGCAAAGGATCGGGGGCGGCGCCGGGATGAACGTGGGTGATTGGCGAGGCCAGGCCCAGAGATCGGGGGCATCCTCGTAGCTAGCGCCCAGAAACGCCCTGATCGCGCTAGGCGCGATCTTGGATCTGTCGCCGCTCCCGCGCAACCCGATGCCGGTTCGCCTGTTCCTGCGACCGGAACTTGCTCACGCCGGGCTCGAGATGCCAGGGGCGCAGCGCGAAGGCCAGCTCGCTCAGCTCGCAAGCGATACGGATGTTCTCCGGATCGAGAGGAGGGCGCGGTCGCGCGCCGGGCATCTCGGCGACCGAACGATACTTGCGAACCGTCATGAATCCTCGAGGTCGAATGCCGCGCGAATGCGAGCGGCGTCGGCGCGATCCTGCAGCCGCACCGTGTCCTTTTTCATATCGTACAGGAGTCGAGGCGTGGCGACCCGCACCACCAGATCCCCCAGTTTCAGCTCCTCCGCTTGCGCCGACACGTCCTGCCAGGAAAACGCTTCTCCCAGACGCGTCAGAATATCGATCCAGAAGCGTCCATGGGGAGGGATGTACTCGACGGCGGGATAATCGCCGAGCAGGTCGTCGGGATCGATCTCTTCCACCGTCGGATCGTTGAAGAGCCTCGCAAGAGCGCGCTTCAGGGCATCGAGGTTCTCGCGGGTCGGGGCGACGAAGAAATCGAGATCTTGCGTCGCGCGCGGCAGACCCTGGGCCGCCATTGCCATCGCCCCGATGACGATGAAGTCGACGCCCTCCCGAACCAGGGCGTGGAACACATCCTGCGCCTCTTCGAGCGTCATGCGGAAGCTTCCTCACCTTGGACTCAGTCTGGAACGTGCATTTCCGCTCGTCTGTCCGGACCGAGCCTCACCGCCTGCCGGGAGACGTCGTCAACGCGGGCGCCCACAGGAAAGAGAATACACTCCGGGTGGTTGCGAAAGTGCGAGCACTGTGGCTGCCGGGCAATCGGGCATGGAGTGTAGGCGGGCGCGTCGCCGATCTGGCGGTGACCTGCATATCGGCGGCGGCTTTTTTCATTGGCCCCCGGGCCCTCTCCTTGTGCTTCCCGCACACGGTGAGAAGAACTCGCAGCCTCTTTCATCTGGATCACCGGGCTACCGCGCCTCCGTCGAGCATGGCATGCCAGCCGGCTTCCGCCTCCTCCAGGCTGATCCCGAAGGCGGCGCCG
The DNA here is from genome assembly GCA_036398215.1 of Acidobacteriota bacterium. Classification (GTDB taxonomy): domain Bacteria; phylum Acidobacteriota; class UBA890; order UBA890; family UBA890; genus DASWHK01. Next base: position 21,883 of record DASWHK010000082.1, on the reverse strand, counting down.
AAGGCGGCGCGCACCGCCGCCAGAGAATCGTCCCGATTGCCGGCCCGCCCGAACAGATCGCGAACCGCCGCGAGCCCGTACGTGTCGATAAGGTAGCGCACGAAGGAGCCGGCGCAGGGATACGAGTCGCCGTCCGGACGAGTCCGAAAGGCGCCGCTCTCCACCCAGGTTGCGAGCGCCGGCAGCGATCCCTGCCGGCGCAGGCGGGCGGCGATGTCGTGGATCGGCGTGCCCGACCACTTCGCCACCAGGTCGCCGGAGACCGGATCCATCTGGAAGGCGACGGCCAGGCCCTCGTTGAAGAAATCCGTCGGGCGCCCGAAGCGGGCCGCCAGCACGTGCACCGTTTCGTGGTTGTCGCGCGGCCAGATGGTGTGCACCACCGGCGGGTCCGGACTCGCCCAGGCGTTCCCCTGAGAGCCGGTCATGGCGCCCATATGAGATCGGTTCCGGTACTTGCGGTACTCCATCTGTCCCGGCAACGACACGCCGAGCGCCTCCTCTAGCCAATCGTGGTAGCCCTGCTGGAGATCGGCATCGACGTGGTCGCCGGTGGCGAAGAAAAAGAGGATGTCGGCGGTCGCGGCGCCCTCGGTCAGCGGCTCACTCGATGCGGGCGCCGTGGGCCCGCCGCCACAGGCGGCAGCCCCCAGGGCCGCGCACGCGGCGAGCGCGAGGAGCCGCGAGCGCCGCGTACCGCGGAGAACGGCGCGACGGAAGGCTGCGGGGCGCATCGCCTGGACCTCCGGGCCGGGAGGCGGAGGTGGCCACCACGGTGGGCCTCACGGCATCCAGCCCAATCACTATAATACGATAGATAAATCTTATTTTATCCCTCGCCAAACCGGCCGTCAATCTCGTTGCCACCCCCTCTCTGAGCGGTCGAGGCTCAGCCAATTGCCGGCAGGCCGATCGGCCGGACCTGCTGGATCGCGGCGGCGACCGCAAGCACCGACTCCTCGCTCTGCGGGCCGCCGAGCACCTGGATGCCGACCGGCAGGCCGCGGGCGTCGAGGCCGGCGGGCACCGAGGCGACGGGCAGGCCCGCGAGGCTCAAGATGAACGTCGGCTCCACCCAGTCGATGTGGGTGGCCATCGCGCGGCCGGCGATGTGGGTCGGATAGCTCTGCTCGACCGGGAACGGCGGCACAGCCATGCAGGGGGTCAGCAGGAAGTCGTAGACGCCGAGCAGGCCGTGGAGATCGGCCCACAGGCGGCCCCGGGCGTGCTGGGCGGCGGCGAGCTGCTCGGTGGTCGCTGCCAGGCCGGCGCGGATGTTGGCCGCCAGGTTGGCGCCCAGCTCGCCGAGGCGGTCGAGACGGCAGCGGTGCTGCGCCACCATCCAGAGGCTGCGGATCGCCAGAAAGGCGTCGCGAGCGTACGACAGGTCGAGCTCGATCTCCTCGACCGCAGCGCCCATCTGCGCCAGCTCGAAGGCGGCGCCGCGGCAGATCGTCTGGATCTCCTCGTCGATGCCGATCCCAGAGAGGGCGGCACAGTAGGCCAGCCGCGTGCCCTCCGGCATGCCCCGCCGCACGACCTCGACGAAATCGCGCCCGTCGACGGGCTGGCGCAGCGGCGCGATGCGGCTCGGGCCGGCGACGGCCGCCAGCATCAGCGCCACGTCCTCGGCGGTGCGCGCCATGCCGCCGGTGACCTGCATGTCGTCCCAGAGCAGCTCGTTGGGCCAGGTCGGCACCAGCCCCGGCGACGGCCGCAGGCCGACAACCCCGCAGAAGGACGCCGGGATACGCAACGAGCCCCCCAGGTCCGTTCCCTCGGCGAGCCCGATCATCCCCGCCGCCAGGGCGGCAGCGCCGCCGCCGGTCGAGCCGCCGGCGCTCAGCTCCGGGTTCCAGGGGTTACGGGTAACCCCGAAGACCTCGTTGTAGGTGTGCCCGCCGGTGGCGAACTCCGGGGCGTTGGTCTTGCCGAGGATGATCGCGCCGGCGCTCTTCAGCCGCTGCACGACCAGCGCATCGGTATCGGGGACGTGGTCGGCGTACAGCGGCGAGCCGTAGGTGGTGCGCAGGCCGGCCGTCGGGGTGACGTCCTTGATGCCCACGGGAATCCCGCAGAGGACCCCGGCGCGGCCGGCCGCCAGCTCCTTTTCGGCTTCGCGCGCCTCGTCGAGGGCGCGCTCGTTGACCGTCACCACGGCGTTGAGCGTGCCGTTGTGGCGCTCGATCCGCCGCAGGCAGGCCTCGACGATCTCCACCGGAGACAGCTCGCGCTGGGCCACCAACCGGCGCATCTCGGACGCCGAGAGCTCGGCGATCTCGATCATCGGATCGGCGCCCTTTCCCCGGAGCTGCCGGCGCCGGATTCCGGCTGCAGGCTCCCCTCCCGGGCCGACGCAGGGTCGGGAACGAAGCGAAAAAACCGGCGGCGGGCACAACTTTCCAGGGCCGGGGTCACGAGCTGCGGGGCCTGACCACGCGCCGCCGGACCTTCGCCAACTGCGGGGGGTCCCTGATCGGGAGCTCCCGGCTCCTGGCCGGTTTCGTAGACGATGCGGTCCGAGGGGGTTTCCCCATAGACGTGGGCGCCGAGCCAGCGCAGGTCGTTGCCGAAGGCGGCATGCAGGTTGGGCTGCGCCCGCGGATCGTCGATCAGCACGAGGCACTCGCTCAGCGCCGGGTCAGCGACCAGCCGCCGCATGTCGTCGATCGCCGCGCTCGCCAGCCGCCCTTGGCGCACCAGCCGCAGGTTGCGGTCCCAGGCGAACAGGGGCCAGGCGATCAGCACGATCAAGGCGAGCAGCCCGGCCACAGCGCCTGCCGCAACTCGCTGGGCCCGCCACAGGGTCGTGGCGCCCGCCACGGCGGCCGCCCCCATGACCAGGTGCGCGCCGAGCGCCGCGAAGTACACATACAGGCTGGAGCGGCTCGGCACCGGCAGCGCCGGGGCGATGCCGATCAGGAACCAGGCGCCGCCGATGCGCGCCACGCCAAGGCCCCCGTCGAGCGCCGAGCGCGCCACCCGGGCGGCGGCGCCCACCGGAACCGCCGCGATCAGCAGCAGCGCCACGACGATGGCGCCCGCCGTCGCCACCCGGCCGGCGTACTCGAGGAGGTTGGGAGCCACCGCCGCCAGCTCGTAGCCATAGCCCTGCCCCGGCGCCCACGGCTGCCGGGCGCCGACCGCCAGGCGCGCAACCAGGTACACGATCGCCAGCGCGAGGGGTCCGGCCGCCCCGGCCAGGGGGCGCCCACCCCGCCAGCGGACCATCAGTAGCATCAGCAGCGGCAGGCCGGCGACCGCCTCGTAGGAGCCGAGGGCGACGGCCAGCGAAGCACAGGCGCCGGCGTAGGCGCCGATGCCCGCCTCGCCGCGGCACCAGCGGTCCCAGAGCCAGAGGCAGGCGAGGGCGGCGGCGGTGGCGAGCAAGGCGCCGCGGCCGCTGATCCAGACGATCGCGTTGACGCTGTAGTGATAGCTGAGGGCGGCCAGAGCGACGGCGGCGGCCGCGACCCTGCGGTCGCCGCTCAGGCGGGCGCCGACGCCGGCGAACAAGCCGAGGACCAGCACGTGCAGCCCCAGGTTGGTGAGCGAGAAGGCCAGCGGCCGCGGCCCCGCCACCGCCAGGTCGAAGGCCCACAGCAGGGCCGTGAAAGGCCGGTAGAAGCCCAGCGTCTCGCGGAAGATCCGCGCCAGGTCGCCCGGCCCGTCGAAGCGCGCGTGCCAGAGCCAGCGGAAATCGTCGCTCTGGAAGCCGGCCCCCAGCGACGGCCAGGCGGCGACCAGCGAAGCGACGGCGGCGGCCAGCAAGACGGCGCCGAGGAGGCGGCGGTCTCGGTTGCCGTCCCCGGCCGGGATCACTCCTCGGACCAGGGCGCCGCGTCGATCTCGCAGGGCGGCTGCGGATCATCGGCGTCGCGGCGGCCCTGCCAGGTGCCGCGCAGTTCCGAGCCCTCGTACCAGAGTCCATTAAGAAGCTCGCCGCCGGACGACAGCGCCAGCAGCGCGCTTCCGGAGCCCCTTCGTTCCTGCCAGCGCACCCGCATGAGGCGTCCATCGAGGAGACCGCTGATGCTCGCCGCGCCGCCATCGTAGCAGCCGCGGACGCGGTCCCCGGATTGCTGCAGAACGAGCGGTCCGAAGTTGGTGGCGTAGGTTCCGGCGACGCGGACGACCTCCTCGACGCCGCCCACCGGCGCGCCATAGGCCTCCAGCTCCATGATCTCGGTGAACTCTTCGTTGCCCCAGTTCGAGAGCACCATCAGCTTGATCCAGCGGGCCTCGCTGCGCCGTGGTAGGGAGAAATGCTCCCGTCCGCCTTGCGACGCCTCGATGGTGGCGACGCGGACGAAGCCGTCGGCAGCGGAGATCGTCGACACCCAGATCTCCACGTCGCGGGCCGAGATCCCCGGATAGTCGATCTCCTGGGTGCGCGTGTTGTCGAAGCCGATGGACTCGAGCGCGAAGCGTTGCGGCAGCTCGATGACGATCGTATGCGGCGCCGGCAGGCCTCGCCGGCTGGCCCAGCCGGTGTGGCCGTTGTCATCGAGAAGCGCCAGCGCCGGCCAGGCATCATACTCGCTGCTGCTGGCAACGACGACGGCGCCCGATTCGAGGGTGAGCAGATCGTTGCCCCGCTCCTGCGTCCAGGCCAGCACCAGGCAGCAGGCGGCCACCAGCAGCAAACAAACGGCTTCGAACGCCCGCTGGCGGAAGCCGCCGGCGGCGATCGGGCGGGTTGCGGGCCGGGCGATTCTCATCGATGGCGCTCTCGGGAGCCTCCGGTCGGCGGGAGCGACGGGTACAGTCTATCCCTGATCGCGTATCGCTCCTGTGCGGCAGCGGGCGCGGCACGTCGCGCTCTCCTGCCTGGACGCGCGAGTACTTTGCGCACTACCCCGTTTCACCGGCCTGCTAGACAAGGGCCCACGGCGGTGCAACCGGTCAATGCGTGGCCTCGTCTCCTGCGGCCTCTTCTTCGGCGACCAGCGAGGCGATCGAGCGTCGGGCCGGCGCTGCGGCGGCGGGCTCTTCGGCCGGCTGCGGCTTCGCGGACTTGGGAGGAGCGGGAGGAGGAGGAGGCGGCGGCGGCGGCGGCGCGGCGGCAGCAGGCTGTGGCGCGCTCGGCTGCGCCGCCCTCGGCCCGGTGTCCTTGATCCCCGCCTGGTCGAGGGCTTCGCGGGCGCTGGTCAGATGGGGAAGCATCAGCTCGTACTCCTCGATGAGCTTGCTGAGCTCCGCCTTCTTCGCCTCGAGATCGGCGATGAGCGCTTCGAGCTTGCCTCTTCCCTCACCCATTTGGGGCCCCTTGAAGTCACACGGACTCCTGTCGATCCTTGAAGGATACATCAAGGATCGACAGCAGCGGCTATTCTTATCAACACTCCCCGCAACAGTAGGTCAATTTTCAGGTGCTTTAAAGACCTAAAAGCAATCTTAGCTAGAATTGATCGCTGTTGACCGTCATCAGCTACATTCCAGCAATCCGGTCGCCCGCAGCGCGGCACGCGTAGCTGCGACAATTCCTCGGTTACCGGACTCCTCGAGCGCCTTGTCTCGGACGCCGCCGGCTGCACCCGCGCCTCTACTCGCCGGGCTTCCACAGCGGCTCGGCGACGCCGGCCTCGAGGTTCTCGAGGCGGGACATGACGAAGAGGGCGTCCGAAAGGCGGTTCAGGTACGCCATCGCCTGCTCGTTCACGTCGCCTTCGCGGTGCAGCGTGGTGAGCCGGCGCTCGGCGCGGCGGCAGATCGTCCGCGCCAGGTGCAACGCCGCCGCCGCCGGCGAGCCACCCGGCAGGATGAAGTTCTCGAGCGGCCCGACGGCCTCGTTGAGCTCGTCGATGAGCTCCTCGAGCGCCTCGACGTGCCTTGCCTCGATGCGCGGCACCTCGAACGGCGGATTGTCGCTCGCCGGCGTCGCCAGGTCGGCGCCAAGGTCGAAGAGCCGGTTCTGGACGCCGGCGAGCGTCGCCGCCAGCCGCTCGCAGACGGCACCGGCGAGCACGACGCCGATCTGGGCGTTGAGCTCGTCGACGGCCCCGTAGGCCTCGACGCGCGGCGAGTCCTTGGCAACGCGGGTGCCGCTGGCGAGCGCCGTGTCGCCGCGGTCGCCCTTCCTCGTATACAGCCTCGTCAACCGGGGCATCCGCTCCTCCTCGTATCAGATTTTCAGGCCCGACGCTTACAACGGGTCACGCCTGCGCGAGCGCGCTGGCCCGCGACGACCCGTTGGGCAGGTCGGGCAAGCTGCCGTTGCTTCAGCGGATCTCCGCCGCTCCCTTCACGTGCACCGGTATGCCGGCGACCATCAGGACCACGCAGTCGGCGCGCTTCGCCAGCGCCTGGTTGGCGTGGCCGAGAGCATCGCGGTAACGGCGTGCGACCTCGCTCTCCGGGACGATCCCCGCCCCGACCTCGTTGGAGATCACCATCGATCGGAACGCCCGCGCCCGCAATGCCGCCGCCAGGCGCGACATCCGGGCGGCGATCGCGGCGCGGTCGTCGCTCCATTGCGGATCCCCGTGGCCTCTCTCGGCCAGCATCCAGTTGCTCAGCAGCATGGTCAGACAGTCGAGCACGATGACGTCGTAGTCGCGTTCCAGGCCTGCGAGGCGCTCGGCGACCCGGCGCGGCTCCTCCAGCGTATCCCACTCCGGCGGCCGGCAACGTCGATGCTCGCGGATGCGGGCGCTCATGTCCTCGTCGAGCGGCTCGGCGGTGGCCACCACCAGGACCCGCTCGCCGCAGCGGGCGGCATTGGCGATCGCCCAGGCCGACTTGCCGCTGCGCGCGCCTCCCAGGATCAACATCAGGGCGGGGCTCATCTTCGCCTCGGTGCGCGTCCAGTCAGGCGCCTGCCGCTCGATCCGCGGGCGCCCCGCAGGCACCGCCGCGCATTCGGGGCGCCGATCACGCCAGGCTTCCGGCGGCAACGGCGCTCCCCGCCACCAGGACCAGCGCCTCGCAGCTCTCGATGACGGCGCCGTAGGCGTCGCCCGATACGAAGCCGACACGGCGGCGCACGGCCGCCGCGATCATGATGGCGGTGGCCGCGGCGGCGGCGAGCAGCGCGGCGATGAGCGACGGCGCGATCAGCAACGCCGCGGGGGCGAGCAACGCCGTGGCGGCGAGCGCCTGAACGGGGCCCAGGTCGCGGGTGATCGGCGCGCCAACGCCTTCGTCGCCGCGCCCGTAGGGGAACGCGACCATCGCCCCGACCGCCGCCCAACGAGCGATCGCCGGCGCCAGCAGCAACCAGGCGACGCGCCGCTCGCCGATCGAGGCGAGCGCCGACCACTTGATGGCGATCAGAACGATCGCCGCGGCGACGCCCATGGCGCCGGCGCGCGGATCGACCAGGGCGGCGCGCGCCCGCTCGCGGTCGAGGCCCGGCGCCAGCGCGTCGAACACGTCGATGAGCCCGTCGAGGTGGAGGGCGCCGGTGATCAACAGCCAGCCGCCGAGCACGAGGCTGGCGCGCACCGGCATCGGCAAGCCCGCGAGCCCGCTGTCGATGATGGCGAGGCCGCCGCCCACCAACCAGCCGACCAGAGGAAAGAAGACCGCCGATCGCGACGCGGCGGCCGGCGACCATCGCCCGGAAACCGGCACGATGGTGAGGAACGACACCGCCGCCGCCAGCCCGCGGATCACGGCGACACCCCCGAGACGCCGGCCTGCTCGAACGTCGCCATCTCGACGTGGAGGCGCGCCGCGGCGCGGATGACCGGCATCGCGACGGCGGCCCCGGACGCCTCGCCGAGCCGCAGGCCCAGGTCGAGCAGCGGTCGCAGGCCGAGCCGCGCCAGCGCCAGGTCGTGGCCGGGCTCGGGCGAGCGGTGGGAGGCGATCAGGTAGTCGGCGCAGCGAGGCGCCAGCGCCACCGCCGCCAGCGCCGCCGCCGCGGTGATGAAGCCGTCGAGCACGATCGGTATCCGCCGCGCCGCGCCCTCCAGGATGGCGCCGGTGAGCGCCGCGATCTCGAGGCCCCCCACCTTGGCCAGCACGTCGAGAGGGTCCGTGGGGTCGGGGGCGTGGAGGCGGAGCGCGGCGGCGATGAGCTCCGCCTTGGCCGCCACCTTGGCGGCGTCGATCCCGGTGCCCGGCCCGGTCACGGCGGCGGCTTCCGATCCGAGGATCGCCGCCACCACCGCCGCCGCCGCCGTGGTGTTGCCGATCCCCATCTCGCCGAGCCCGACGATCCCGGCGCCACGGCCGGCGGCCGCGGCGAGCTGGGCGCGCCCGACCGCGATCGCCTCGGCCACCTCGTCGGGCCGCAGCGCCGGCTCGCGCGTCAGGTCGCGGCTACCCGAGCGGACGCGGGCGCGAACCAGCATCTCGGTGGAGCAGCCGGCGAGCAGCGCATCCAAGGGAGGTCCGATGCCGACGTCGACGACGCGCAGGTCGGCGCCGTCGGCGCGGGCGAGCACGCTGATCGCCGCCCAACCGCGCAGGAAGCTGCGCACCATCTGCCCCGTCACCTCGGCCGGATAGGCGCTGACGCCGCGCGCGGCGACGCCGTGATCGGCCGCGAAGACGAGGAAGGCAACTCGCTGCAGGCGGTCGAGGTCGCCCCCGGTCATCCCGGCCAGCTCCACCGCCAGCGTCTCGAGGCGCCCCAGGCTGCCGGGCGGCTTCAAGAGCTGTTGCTGCCGCCGGCGCGCGATCCGGCGGGCTTCGGCGTCGATCGCGGGGATCTCGAGGCCGGCGAGCACCGTCGCCGCCATATCCGTGAAGGCGGCTCTGGGGCCCCGACCGTCGCGGGCACGCCCAACCTGTGGGCGCTCCGTTGTGATCGCATCCTCACGGGAGAGCGAATGACGAGGCCGTCGCCACGCTGCGGGCGGACGACCGCCGCAACGAGCGGCCGCGGCCGGGGCACCGCCGCGCACCCGTAGTCCGCCCCCCTCTCCGGGTTCCGCGGCGGTGAAAACCGCGGCATCGAGGAAGGCAGGGGTCACGCCGTAGCAGGCCCGCAACAGGGCGGCGGTCAGCAGTTGCTCGGGGGGCCCGCAGGCCAGCAGCTCGCCGGACCGCAACAGCGCGACCCGGTCGCAGTGACGGGCCGCCAGGCCGAGGTCGTGCAATACCGCGATGACCGCGAGGCCCTCGCGGTCGGCGAGGTCTCGAATCGCCTCCATGCTCCGCGTCTGATGGCGGAAGTCGAGGTGCGAGGTGGGCTCGTCGAGGAGCAAGAGGCCGGGCTGCTGGGCGAGCGCCATCGCCAGCACCGTCATCTGACGCTCGCCACCGGACAGCTCCTGAACCTGCCGGCGGCGCAGCGCCGCCACGCCGAGGGCCGCCAGCGCGCCCTCGACCGCCGCCTCGTCGGCCGCCGTCGCTCGGCCCAGGTGCCCGAGGTACGGGTTGCGGCCCATCTCCACCAGCTCGGCGACCGTGAAGCCGGCCGGCAGCTCGTACTGCTGGGGAACGACGGCGAGTCGGCGGGCGAGCTGGCGCGGCCCCATCCCGCGCAGCGGCGAGCCGTCGACGGTCACGCTCCCCGCCCGCGGCGCCAGCTGCGCGGCGAGGCAGCGCAACAACGTCGTCTTGCCGGAGCCGTTGGCGCCCAGGACACCGAGAATCTCGCCGCCCTCCACCTCGAGGTCGATGTCGCGCAGGACGTCGCGGCCGGGATAGCCGGCGCTCAGCCCACGCACCGCGAGGCGGACGCTCATGAGGCGATCACTCCCCGCGGGCGGCGCCGTAGCCAGCACGTGCTCATGCCGTAGTCGCCCCTCGCTGGTGGCGCAGCAGCCAGAGGAAGAACGGCGCCCCGAACAGCGCCGTGACGATGCCGACCGGCACCTCGGCGGGCGCGAACACGACCCGCCCGAGCGTGTCGCAGGCGACGAGGAAGACGCCGCCGGCAACGGCCGCCACCGGCACCAGCAGGCGATTGTCCGGGCCCAGCGTCAAGCGGACCGCGTGCGGCACGATGAGGCCGACGAAGCCCACCACGCCGGCGCCGGCGACGCTGGCGGCGGCGAGCACCCCGGCGAGGCCGAGCATCAGCGGCTTGATACGCTCGACGGCGAGGCCGAGGTGCTGCGCCTGCGCGTCGCCGAGCAACATCACGTTCATGGCTCGGCCCAGAAAGAGCGTCGCCGCCAGCGGCACGACGATGTAGGGGGCGATGAGGCGCAGCGTCGGCCAGCTGGCGCGCGCCAGGCTGCCCATGAGCCAACCGAGCAGATCGGAGGTCTCGAAGGCCCCCTGGCCGCGGATCAGCACGAACGCCGTCAGCGCCGAAAGCAAGGAACCGAGGGCGACGCCGGCGAGGATCAGGTTGGCGGCCGGCAGGCGACCTCCGACCCGCGACAGCGCCACGATCAGCCCGCTCGCCGCCAGGGCGCCGGCGAAGGCCCCGAGCGGCAGGACCTGGCTCCCCAGCGCCGTCAATCCCGTGGCCGTCACCAGCACCGCGGCGAACCCGGCGCCTCCCGACACACCGAGCAGGAAGGGCTCGGCCAGCGGGTTGCGCAGCAAGCTCTGGTAGAGCGCCCCGCCCACCGACAGCGCCATGCCGACCAGCAGGGCGACCAGCACCCGCGGCAGCCGCACCTGCCAGACGATCGCCTCCCAGCTCGCCGGCACGCCATCCAGCGGCGTGCGAAACAGATGATGGGCGACGATCGCCTGGATCGAGCGCAGCGGGATGGACACCGAGCCGACGCTGGTGGCAACCGCGAGGGCCAGCACCAGGGTCGCGACACTGGCGAGCGCCATCGTCAGAGCGGTCGGAGCCGGGATCTTCACGGTCGTCGGCCCCGGCTGGCGGCGAGCGCCAGCGTCAGAGGAGCCGGAGCCGGGATCCTCACGCTCGTCGGCTCCGGGCGGCGGCCGACACCATCCTCAGAGGGGCCGGAGCCGAGGTCCTCACGGTCGTCGACCCCGGCCGGGGTGAACGCCTCGGGATGGATGGCGCGGGCGATGATCTCGAGCGCCTCGACGATCCGCGGCCCGGGGCGGCCGGCGAGGTCGGGGTCCTCGAGGACGACGATTCGTCGCGTCCGGACGGCCGCGATCCCCGCCCAACCGGGCCGCGCGCGCAGCTCGGCGGCGGTGACGCCGGACTCGTGGCCGGCTACGAAGATCACCTCCGGGTCGGCGGCGATGACGAACTCCTCGGACAGCCGGGGGTAGCGATCGCCGGCGGAGGCGGCGATGTTGGCGCCCCCGGCACGGACGATGAGGTCGTGGGGGAACGAGCCGGGGCCGGCGCTATAGAGATCGCGGCTGAGCTGGTACAGCACCCGGGGGCGGCCGCGGGCGCCGACGACCCGCGCCTGCACACGGGCCATGCGCTGGCGCAGCCGCCGCGCCGCGTTCCTGGCACGCGCCTCGCGCCCGACGATACGCCCGAGAAGCTCGACGCGATCGATCGCCTCGGCGGCGTCGCGCGGCTCGATCACGAAAACGGTCAGGCCGAGCCCCCGCAGCCGCGGCGCCACGCCCCCGGCATGGAAGCCGGCGGCCAGGACGAGGTCGGGCCGCAGCGCCAGCACGCGCTCGACGTCGATGTCGGCGAAGCCCCCCACCCGGGGGACCGCCGCCGCCTCGGGCGGGTGCTCGTCGAAGCGCGTCGCGCCGACGAGCAGGTCACCGGCGCCGATGTGGAACAGCGTCTCCGTATTGCTCGGCGCCAGCGACACGATCCGCCGCACCTGCCGCGGCAACTCCACGCGGACGCCGGAGTCGTCGACCAACGCCACCCGGCCGCCGCTCTCCTGCTGCCAGGATCCCTCATGCATCCATCCTCGCGGCGGTGTGCTCGCGCCGACGCCCGGCGCGCCGGCGATGCCTAGGCCGAGCACGACCACCGTCCCCACCGTCACCGTGGCCACCGTCGCCACCGACCTCTTCATGGGACGGAGCACTCAGCGGCGGGTCAGGGTGACCGCCAGGCCGACGTAGCCGCTGACGCCGGCGGTGCCGAAGCCGACGACCTCCTCGTAGTCGGCGTCGAAGAGGTTGTCGATCCGGCCGCGCAGCGCGACCGCGTCGTGGAGGCGGTACTCGCCCGCCAGGTTGATCAGCCCGTAGGCCGGCAGCGCCACGAGGCCGGAGGGCCCGCCGTCGAAGCGCTCGCTCTTCACCCGCAGCTCGCCCCAGGCGAGCAGGCGGGGCGTCGCCTGCACGGTCGCCCGAACGCTGCCCTGGTGGCGGGGCCGGCGGACCAACTGCTGGTCGTCCCCCGCCGGATGGGCGTTCGTGTAGGTGTAGCTGCCGGCCAGCCTGAGGGTGTCGGACGCCAGCCACTCGGCGCTCAGCTCGAGGCCGGCGGCGATGACGTTGCCGATGTTGGCGGGGATGCCGGCGACGAAGTCGAAGGCGATGAGCTGGTCGATGTCGTTGTAGAAGACCGTCGCGTCGCCGACCAACCGATGCTCCGGCAGGAAGATCTCGACCCCGGCGTCGAGGCCGAGGCTCTCCTCCGGCTGCAGGTCCGGGTTGCTGAAGCCGGGGAAGTAGAGGTCGTTGAGCGTCGGCGCCATGAAGCCGGTGCCGGCCGACCCGTGGGCGCGCGCCCGCTCGCCGAGATCGACGCTGGCGGTAACGCGCCCCGTCCACTTGCCGCCGAACGTCGTGTGCTCCTCGTAGCGCAGGCCGGCGCCGAGGTGGGCGCGATCGCCGACGCTCATGCGGTCCTGGACGTAGACGCCGATCACATCGACGCTCTCCGAGAAGCCGTCGGCGCCCAGCGCCGTGCGGCTCTCGACCTCGGCCCGCTCGCGCCGGTACTCGACGCCTCCCATCAGCGTGTGGCCGGCCGCCAGCTCGAGCTGGCTCTGCCAGTCGACCTCGCGAATCGACGAATCGAGCCCGAAACCGAGAAAGAAGTCCCCCGGCGTCTCGGTTTCGAGCTCGGCTTCGCTCGTCGAGACCTCGACGATCGAGGAGTAACGGCCGCCGTCGTAGCCGACCGCGCCGCCGGCGTAGATGTCGCGCGCGCTTTGCGCGTTGCCCGCGTGGTCGACCGGGCCGCTGACGAAGTCGTAGCCATCGAACTCCAGGTCGCCGTCGAAGCCGCGGAAAAAGGCGCGGGCGACGACGCCCACGTCGGAAGTCCAGTCGACCCGGCCGTCGTACGTCAGGTTGCGGTAGCCGTCGGCCTCGGGGTTGCCGGCGTCCTCGCTGGCGGCCGAAAAGCCGCCGCTATCGAGAAACGCCAGGTTGCCGGCGTAGCGCAGCGATCCGGCCTGCCCGTGGCCCCAGGTCCGTAGCCCGCCGGTGTCGTACGAGCCACCGTCGACCTCGACGCCCCAGGTGCCGGCGCCGCTGCCTTGCCGGGTGATCACGTTGATGACGCCGCCGATCGCCTGCGAGCCGTACAGCGTGCTCTGCGGCCCCTTGACGATCTCGATCCGCTCGATCTGATCGGTGCTGATCTGCAGGCCGGCGAGGTCGTAGGCGCCGCTGGTCGGCGAGTTGACCTTGATGCCGTCGATCAGCACCAGCGTGTGGTTGTTGTCGGCGCCGCGGATGAAGGCCTCGGTCAGGGACCCCGGCGGGCCGCCGCGCGCAACGCTCACGCCGGGGGCGAGCTGCAGGACGTCGAGCAGCCAGCGGGCGCCGCTGGCGCGAATCTCCTCGCCGCTGATCACCGAGACGCTGCTGCCGACGTCGCGGATGTCAGCCGGGTCCCGCTCGGCGGTGACCACGATGGTCTCCTCGTAGCCGGGCCGCTGGGCAACCTGCTGCGCGCCGGCCTGCTGTTCACCGGCTGGTGCTTGTTGCTCGCCGGCTTGTTGCTCGGCGACGCTCGGCGGCCGGCCGCCCGGCGTCGCGGCGACGTCCGCGGCTACCCAGGAAAGGGCCGCGGCGACGGCGGCCATGCTCAAAACGAAACGAAACGGCACAAACGAAAAGCGGGGCTTCATGGCATCCTCCTTCAGATGCCCGGCGAGAAGCCCCGCGAGAGGGTCCGGGGAAAAGAAAGCCCGAGCCGGAACGAGCTCGGGACGATCGTACGGTTCCCCGTTGACGATGTCCCTCCCGCGAGGGCCAACCCGATCGGGTTGGTTACGGTGTCCTGGCTTACGGATCGTCCTACTCGCCGCGCCTTCCCAGGGCGGTGACCCCAGTGGCGGTTGCGGCGCGTCGCGCGCCACCTTGAGGTGGCGAGCGGCGACCGCCGCGGCTTTCGTCCCCGATTACAGTTGCGGGGCAGCGTGGGATTCGCACCCACTTCCCGTTGTCGAAGAGTCAATGAGCTGGCCCACTAGTATCATGGGCGGCGCGCGCCGCCAAGTGCCGGCGCCCGACCCGGGGGAAATTCACGCCGATGCTCGCCGCTGCCCAACTGCACACGCTGGCCGCGCCGTATCGCGCCCTTGGCTGTCACGATCGCAATCGAACTCCTCACTGCTGCACATCGTCGGCTAGAGAGGCAAGTTTGGTGAAAACGATGCCGAGCCCCGCCGGGTGGGGCGTTGAACAGGAAGAGGGATACCTCCCACCCTTTCCGAAGGGGAATGCGCGAAGAGCTCGCGGCGGCAGGCGGCGGTCTCACGTCCGCGCCTCGGTCACCCTCGCCGCTGCCACGGTCGCGACGATGTTGGTGGCCGGCTGCACCGCGCCGCGCCCGGATGAGCGAACCGTCGTCGTGCTCGCCGCCGCCAGCACGATCGACGCCTTCGAGGCCGCCGCCGCCGACTTCACGGCCGACACCGGAGTCGAGGTGCGCATCAGCTTCGGCCCCAGCTCGACGCTGGCCCGCCAGATCGCCGAAGGGGCGCCGGCGGAGATCTTTCTCTCGGCCAGCGGCCCGTGGGCAGATCATGTGGAGGAGCGCGTCGCCGTGTCGCGGCGTGAGGCGCTCGCCGGCAACCGGCTGGTGGTCGTCGCTCCCGCTGCCGGCGGCGGCGGCGATGGCGGCGAGGCCACGGTCGCCGAGGCGCTCGCCGCCGGCCGCGTGCGCCGGCTGGCGATCGCCGACCCGCAATCGGTCCCCGCCGGCATCTACGCGCGCCAAGCGCTGGAGCGCCTCGGCCTCTGGCAAGAGGTCTCGGATCGGCTGATACCGACGGTCGACGTGCGGGCGGCGCTGACACTGGCGGTCGAGCGCGAGGCCGACGCCGCCGTCGTCTACGCCAGCGACGCGGCGAGCAGCGACGAGGTGCGGATCGTCGCCGCCTTCGATCCCGGCTTGCACCAACCGATCGAATATCCTCTACTGCTGCTCGGCGGGGCCGGCCCGCCGGCGCAGCAGATGTTCGAGTTCCTGGTAACGGAGCGGGGCCGTTCCCATTTCCTGGCGCGCGGCTTCACGGCGCCGCCGCGCTGATCCTTGGTGAGCGCATGATGGGCTTGACCCCCGCCGAATGGGCCGCCGTCGCGCTCAGCGTTCGGGTCGGCCTGGCGGCCGTGGCCATCACCCTGCCGCTCGGCATTGCCGTCGGCTGGCTGCTCGCCCGCCGCACCTTCCCCGGCAAGTGGCTCGTCGAGGTGATCGTCAACCTGACGCTGGTGCTGCCGCCGGTGGTCACCGGCTACCTGCTGCTCCGGATGCTGGGGAGCCAAAGCTGGCTCGGCGGCTGGCTCGAGCAGACCTTCGGGACGCGCATCGCCTTCACCTGGTGGGCGGCGGCGATCGCCAGCGCGGCGCTGGGCTTCCCGCTGATGGTGCGCGCCATCCGCATCGCCTTCCAGGGCGTCGATCCGCGGCTCGAGCAGGCCGCCCGCACGCTCGGCGCCGGACCGCTCGACGCCTTCCTGACCGTGAGCCTGCCGCTGGCGCGCGGCGGCATCATCGCCGGCGCGGTGCTGGCGTTCGCCCGCAGCATCGGCGAGTTCGGGGCGACGATCACGTTTGCCGGGAACATCCCGGGCCTCACCCAGACGCTGCCGCTGGCGGTCTTCTCGGAGATGAACCGCGCCGGCGGCGACGGGGGCTTCCGCCTCGCCGTTGTCGCCGTGCTGCTGGCGGCGGCGGCGCTGGCCGCCAGCGAGTGGCTGGAGCGCCGCGGGACCCGGCCATGAGCGGTCCCTGCCGGCGGCTCGCCGGGATCGCGAGCAACCCTGCACCTGCACGCCCGGGTGATGGAGCAGCTCCGTGGCTCGCCCGGATCGCGAGCAGCCTGACACTTGTTCGCCCGGGTGATGGAGCAGCCCCGTGAGCCGCCTCGAGGTGGCGTGCCGGCATCGCTTCGACGGCGGCTTCGAGCTCGACTGCGAGTTCGTCGTCGAGCAGCGCACCACGGCGCTGTTCGGCCCGTCGGGGGCCGGCAAGACCTCGCTCCTGATGATGATCGCCGGCCTGCTGCGGCCCGATGAGGGGCGTATCGTCTGGGACGGTCGGGTCCTCGCCGACACCGCCGCCGGCATCTGGCTGCGCCCGGAGCAGCGCCGCCTCGGGGTCGTCTTCCAGGACCAGCGCCTCTTCCCCCACCTCTCGGCCGAGGCCAACCTGCGCTTCGGCGAGCAGCGGCGCGGGCGGCGCAATCCGGGAGGTCGGCGGGGCGCCCGCCACGACGGCGAGCGGCCGCCGTTCGACCGCATCGTCGAGGTGCTCGACCTGGCCGGCCTGCTGGCGCGGCGGCCGGAGACCCTCTCCGGCGGCGAGCGCCAGCGGCTGGCCCTCGGCCGGGCGCTGCTGAGCGCCCCGGAGCTGCTGCTGCTCGACGAGCCGGTGGCCGCCGTCGACGAGCCCCGCCGCTACACGATCCTCCGCTACTTCGATCGCGTCGTGCACGAGTGGGACCTGCCGATGCTCTACGTCTCGCACCACCGCGCCGAGGTGCAGCGGCTCGCCGACTGGGTGATCGCCGTCGAGAGCGGAAGCGTGAGCGAGCAGGGCCCGCCCGAGCGCGTCCTCGGCGCCGGCGCCGTGCTCGCCGCCGGCGAGGCGGTCAACCTCATGCGGCTGATCCACGTCGAGGCCGCCGCCGACGGCGGCTGGCGGGCGGTGCTCCCCGGCAGCGGCGGCGAGCTGGCCGTCCGTCTGCCCGCCGGTGCCTCGCCGCCCGGCGATCCCACCTACGTGCAGTTCGCCGCCTCCGACGTGATGCTGGCCCGCGGCGAGATCGCCGGCCTCTCGGCCCGTAACCGCCTCCCCGGCATCGTCATCGAGCTGGTCCCCCGCGCCGGCCGCGTCTTCGTCGCCCTGCAGGTCTCCGGCCAGCGCCTCTGGGCCGAGGTCACCGCCGGCGCCGCCGAGGACCTCGCTCTCGCCCCCGGCGCCGAGCTCACCTGTCTGATCAAGAGCGCCGCTCTCCGCGTCGTGGAATGAACCGTTGACCTGCCCAGGAGATCGATGACATCCGCGAGGGGCCGGCCCAGGCGGTTGACGAGCGACCCCAACGAAAGCCAGGACTCGGCCGCTTCTATTGACAGCCGATAGAAGGGCGTGTAGGCTGCCTCCTATTGTCGCTCGATAGGAAAGCTCAGTGGCCAAGCGAATCGATCTTCTCCAAGGCACGCTGGACCTGATCGTGCTGGAGATGCTGCGCTCCGGGCCCGCGAACGGCTGGCAGCTCACCCAGTCGATCCTCGTCGTGTCGCGGGGCGCCTTCAAGGTCAACTACGGGTCGATCTACCCGGCGCTGCGCCGGCTCGAAGCGCAGGGTTGGGTGAAAGGCCGCTGGGGGACAACAGAAAACAACCGGCGAGCCCGCTTCTATGAGCTGACGGCCTCGGGACGGAAGCAGCTCGCCGGCCAACGCGAGGCGTGGGACGACTTCTCCAAGGCCATCGGGCTGATCCTCGAGGCCCACTAGCAGCACGTACAAGGTCCACGCGCCACACCCATTTCCCACTTTCACGACGGCCTGCTAAAGGAGGCACGCAATGCTCGCTCGGTGGCTGATTCGATTACGGGCGTTCCTTCGCGGGCGACGGGTCGACAGCGAGTTCGACGAGGAGCTCGGGTACCACCTCGAGCAGCAAATACGGCTCAACAGGGAGCTCGGAATGAGCCGGGAGGACGCCCGCTGCGCGGCCCTGCGCGAGCTCGGCAACCCGCTCCAACTCCGGGACGAAGCTCGGGAGACCTGGCGCTGGCGCCGGCTCGATGAGCTCGGACACGACATCCGCTACGCGGTCCGGGCGCTGCGTGACCATCCCGGCTTCAGCGCCGTTGCCATTCTGTCGCTCGGGTTCGGCATCGGCGCCACAACGACCCTGTTCAGCGTCATCGACGCGCTTGACTTCCGCCCACCGCCGTTTCACCAGCCCGAGAGGTTGGTCTTTCTGGCCGAGCTGTGGCCGGAGACCGAGCCTGATTGCCCGCGCTGCCCCGGGCGGACCTGGGCGGCCACAGCGAATGAATGGCGCACGCGGACCAGCTCGTTCGAAGCGTTCGGGATCCAGAACGACTCGTACCTTTGTCTGGAGGACGCTGGCGTCGGCGACTGCCCCGACGTGGGTTATGCGTCACCGGGCTTCTTCGGGGTACTCGGCGTGCGACCGGCTCTCGGGCGGGAGTTCCTGCCGGAGGACGCCCTCCCGGGGGCCGCGGCGGTCGTCGTCCTCAGCCACGACACCTGGAAAGGGCGCTTCCACGGCGACCCGACTGTCATCGGGAGGCGTTTCGAATACGCCGAAGATTCCACCTTCTCCACGCGGCAGTCGAGCACCATCGTCGGAGTGTTGCCCGAAGGCTTCCGCTTCAGGCGGGACAATCCCTTCTGGATGCCGCTGACCGACGACTCGGGGCGCCGGGATACCACCGTCGTGGCCCGTCTGAAGCCCGGGATCGCACCCGCGGCGGCGGACGCGGAGTTGAGCGCCGTGCACAGGGGACTCGTCGCCGCAAGGCCCGATGCCTACAAGGGGCCCGACGCCGCGGTCAGGCCCCTGCGGGAAGCGCTCCAGTGGCGCCGCGGCGAGGGGCGCGGCACGCTGTTCGCGATCGCGACGATCGTGCTGCTCATCGCGGTACTGAACGTCGCCGGGATGTTCACCGCGCGCGCGGCGGCGCGGCATCGGGAGCTCACGGTGCGCCGCGCCCTGGGAGCGTCCGGCGCCCGGCTGGTGCGCCAGCTCCTGGTCGAAGGCGGCACCCTGGGCCTCGCCGGCGGTCTGCTCGGAGTCACCATGGCGACCTGGGGCGTGGGCTTCGCGAGCCTCTCGTTCGGCATGGAACGCAACGGCCCGCCTGCCCAGCTCGACCACCGCGTCCTGGCGTTCGCTACGGGGCTGTCGATCATCGCCGGTCTGCTCGCCGCCCTCCTTCCCGCCGTAGGCGTGGGGCGAACCGACCTCTATTCGGCGCTGCGCGAACCGGCAGCGTCGGGACGCAAGGAACGTGCCGGCTGGACACCCCGTGTGCTGCTCGTCGGCCAGATCGCCGCCGGTCTAATCCTGCTGAGCGCCGCCGGGTTGCTGGGCTCCGAGTATCTGAAGCTTCGCTACCTCGATGTCGGCTACGACCCGGTGAACGTCTACGAGGCCCGGCTCAACTGGCCGTACCGCGAGGAGCCCGAGCTCATGCGCCCTGAGGCGGAGCGGGCCCGGGCGATGATCGAGAGGATTCCGGGCGTCGTTTCCGCTAGCCTCAGGTACATAAGCGGGTCGAGGCCCGCCATCATTCGAGCCGAGGGCCTCTTCCCAGGCGGCGAGGAAGAGCTTTCCGCTCCCGTCGTCAATCGGGTCGATGCCGATTACTTCGAGACACTCGGCATCCGGATCGTAGCCGGCCGGTCGTTTTCCGAGGACGACGACCGAAGCGCGCCCCTCGTTGCCATCGTCAACCGGGCGGCGGCTTCTGCGTACTTGCCCGGCCGATCGGCGCTCGGCCAGCGGCTCTTCCTCGGTGACAGCGCTTCGGCAGGCGAGTGGGTGACCGTGGTCGGCGTCGTGGAGGACGTCGAGCGGGGAGAGTACGTGCGGCGCCACTTGCCGAGGCTGTACCGGCCCCTGGCCCAAAGCCGCCTCTATCACCCGTACATCACGGTGGATTTCAAGGTCGCCGAGTCTCATCCGGAAGTGCTCGGAATGGTGCAGTCGGCGCTGCGGGAGGCGCTCGGTAGCCCGATCAGGCCGGTGACGTCGCACGAGGGGGAGCTCGCCGACAAGTTTCTCTCGCAACGGATCAACGCCGTCGCCCTCAACCTGTTCGCCGCCTTCGCGCTGCTTCTCGCCGGCGTGGGCATCTACGGGAACGTCGCCTACGCAGTTACGCGACGCACCCGCGAGATCGGGATCCGGGTGGCTCTCGGTGCCGAACGAGGGAACGTGCTCGCGCTCCTGGCACGCAGCGGCATCGCGATCGCGTTCGCCGGCGTCACCTTGGGATGCCTCGGCTCGCTGGCGCTGACGCGCATCATGCAGTCGTTCGTTTCCACAACCAGCGTGACCGATCCCTGGGTGCTCGGCGGCGCCGCCTTCTTGATGGCCTCCGCGGTCCTGGTGGCCACGTATCTGCCCGCTCGAAGGGCGACGGCGGTGGATCCGACGGTGGCGCTCCGCGACCAGTGAGCGACCAATCTATCGGCGTTCCTGCTCGTCGGGGCGAACGGCCGGGGCCTCTCCACGAGCATTAGCTCACCGCCCAGGGCTTGGCAGCCAGGCGACCCTCGCGATTAGAATCCCGGCGTAGACTACGCTGTTTCACGAACGAACCACCTAGCCGAGGAGAACGGCACCATGCCGATGCCCAGATCCGTCCTGTCGCGCACGATCCTGATGACGTCTGTCGCCCTGGTGGCGGGCGGCGCCGCCGGGGCGGCGCAGCAGAACGTCGTCGAGTTCACCCCCACCGTCGGGCATCCGACCTTCGCCGTGCGCGAGCCGGTGCTGACCATTCAGCCCGGCACCATCCTGCGCTCACGAACCAACCACGGCGCCTACTACGACCCGGGCGGCGGCGAGTTTCCGGGCGAGGTGGGCCCCTTCTACATCGAAGGGGCCACCACCGGCGACACCCTCGTGGTCGAGGTGCTGTCGGTGCGGCCGAACCACGATCTGGCCGGCGCGCAGATCTACCCCGATTTCGGCGGCCTCGCCACCGATTCTCGCCTGCGTCTGCTCAACGACCCCGTCCCGGCTCGGCGCTACGAGTGGAGGCTCGACACCGAGGCGATGACCGGAACGGTGGAGCTGCCCGACTCGGCGATGGGCGAGATCACCATCGAGCTGCGACCCATGCTCGGCCGGCTGGCCGTGGCGCCGGCCGGCGAAGAGGCCTACAACGGCCTGTGGCCGGGCAACTTCGGCGGCAACATGGACGCCCAGGAGGTGCGCCCGGGAACGACCGTGTATCTACCGATCTTCCACGACGGTGCCTACTTCTATTTCGGCGACGGGCACGCGCGGCAGGGTGAGGGCGAGGTCAACGGCACCGGCCTGGAGACCTCGATGGACGTCGAGCTGCGCATCGACCTGATCAAGGGCAAGACGATCGACTGGCCGCGGCTCGAAGACGACGAGTTCATCATGGTCGCGGGCAGCGCCAGGCCGCTGATCGACGCCTTCCGCCTGGCCCACGTCGAGCTCATCGAGTGGCTGGAGACCGAGTACGGCTTCGGCCGCTGGGACGCCTACCTGCTGGTGGGGCAACTGGGCGAAAGCTCGGTGGCCAACATCGTCGACCCGATCTATACCGTGGTCGCCAAGTTCCCCAAGCAGTACCTGCCGCCGGCTCGGTAGCCCGACCGCCTCAACGGGTCGTGAAGCGAGCGGGCGCAAGCGGCGCGAGGACAAGGCGCGCGCCCCTTCGAGCGCGTAGGAGGTCAAGTCGGTGCCGGGCAGCTTTCAGCGCCGTGGCTCGGGGCGCTGGGCCGGCATCTGAATGTGCCTGAGAACGCGCGCAACGGTGGGCGGCTTTCGAATCGAAGTCCGACCGGAGTATGATCATACTCAGAATATGATGCCACTGGAGGTGTATGAGCACATGGGCACAACCGCACGAGTTACCGTCACGCTTCCGGCCAAGCTGGTGGAAGAGATTGACCGGCTCGAGAAGAACCGCAGCAGG
>DASWHK010000081.1:0-18356 GCA_036398215.1 Acidobacteriota bacterium | reverse complement strand
CCGGCGCCGAACATTTTTTACGCTGAGGGACGTCTGTAGAATGGAAGCAGGTGCTCACCCTTGCGAACCTGCTGCACTGCGAGGGCAGCGGGAGAAAGGCCGCAACATGCTCTTCAATCGAAGTTCGCTCGTGCTGCTTCTGATCGGGTCGCTGATCGCGTCCATTTCGGTGCAGGCGCCGCCGGTCGGTGCCACGCAGCAGCAGCAGGAAAAGCAGCAGCGCCACGTGCTCGGCGAAGCGGAGATGGAAGGCGCCCTGGCGCGCAGCGCGACCGCCGAGGCGGCGGACCGCGAGGCCATCCGCGCGCTCCTGCGAGACCAGCGCGTCCAGCAGATCGCCGGCAACCTCGGCCTCGAGATCAAGACGGCCGACGCCGCCGTATCCACGCTGGAAGGCGCCGAGCTCGGCCACCTCGCCGACGGCGCGCGCGCCGTCGAGCTCGCCCTAGCGGGCGGGCAGTCCATCACCATCACCTACACCGCCATCATCATCATCCTCCTGGTACTCATCCTGCTCGTCCTGGTGGTATGAAGGCCGACGTCGAGCGGGATCCGTTGCCGTTGCCGAGGGCGCGTATGAGCTGCGTCCTGGCGGTGGCGGCGATCCTCGCCTGGCCGGTCGCCGTTCGCGGCGAGCCCGCGGCGCGCCAACTCCCATCGGCGAGGTCGGCGGCGCAGGAAGCTCCGGCGGTCACCTTGGAGCCCGCCGCCCGACTACAGCGGCTCGCGGCTCGCGATGGTCCGTCGCCGTTGCTGGCCGTGCCGTACCTGGCCCAGGAGGAGCTGCTGTGCGGCGGGGCGGCCGCGGCGATGGTCATCCGTTACTGGGGTGCGCGGCAGGAGGCTGCCGCCTATGCCCACCTCATCGATCGTGACCGGCACGGTATTCCCACCGACGACCTCGTGAATGCGCTGCGTGGCGACCGGTGGCGCGCCATCCCGTTCGCCGGAAGCGCTGGACGTGTGCAGGACCAGCTCGATGCCGGACGTCCGGTCATCGCCTTGATCGAGGTGCGCCCCGGTCGCTATCACTACGTCGTGCTGCTGGCGTGGAGCGCCGAGCGGGTGGTGCTCCACGATCCCGCCGTCGGGCCGTACCGGGTGCTCGCGGCGACGGAATTCGAGCGCGCCTGGGCGGTTACGGGGCGATGGAGCCTGCTCGTCCTGCCGCGGGACGGCCGGGCGTCCGCCGAGGAGAGCGTCGGTCCGGCCGATTCTCCGGCCGCGGCGTCCGGCGACGATCGAAGCCCTTTGACGGGACGGCCCCCCTTGCCGCCCGCGAACGAAGCAGCCGTCGAAGCCTGCGCCCCCCTGCTCATCGCCGGAATCGAGGCGGCGCGGGCCGGTGACGCGGTCGCTGCCGAGGCGCGCCTCCGGGCCGCCATGGCGGCTTGTCCAACGAGCCCCGCTGCGCCGCGTGAGCTCGCCGGTTTGCGCTTCCGCCAGGAACGGTGGCAGGACGCCGCAAAGCTCGCCCGGCGGTCGCTCGAGCTCGAGCCCACCGATCGCTACACGCGGAGACTTCTGGCCAGCGCCCGCTTCCTGGCCGGAGATCGAGACGGCGCACTGGACGATTGGAACCGTTTGCTCGAGCCGCGCATCGATCTCGTCGACATCCAGGGCCTGAGGCGCACGCGCCACCCGGTCGTCGGCCGCATGTTGGGGCTGGGTGGCGGGGACCTGCTGACGCGGGAGCGGCTCGGGCGCGCCCGCCGTCGACTCTCCGAGCTGCCCGCCGCCGCGTTGACCGCACTGCGCTACGAGCCGCCGCGGGATGGTCGCTCGACGGTCGTGGCCGCGGTCGTGGAGCCGCCTTTGCTGCCCACGAGCCCGTTCGCCATCGGAGCGGCGCTGGCGCGCGCGGCGGTCTCGGGGCAGGCCACGCTGTCGCTCGCCAGCCCGACCGGCGGGGGCGACGCCTGGACCCCGCGGTGGCGCTGGGGGGATGGCCGCGCCGGCGGGGGGCTGAGCGTGGCGCTGCCCGCGCCGGCCGCGCTCGGCGCGGTCTGGCGCATCGACCTGGAGCGCCACGAGGAGGTCTTCGCACCCATTACGTCGCCCGGGTTCGCCGTCAGCGGTTCGGAGGCACAGCCCTCGACCGTCACGGTGGCCGAGCAACCGGCGTTGGCGCCGCAACCCGAGGCGGTGGAAAGGACCCACGCCGGCCTGACGATCGCCGACTGGTACGGGGAGGACACCCGCTGGGAGGTCAGCTCGGGGTGGGACCGGTGGCAGGCCATCGGGCAGCACCTGTCTTTCGGTGCCGCCGTGGAGCGACGGTGGGCGGCCGACCGGCTGGTGCTGCGCCTCGATGGCACCGCCTGGACGCGGGTCGGCGCGGGACGGGGGGCATTCGTGCAGGCCGGCGCCTCCGTCGAGTGGCGCTCCACGCAGGATGACATCACCTCGCCCTCGACGTGGCACGGAGCTGCCGGCCTCCACGCGGTCGGCGGCGACGCGCCCCGCGACCTGTGGCCCGGCGCCGGCCAGGGTGAGCTCCGTGCGCCCCTGCTGCGCGCCCATCCGCTCGTCGAGGGCGGTTCCATCCGGCCCGGGGGCGTGGGGCGGACGCTGCTGCACGGCACGCTGGAGTATCGCCGGCGGCTGGTGCAACTGGGTCCGGTGGGGCTCAGCGCGGCCGTTTTCGGCGACGTGGCGCGAACGGCGAGCCCGATGGCGGACGGCCCCGGCCCGGCGGCCGTTCAGGTGGACGCGGGGGCGGGATTGCGGCTCCGGCTCCCGGGGCAGCCGGGACATCTGCGGCTCGACGTCGCCCGGGGTCTCCGTGACGGCGCGACGAGCGTTTCCGCCGGCTGGATCCTCTCGCCCTCCGGTCGCCCGAGCCGCTGAGCACGGACGACCGACACACGAGACGGCCGCACCCGCATCGAGCCGAGACTCGTGTGTAGGAAGCCGCTTTTTCACGAATTCTCCTTCCCGACTCGGAGGTTGACTTTATCAGGGCGTTGTTGATAGTTTGCTGACTTATAGTGACTTTGCATTACTGAATCTATTTACTTTTAGCTTCTAACGTGCACGCATCACCGTCCTGGGCAGTGCTCTGATGTCGAGTCACCCCCGCCACCTCGGCCGTTACCGGATCGAGCAGACGCTCGGTCAGGGGCAGATGGGGACCGTGTACCTGGCCACCGACCCGGCCATCGATCGCGCCGTCGCCGTCAAGGTCCTGCGCGCGCGCCCCGAGCTCGGCCCCGACGAGGCCGGCGAATGGCGCGCCCGATTCGAGCGCGAGGTGCAGGTAGCCGCCAAGCTCTCGCATCCCAACGTCGTCGGCGTTCTCGACGTCGGATGGGAGCAGGACACGATGTTCATCGTGATGGAGTACGTCGAGGGCACGGACCTGCAGGCGGAGCTGGAGCGGAACGGGCCGCTGCCCACGCCTCGGGCGCTGGAGATCTGCGAGGCGCTGGCGGGAGCGCTCGACGAGGCCCACGCGCTCGGGATCGTCCACCGCGACCTGAAGCCCGGCAACGTGCTGCTGCGCACGGACGGCACCGTCAAGCTCACCGACTTCGGTGTCGCGCACGTGGCCGACTCCCGCATGACGCGCACCGGAATGACCTACGGCACCCCCGCGTTCATGTCGCCGGAGCAGGCCACCGCTGCCGTCATCGGGCCGGCCTCCGATCAGTTCTCCCTCGCGGCCTTGCTGTACTTCATGCTGACAGGCGAGGTCCCCTTTGCCGGCTCGTCGAGCGCCGCGGTGATGTATCGGCTGGTGAACGAAGCGCCGGTACCGCCGGAGTCGCTGAACCCCGGCGTGTCCGCCGAGTTCAGTCGCGCGTTGCTGCGGGCGCTCGCCAAGAACCCGGATGATCGCTACCCGACGTGCGCGGCGCTGGCGCGAGCGCTGCAGCGTGCGCAGTGCGGCGAGCGGGCGGCTGCCGATGAGGGCCACCGGCCCGTGGCGCCACACGATGCCGCCGGTACGCGTCGTCCGAGCGCCTCGCATGGGGCCGGCGCCCCTTCCGGCGACGGTGGCCGGCGCGGCGCACTAGCTGGGGCTGCGACCGTGCGTGAAACGGTCGGGCCGTTGCGCTCCGGCGTCCCCTTGCGGCCCGCCGTCGCGGCTGCCGCCGTCCTGTCGTTGCCGTTCGTGGGGTTGCTGGCGTGGGTGTACCTCGACTCCTCGGCCGCAGGCCAGGGGGCGGCGGCCGAGGGGCGGGAAATCGCCCCGTCAACGGCTGTTTCCGGCAGCGGCCCGGCGCCCGTGGAATCGGATCCGTCCGGTCCAGGCCGGTCGTCGGAGCTGGAAGCATCGCGCGCAGGCGGTTCGTCGGGGCCGGGAGTATCGCGTCCGCGCGGGTCATTGGAGCCGCTCGAGGTCGGCGGATCGCTGCCCCGAAACCTGTCCGAGCGCACCGTGAACGCCACCCAGGTGCTCGACGACGTGCGGGGGATGTCGGACGGCATTCCGGCCCGGCTGCTGGAGGAGGCGTACTGCGTCGCCGTGATCCCGGGGGTGATCAAGGTGGGGTTCGGCTTCGCCGGTCGCCACGGCAAGGGCCTGGTGAGCTGCCGCGCCCCCGGTGGATGGAGCCCGCCGTCCTTCGTGTCGCTGACCGGGGGCAGCTTCGGTCTCCAGATCGGCGCCCAGTCGACCGATTTCGTGCTCATCTTCAACCGCCCGAACGCGGCGCGACGGTTGACGGAAAACCAGCTGACCCTGGGAGGCGACGCCTCGATCTCCGCCGGTCCGGTGGGACGCACCGCCGAGGCCGGTACCGACATCCGGCTGAAAGAGGAGATCTTCTCCTACTCGCGCAGCAAGGGACTGTTCGCGGGCATATCGCTGGAAGGCGCCACCTTGCGGATCGATCAGGACGCCAATCGCGAGGCGTATGGCCGCGGCGTGACGCCCGCGGATCTGCTGCTTTCCCGTGAGCGTTCCGTGACCGCCGAGCTGGCCCGCTTCCTGAGCGGCCTGGAGGCCGCCAGCAACTGAGCATCCTCTTCGACTGCAAAGGAAGGCAAGCATGTCGAGCGAAGAACGCGCCGTCAACAAGATCACGAGAATCCTCGCCCGGCTCGATCCGGAGGCGGCGGCGCGCGTCGCCCAATCGATGGGCGAGAAGTTCGTCGTCGAGGCAGCGCACGATGCTGCCTCGGCGCCCGCCGAAGTTGCGTCAGGGCCGGGCCAGGACAGCAAGAAGGACGATGCGCGGCCGTCGTTCCTGCAGACGGAGTTCCGGATGGCGGTTGGCAAGGATCTGCTCGACAGACAGAAATCGGGCGACAAGGGCTGAGGCTGGTCGCCGGCGCTCGTTCGTCGAGAAAGATGCCTCCGGTTGGACGACGACCCGCTGCTCCAATGAGGCCGCCATCACACTTCCACCACGATCCTCCTAGCGTCTGGCGCGGTCATGGGTTTATATTCTCCGGCGTCGACTCCACGTCGCTCTCGACGGCGACGTGGCGGCCCCGGACGTGGCTTGGGCGGCCCCGGGGCTGGGCGGGTGGGGACCCGCCGAATGCGGATGCGCCCAGGAAGGGGGTGATCCAGTGATATCTGACAGTACCTACTTGGTGGAGGTGGCGTCCCCGTAGGGGAGCCTTCCTGAGCGTCGTGGCGCTCACTGGGTGTAACCCTTCATCGGGGAACCCCACGCCACCGACCACAAGACAGCCCCGGCCCCCCGCGCAGGGGGGCCGGGGTTTCTTTTTTTGCGGCCGCGCCAGGGCGCCGCGACAGGCGCCCGGCGCGTACCTCCCCACCAGCGGCGCCCGGGACGCCTGGGCGAACCGCGGCCGTCATCGTCGCGGCGCCGCGCAGCAGTAGTCCGCCGTTGCAATGGAATCCGACACGTTTCCAGCAAGCTGCGGCCAGCGTCACATTGCGCCGCAGCCTGTTAAGGTAGGCTCGCGCTTTCGAAGTACCTACGACCTCTCGAAGTACCCTACGACCTTTCGACTAGGACGGCTCGATCGATGCAGGCGAATCGCTTCCGGCACCTCGGTGCCATCGCAAGAACGGCCGCAATCGCGCTCTTCGCGCTGACGCTCTCTCTTCTCGCTGCCGGCCCGGCGGCGGCCGGGCAGGATGGCGTCCAGCAGAGTGGCGCCGGGCAGGAGGGCGTCCAGCTGGATGGCGCCCAGCAGGGCGGTGCCGGGCAGGATGGTGCCGGGCAGGATCCAGCCGCCGGCGCGGCGACGGGTTCTTGCGAGCGGGTGATCACCGCCGAGGTCGTGGCGCTCGACCAGCCGTTCTTCCTCAACCGGCTGGGCGCGGCGATGCCCGGCGGGATGATCTTCGCGCTCGAGCGCGACGTGGTCGCCACCGGCGGCGGCGATGCGCTGGAGCCGGGCCGGGTGACCCTGAGAGAGGACACCCGCCCTCGGCCGCTGGTGCTGCGCATGAACGTCGGCGACTGCCTGGAGGTGCGCTTCACCAACCTGCTCGCCGCGGAGGCGGTCGCCAATCCGTTCGACCCACAGTCGACGCCTTGGCCCAACCAGACGACGACGCGCGAGGCCGGCCTCCATGTGCAGGGCGTGCAGGTGGTTGGCAGCATCGCCTCGGACGGGTCCTGGGTAGGAGCCAACACCAGCAGCCTGGCGCTGCCGGGCGAGAGCCGCATCTATATGTTCTACGCCGGCGCCGAGGGGGTCTTCTTCGTCTCCAGCCCGGCTTCGAACTTCCAGGAGCAGGGCAGCGGCGGGCCGGGCGGGCAGCTCACCGCCGGGCTGTTCGGCTCGATGAACGTGCAGCCGCGGGGCGCCGAGTGGTACCGCTCGCAGGTGACCCGCGAGGACATGCTGCTGGCCAGCCGCGACGCCTCCGGCAACGCGCGCACGACGCCCGGCGGCCAGCCGATCATCGACTACGCCGCCCTGTACCCGGCCGACTACCCCGACGCGAGCCGCCGCTGCACGCCGATCCTCAAGATGCTCGACGATCGCTACGAGGTCGACGGCGGCGCCTGCACCGCTGTCGAGGGCGGCAACCCGCAGATCTACCACGGCGACCTGACCGCGGTGATCACCGGGCCCGGCGCCGGCCGCTTCCCGTACTCGGAGGATGCCCCGCAGTTCTACGAGAACCCCGCGTCGCCCGACCGCCGCCAGCCCTATCGGGAGATCACCGTCATGTACCACGAGGCGCTGACGGCGATCCAGGCGTTCCCGGACTTCTACAGCCCGCTGATGAAATCGACGCTGTCGAACGGCGGCGACAAGTTCGCGATCAACTACGGTGCCGGCGGCATCGGCGCCGAGATTCTCGCCAACCGCCTCGGCGTCGGCCCGATGGCCGACTGCCAGATGTGCAAGTTCGAGGAGTTCTTCTTGACCTCGTGGGCGGTGGGCGACCCGGCGATGGTCGTCGACGTGCCGGCCAACGCCAGCCTGCCGGCCAGTGACGAGACCTGGCGGCAGAGCGGGCTGCTCGACGCCTTCGGCCTCGGCCACGTCACCTCGCCGCCGGACGTCGCCGAGGGGACGCGGGTGCCCGCCGGCGACGGCTCCTTCGACATCGAGCCGCTCTTCAAGGCCACCAAGGCGCTCTATCCGGACGACCCGTCGAACGTCTACCACAGCTACCTGCGCGACCACGTCAAGATGCGCGTCTTGCACGCCGGCGCCAAGCTCACCCACGTCCATCACCTGCACGCGCACCAGTGGCTGCACTCGCCCAACAGCGACAACGGCCACTACCTCGACAGCCAGATGATCAACCCGGGGGCGACCTATACGACGGAGATCGCCTTCGCTGGCAGCGGCAACCTCAACCTCACCGTCGGCGACTCGATCTTCCACTGCCACTTCTATCCCCACTTCGCCGCCGGCATGTGGTCGCTGTGGCGCGTCCACGACGCCTTCGAGGCCGGCACCGAGCTGGATGTGAACGGCGTCCCGGTGAGCGGCGACGGGGTGTGGAACCGGGCGCTGCCCGACGGGGAGATCGCCGAGGGCACGCCGGTGCCGGCGCTGGTGCCGCTGCCGACCCTGACGATGGCGCCGATGCCGGCGCGGGTGCGGGTCATCGAGGCCATCGGCGACGACGGCCAGCGGGTCGGCTACATCGCCGAGGTCAACGAGCAGGACCTGGCCGCCGGCCTGAACCCCGGCTTCCCGTTCTTCGTCCCCGGCGTGGCCGGCCACCGGCCGCCCCACCCGCCGCTCGACTTCGCCCTCAACCCCGACCACGACCCGAGCGATCCGGCGTCGCGCACGCACCTGGACGGCGGCCTGCCGCGCCACGTCGTCGTCGAGGGCTCCTACAGCCACGAGCGGCACAACCAGTGGGACTTCACCAAGGACAACGAGACGATCTTCGCCTGGCAAGTGCCGGAGGAGGGCACCGCGGTGGAGCAGGTGGCGATGGCGGCGCACGAGCGGCGCTACCACGACTCCTACAAGCCCGACGGCACGCCCGGCCAGTTCGTGCTCAACGGGATGCCGCGCGCCCAGGGGGCGCCGTTCGCCAACCCCGGCGTCGATATCGACGGCAACCCGGTCGGCGAGTCGCGCGTCTACAAGGGCGCCAACGTCCAGATGGACGTGGTCTTCAACAAGAAGGGCTGGCACTTCCCGCAGCAGCGCATCATCACGCTGTGGGAGGACGTCGCCGACACGCTTGATGGCAGTCGCCGGCCGGAGCCGTTCTTCATCCGCGCCAACAGCAACGAGGTCATCGAGTACTGGCACACCAACCTGGTGCCCGACTACTACGAGCTCGACGACTTCCAGGTGCGCACGCCGACCGACATCCTCGGCCAGCACATCCATTTGGTGAAGTTCGACGTCACCTCGTCCGACGGCGCCGCCAACGGTTTCAACTACGAGGACGGCACCTACAGCCCCGACGAGGTGCGCAAGCGCATCGCCGGGATCCGCCGCGCCAACAACTGCACCGACGCCGATTCCCGCAACGGCTCCTTCGCCTGCCCGGTGGCGACGCCGGCGCCGGCCGTTTTCGGGCCGCCGCCCGCCAACCAGGATTGGACCGGCGCCCAGACCACCGTGCAGCGCTGGTACACGGACCCGCTGCTCAACAACCTCGGCGAGGACCGCACGCTGCGCACCGTGTTCACCCACGACCACTTCAGCCCCTCGACCCACCAGCAGGCGGGCTTCTACGCCGGCCTGCTGGTCGAGCCGGAGAGCTCCGTGTGGCGCGACCCGGTGACCGGCGAGATGATGGGCGGCCGCGACGACGGCGGCCCGACGAGCTGGCGCGCCGACATCCTCACCGCCGATCCGGCCGACAGCTATCGCGAGTTCATGGTCGAGTTCCAGGACCTGGCCTTGGCCTACGACGCCGGCAGCAAGCAGGCGTGGCAGTTCGTCGAGTACGACCCCGATTACCCGATCGACGCCAACGGCCTGATCACCGCCGCCACGCCGCTGTTCGGCTGGGCCGACCCGCAGCACGCCATCAACCGGCCCAACGCCGGCGCCGGGCAGAACCCCGGCAACCTGGCGACCCTGCCGCAGATCATCAGCGCCGCCGGCTTTCTGGGCACCTACACGGTCAACTACCGCAACGAGCCGGTGCCCTTCCGGGTGAACCCGAACCCGGCGAATCGGGCGAGCCTGACGCCTGAGCAGCAGGCGATGGCCACCGACCTGTCGTTCTCGTTGAGCTCGATCGAGCGGCTCGACGCCGACCTCAACCGGCAGCCGACGGGGCCGATCAACCCGGCGGCGACGCCGCCCCCCGGCTACCGCGCCTTCGCCTACTCGGAACCCTTCGAGGGCGCCGGGCCGTTCGACCCCTACACGCCGCTGATGCGCGCCTACGAGAACGACAAGGTGCAACTGCGCGTTCTCGTCGGCGCCCACATGCTGCCCCACTTCTTCTCGCTCGAAGGGCTGAAGTGGCTGTCGGAGCCCTCGGAGCCGAACTCCGGCTACCGAGCGACCCAGGGGATGGGGATCTCCGAGCACTTCGAGCTCAACTTCACGATGCCGCCGGTGGACTTGAGCGGGCCGTCGCAGGGCTACGCCGACTACCTGTACTCGCCGGGCTCCGATATCACCGCGATGGAGCGGGGGCTGTGGGGTTTGATCCGGTCGTATGATCGGGCGGCGACGCGCGCCGGCGGTGCGGCGGCGGGCCCGGCGCCGGACCTGGCGCCGAACCTGCTGCCGCTGCCCAACAACCCCACCGGCAGCGCCCCCCCGGATGCTTTCGGGGGCTGCCCGTTCGGGGCGCCGGTCCGCTCGTTTCACGTCACCGCGACGACCTCGGCGCAGGCGCTGCCGGGGGGCGTGCTGGTGTACAACTCGCGCGGCGCCGGGCCCGCCGGCTCACGGGACAACGAGCCGATCGCCGATCCCGACGCCCTGATCTACGTGTACACGAGCGACCTCGATGCCGGCGGCAGGCTGCGCGAAGGCGTGCGCGTCGAGCCCCTGATTCTGCGGGCGGCCGCCGGCGAGTGCGTCGAGGTAACGCTGGCCAACGGCTTCGATACGACGGCCACCGGCGAGGGCGGCAACCGGATCTTCACGGAGACCTTCAACGTCGGCGGCGTGCAGTTGACCCCGTCGAGCCGGGTCGGCCTGCACGCGCAACTGCTCTCCTATGACGTCACCCGCAACAACGGGACCAACATCGGCGTCAACCCGGACCAGACGATCGGCCCCGGCCAGACGCGCACCTATCGCTGGTACGCGGGCAACGTCGAGATCGGCGAGGACGGCGTCTCGCGCGGCATCCCGGTGGAGTTCGGGGCCGTGACCCTGCTGCCCTCGGACCCCATCGAGCAGGACCCGCGCGGCCTGGTGGGCGCGCTGATCATCGAGCCGCAGGGCTCGTGGTGGCGCGAGGACGCCGGCACGCGCGCTTCGGCGACCGTCTTCACGCCCGACGGCGGCAGCTTCCGCGACTTCGTCATGGTCCTGCAGAACGACCTCGATGGGGCCGCGTGGGCGACGAGCGGCACGGGTGGCACTAGCGGCAAGACGTCGCAGACAGTCAACTATCGCACGGAGCCGGCCAACTACCGCTACGGGCAGGCGCCGTCGAACCTCGCCGCCTACACGTCGAATGCGCTGGTGGCCGCCGACCCGCAGACCCCGGTCTTCGCGGCCGCCGCCGGCAGCGCCGTGCGCTTCCGGATCGTGCACCCGCGCGGCACCGGCGACGGCCAGAACATCACCATCCACGGCCACGAGTGGCAGGAGGAGCCGTGGACCCATGACTCCACCGTGATCGGCGACAACCCGCGCTCGCAGGTGCTCGGCTCGATGGACACCGGCGCCAACAACAACCTCAACGTCGTCTTGGGCAGCGCCGGCGGCGAGATGGCCGTCCCCGGCGACTACCTCTACCGGACCTTCATGGAGGACCAGTACGAGGGCGGCATGTGGGGGATCCTGCGGGTCGGGGAGCCCGACCGCGACACGGTCACGATCACGCTGTACGACGCCACCGGCTGCCGCCAGGATCCCGGCGACGGCAGGGTCTGCGTCGAGGGGGTCAACACCGTGAATCTGGAGACCGGCCGCTACGCCCCGCAGGTCCTGGTCCGCTCGCCGGACCGCGCCGACGGCTCGCACGTCGTGTACGGCACGGCGGACGTCGATCCGACCGACGGCACCTGGTCGTTCACCCTGCCCCAGCCCGACGCCCCGGCGCTGGTCGTGGTCACCTCGTTCGGCAGCGGCACCGCAACGACCGCGTTCGCCGGCATCCCCCCGGAAATCGTCGAGCAGCTCCGCGACCGCCCCGAGGCCGCCGACCCCGCGGCCAACTACATCCGCGTCGAGCGCGCCGTCCAGCGCGGCGGCGGGGGAGGGCGGTAAGGACGGTCAGCGCGGAGGGTACCACCAAGGTTGACCGATCACGGGTGACGTCGTGGCGCGGGACCCTCCGGAACGAGCCGACCAATGCCCTTGCGGTATCGTGCCACGACCTTGTCGAGCGCATCGACGACCGAAGACAGTCGAAGGACCCTCAGCGTGCGGCCGACGGGTCGCGTCATCTGCACCTCGGCAAGGAGCGTGACGCCGGCCGGTCACTCGGCTCGAACAGAAACCTAACGTTCGGCAACCAAACCGTGCGACGCCTGCAGCGTGTGTTGTATTGTCGCGCGATTCCCTCATCGACTGCATACCACATGTAGATAACGCGTCTTGGTCACGTGAAACATTGGGCGTAGTCATGCCGAACTCCTGTGGTCGCCCAATCGTTTGTTTAGACCGCGCGTTTGGGTTCACCGCAATACATAGATGCCATCCCAGAATCCCGTACCACCCGCGCCACCGGTTTTCCCGCCAAATACCCACACTCCATCATCAAGGGACGCAGCAAAGCTAGCTGTCCGAGGCGGCCCAGGTAGCTCGGCGTCCGAGGGGGCCCACTGCGAACCGTCGGACGAGGACCACACATCTCGAAGCCCTGCGCCAGCAATGACCCATATTCGGCCTCGGGCCACCTCGACGCCCGGGTCGGTCCGCGCCACCCACGGCGCTGCAGGCAGCACTTGGCGCCAATGGGCGCCATCGGGCGAGGTCCATACGTCATTCGTGGCCCCCTCCCAGCGACCATGACCAAGAATCCATAGAGCGCCATTGAAGGCGACCACCGCCTGCGGGGATGCAGCTGGCAATCCCGTCTCGCGGTGAGGTATCCACGTCACCCCATCCCGAGTACTCCACACATTGCCGTCATTTGGTTCGCCGCCAATCAACCAAAGAGAGTCGCGAAAGGAGACAAGGTGAGCGCCGGCCCTCGGGGACCATGGCGCCGCCGCCATGACCCGGCGCCACCTGGTTCCGTCGGTCGAGCGCCACACGTCGTTGAAGTAGCTTGGCCGCTCGCCACGAGTCACGAATCCCCCCGCGCGCCACAACGCGCCGGCAAAAGACGCGTCCGCTGACTTGTAGCGCGCACCCCATGCCGCGTCGGTATCCAGCGCCTGCCAGCGTGCTCCGTCCGACGACTCATAAAGCCGCTGAGGGTCAGCGCCATCGCCGATCATGACGAAGCGGTTGCCGTGGACGAGCACCGGTGTGGCCATCGGCCACTCGCCTTCGCGACAGGCCGGCGGCAAGCATCCGCCACCCGGTGGTCGTACAACGTGCCACGTATCCGCACTCACCCCGATCGCAAACGCCGCTGCAATCAGCAACCCCCTCATTCGACCATCCTCCTACGGGCGCCGGTGGTCTCGAAGCCTGCGCATGTTTCGGCGCTTTCCCCGGCGCGGTCTAACGCTCCCGCGCACCCGCGGCGCCGCGAGCACCTGAGTGTAACCCAAGGCGCGCCGAGCCAGCGCCGCCGGGTGCAGCGCGAGGTTGGGCTGCGATTACTCGTGCACAGTGAAGCGCGCCGCCGTTGACCGGCAGCGCGTCGTGGGCGACTCCATTGGGTCTCGCCAAAAGAGAACGAACGCCTCATATGCGCCCGGCGCAAGTTTCTCCAGCGCCCGCTTGTAGCTGATGCGACGAAACTCCACCCGCGCGCCTGGCCGAAGCTCACGGAAGTCGGCCGCTGACAACGGGCCGGGATCGGAGATCACAATGGGGACGTCGAGGGCCCTCGTGGCTTGGATCACGAACAGCTCGAAGTAGGTGTCCTGCAGGTCCGTGCGGCGCCCATCCCGGACATCCAAGATTCGCACGGGCCGATCCGTGTCGTTGGACACCACAACAGAGAATTGCGGTCTGTCACCTGCCTTGACTCGCGACGCCTCCGCCACAAGTGCCACCGAGACCTCTTTGCAGATCGGGCGCAGGAGCGGATCGTCGGGCTGTTGGCCTGAGCCCGAGACCACGGCCAGCAGGATCACCGCTGAAACCAACCACCACATGAGATATCCGCTCTCCGGCGACTGCCGAACAGGTATTCGACAGAACTAGGATATCGGGTATCGTTGCGCGCCCGCGCAAGCTAGCACGGGTGGTCCGATTGGTCCAGGGAAGGACGGGAGGGCGGGGTGTGCCCGGTGTGTGGGCCCAGGCACAACGGCTGCGCGTATTGGGATAGGTGGCGGGGAGGCGCGAGGTAGCGCTCGGTCACGGGGCGACGTCGAGGGGGCTGCGGACGCCGCGGCCACCGCGATTGAGGACGTGCGTGTAGATCATCGTCGTGGTGACGTCGCGATGGCCGAGAAGCTCCTGGATGGTACGGATGTCGTAACCGGATTCGAGCAGGTGTGTGGCGAAGGAATGACGCAACACGTGGCAAGTGATGCGCTTGGGTATGCCGTCGCGACGACGGCCTGATCGGGTTTTTTGCGGAGGGGTTCGCACAGGACGTTCGTGTCGACGAGGTACCGCGTGCTCACCAGCGAGCCTCTCGCCCGGTGCCGCGGTCACGCAAAGCATCGAACTCGTCCGCTTCGAGCCCAACCCGGCGGCAGAAGAACTCTCGATCGACCCAGTTGGAGCGGCCGCTGTCGTCCTTGAAGCGGGCGAAGTGGGTGATGACGAGGACGCCCTTGTTGGCGCGGATCTGCATCTGGACCTCCATGTAGCCGAGGTCGTAGAAGCCGTACAGCGCGCTGGTCGGGACGCCGTCTTCCTCGACGTTGGCGAACACCTCGCCGTCGATCACGCCCCAGTCGACGGGCCCCTCGTCGCCGGTGCCGAAGACCTGGAGGGTCATCGAGGTGCCGGCGCGCTCGATCACGACGCGGGTGAAGCCGCGCGTCTTGGGGTTGGTGTTGCGCCAGTCGCCGAGCAGGAAGTCGGCGGCCGCCGGGTCGCGCTCGTCGTTGCGGGGCGCGGTGAGATCGGCGCGGCGTTTGAAGCGGATCGATTCCGCAGGATCTTTCTCGGACATTTGCTTTCGTGGGTCTCCGTCTCTCATCCCCGCATTCGCGTCCTCGTGGGGCGCTTAGGCAACCCGACGATGCTGCCGGCGCTCTCGATCCCAGCCCGTCACGAGAAGCGGTCGTGGGTCGCGGCGAAGTACTCGCGCAGGAAGTAGTCGCAGCGGCCGCTGTCGTCCGTGAAGCGGTTGAAGGTGGCCAGGACCATCAGTCCCTTGTTGAGGTTTCCCTGGATCTGCACCTCCAGGAAGCCGAAGTCGTAGCGGGCGGAGAAGCCGAAGGCGCGGTTGGCCGCGGGGCCGGCGGCGTACAGCTCGATGGCGGCGGCGGCGCCCCAGTCGATGATGCCGTTGGTTCCCACCGCTTCGGCGCGGCACTCGAGCTCGCCGTTCTCGCCGGTCGCAAAGGTGATCTTCCTGAAGCCGGCGGTATCGGGGTTCGAGTTGATCCAGGCGCCCGTGAAAACGCCGCGGTCGAGCTCCTTCGCGCCCTGCGGCGGAGTTTCAAGCTTGTCCGCCAGCCGGGAATGCTGCATCGGCGAGCCTCCATCGTGTGTCGTCGAGTCGGAGCGCAGAGCTTAGCAGTCGCGCCGGAGATCCTCAGCGATTCGAGTCGAGGCCGGCGGGCCCGCCGGGCAGGCCAGGCGTCGACGGTTGGTCACGGGACCGCTTCCGCCTGCCCGCCCAGCGCAGGGTCGGCCAGCGCCGCCCGCACGCGCTCACGGATGACGCCCGCGATCACGGCGAAATCCCCGGGGTCGCCGGCGCGCGGCTCCTGGATATCACCGCGCGGGTCGAGCAGCAGGGTGCGGGCGGCCGCCCAGGGATAGCGCTCCAGCAGGCTGGCGCGCTGCGCGGCGGTGAAGCAGAAGATCACCTCGGCCCGGCGCACCATGTCCTCGCTGACGCCCTTGGCGGCGTGGAGGCCGGGCTCGACGCCGAGGCTGCGAAGCGCGGCCCTGGCTTCCGGCTTCATCGGCGAGCCGAGCTTGATGTCGAGGCCGGCGCTGACGGCGCGGAAGGGGCGGCCCGTTGGCAGCAACCCGGTGATCGCGCCGACCTCCGAGTTGCAGATCGCCTCGGCGATCGGCGATCGCGCCGTGTTGCCGTCGCACAGGAACAGGACGAGCCGGTCGCCGGCTCGCCCCGGGACCAGCGAACGGGCGCCGAGCAGGAAGATCGCGGCGACGATGATCGCGGCGCTGGCGAGCTGCGACGGGCGCGGCGTCGCTTGTCCGGCGAGGAGCGCCAGCAGGTAGGCGGCCGCGACGCCGGAAAGCAGGCTGGCGCAGCGGTTCACCGGCACCGAGAAGCTGTTCTCGCGCCGGTTCAGGTAGATCAGCGTGCCGAACGTGGCCAGCGCCGCGAACAGCACGCCGATCGCCAGCGCCGGGACGGCGAGCTCGCTGAACAGGAGCGTCGTGAAGCCGCGGCGGATCTGCCCGGGGATCCCCTCGCCGCCGATCAAAGCGAGCAGCGCCGGGACCCCAAGCAGCACCGGCATCGCCACCATCTGCTCCTCGACGAAGTAGCGGTAGCCGGATTGCTCGAACTCGGACTTGCCCGCCCGCGTGATGAGGCGCAAACGAAAGAAGTAGCCGGTGAGATAGAGCGACAGGTTGATGATCGCCGCGGTGCTGAGCGCGTAGCTGCCGGCATCGGCGAGGGCGATCGCCAGCGCCAGCAAGCTGAGCCCGAGGGCGCCCAGCGAAAACGGGTGCAGGCGCCGGCCGAGGGCGGCGTCGATCAGCGGGGCCAGGATCAGGACGCCGCCCCGCATGAGCAGGAGCGCGAAGACGATCGAGATCCCCTCGAACGTATAGGCGAGGGTGGTCGTGGCGATGATGACCGCGAACGCCAATCCCGACACCGCGCTACCGCGGCTGGGGACGGGGACCCGGAGCCCGAGAACGCGGCGGCTGTCGACGTGCTTCCACCATCCCAGCAGCGTGATGATCAGCGGCATCGTGAGCGCCGTCGCGATCGCCGTGGCGGGCAGCAGCTCGAAGCCGGAGACGCGTCCCTGCATGCCGGGGAGCAGGCCGCTCGAAAGGGCCTTGGTCAGGGCGCTGTAGGGGATGTAGAAAGCGAAGTAGCCGAGCGCGAGCCCCCAGATCCAGGCATCGAACGCGGGTCTTTCGCTCGTCGGAGTCGAGTCTCGTTTTGACGTCATCGGCGGCAAGTCCTTCCTACTGTCATCGGGAGCGTCCTGCTCATCGTTTTCCGAGGTCGGTGCTCCGCCATGCCGAGTCGCTCACGGCTTGAAGAAGGACGGGTCGTGCGGCTGACCGAGGAGCTGCTTGCCGATCGTCGCCAGGATCTGGTCGGCGTTGTCGTGGCGGACATAGATCGAGAGGTCGCGGTAGAGGCGCTCGACCGGGCTCGGGCGGTTCAGGCAGCGGGCGCCGCAGGCGCGGATGCAGTCGTCGAGCACCTGCATCGCCAGCATCTCGATCACGTAGCGGGCGCGGGCGCCGATCCGCTGCGCCTCGTCGTGCTCGCCGCTCTCCCACAGGGTCGCGACGCGGCGCAGCCACAGGTGCGCGGTCTCGACGTTGAGCGCCATGCGCGCGACGCGGTGCTGGACGTAGGGGTCGGCGCCCTTGTTCTGCGTTTTCAGGTAGTCGAGGGCGTACTCGTAGGCGCCTTCCGCGGCGCCGAGGAAGCTGGCGGCGTAGTGGGGGATGAAGCAGGTCTGCCAGCCCTCCTTCAGGTACTGGCCCGGATAGCCGATGACCTGCTCGCGCGGGATGCGGGTGCCGTCGAAGTTCACCAGGTAGCTGACCGTGGCCCGCATGCCGATCGGGTTCCACCAGCTGGCGTCGAAACTGATCGAAGGGTCGGAGAGCTGGCAAGCCAGCGCCAGGATGCTCTCGACCGGCCCCTCGGCGTGGCGGGCGCCGCCCGGGCCGGCGGTGTTGACCAGCAGGAGCGCCCAATCGGCGGCCGGGGCGCTAGTGGCGAACACCTTCGTGCCGCTGACCACATAGCCGCCGTCGACCGGCTCGACGATCGTGCCGAGGCGGCCCTTCTGCTCGGGCGTGCGCGCCTGTGGCTCGCCGCTCCAGGCCACCCACTTGTCGCCGCGCTCGACGATGCCCTCGAACCAGCGGGCCTTCTGATCGTCGTCGGCCATGCCGGCGAGCATCACCTGCGAGTTGCTGTGCCCCTCCCAGCAGCGGGCCAGCGACAGGTCCGCCTTGGCGATCTCCTTGGTCATCATCCACAGCGTGAAGACGTCGTCCGTGTAGGGCCCGTAGCCGAGGCCGCCATACTGCACCGGCACCGCCGGGGCGTGCAGGCCGGCGGCGAAGAGGTCGTCGAAGTCCTCGGCGGGGAAGGTGGCGCTCTCGTCGTAGCCGGCGGCGCGCGGCGCGAACCGGGAGGTGGCGAGGTCGGCGACCCGGGCCACCACGTCGCGCTGCGCGGCGCCGAGCAGGGCTTGCACCGGCTAGATCCTCACCGGCAGGCGCGCCGTAGTCATCGGCTCGGCTGCAGGCGGGGCAGCCGCGGCTCCCAAGGCCCGCTCGGCGAGGCCGGCCGGCATTGCGGTCCCGGTCATCAGCTCGAACTGCTGCGGCACCTGGGCGAGCAGCATCTGCCGGCCGTCGAT
>DASWHK010000080.1:0-7452 GCA_036398215.1 Acidobacteriota bacterium | reverse complement strand
CACGCCGAGCAGAGTCGTCCGGCGTTACAACCCGGCCGCTGCCGAGGCCGGCGGGCCAATGCGGGTCGGCGGCGACATCCAGCAGCCCGAGAGGATCGTCTACGTCAGCCCCGTGTACCCGGAGTTGGCTCGCCGCGCCCGCATCGAAGGTCCGGTGATCCTCGAGGCCATGATCGACAAGCAGGGCAATGTCAGCGATGCCCGGATCCTGCGCAGCCTCGCATTGGGGCTCGACGAAGCGGCCATGGACGCCGTGAAGCAGTGGAAGTACACCACCACCTTCCACAACGGCCAACCGGTCGACGTCATCCTGACCGTCACCGTCGTCTTCGAGCTGGTGAAGTGATCCCGGGCTTCACGCCGACGTAGGTGAGGCCACGCGGCGCTACGAGCGCTGGCCGGCGCGCCGGCGGCAAGGCACTCGGCATCGCTCCCACCACCGCTGCTGCTACGCCTACTCCTACTGCTGCTGCTGCGTGGTCTCCTTCTCGACCAGGAAGCGGTGGAAGAAGTCGTCGCCGGCGTTGAAGGCCAGCAGCCAGCGGTCGTAGAGCAGCGAGTCGTGGACGTCGTCGGGAAAGACGATCAGCTCGTGGTAGACGCCCTTGGCGCGCAGCAGCTGCACGAGGCCGACGGTCTGGCCGAACGCCACGTTGCGGTCGTCGTCGCCGTGCAGCAGCAGGACCGGCGAGCGCCAGCCGTCGATGGCGCCGATCGCCGATGATTCGTAGCTGACGTCGCCATCTTCGATCGAGTTGCCGCGCAGGTGCACGCCGGCCAGATCGAACCCCGCCGAGAAGATGTCGGAGTTCCGCGCCAGGCCCTGGGCGGTGAGGATCCCCCCGTACGAGAGACCCCAGAGGCCGATGCGCTCCGGATCGACGTCGGGACGCGACTGCAGGTACTGGCCGGCGGCGAGCACGTCCTGGTACTCGGAGTTGCCGCGGCCGCCGGTGTCCGGGGCGTTGCGGAACTCGCGGCCGTAGCCGACGCCGCTGCGATAGTTGACCGAGATGGTCACGTAGCCCTGCGATGCGAAGTACTGATTGATCGCGTAGGCCATGTGATAGAAGTGCATGTAGTGGTAGCCGAGCAGCATCTGGCGCACCGGGCCGCCGTGGGTGAACAGCATCGCCGGGCGCCGCTCGCCCGGCTGGATGTCGGGCGGCAGGAAGAGCTGGTTGTGGAACTCGAGGCCGTCGGCGGCGGTGAGCACGACGTTCTCCGGGACCACGTGGTGGGCGGCCGGGAACTCCTCGGACAGCTCGGGGTAGATGACCTCCGGGTCGCTCGTTCCCTCGCGGACGACGGCCACCGACAGCGGCCGGTTGAACGAGGCGGTCAAGGTCGCGAAGCCGCCCGAGGCGAGCGCCGCCGGATAGGTCTCGATCTCGTCGCCGCGGGTGATCTGCACGGGCTCACCGCCGGCGGTCGGCGTCCGCCAGATGTGGCGGCGGTCGATGTCGCCGACGTTGGTCGCATAGAAGAGATAGCGGCCGTCGGGCGAGACGGAGACGAACTCGGCGATGCCCTCGCCGGCCGTCAGGTCGATCGG
This sequence comes from Acidobacteriota bacterium, assembly GCA_036398215.1. GTDB lineage: Bacteria > Acidobacteriota > UBA890 > UBA890 > UBA890 > DASWHK01. The sequence goes on along the minus strand of DASWHK010000080.1, from coordinate 5,897 downwards.
CGTCGCGGTCGAGGCGCCGGAGGGCTCCGAGGTGCTGAACACGCGGCCGTAAGGGCTGGCCGGTATCTCCGCCGCCGCCGGCACCGCCACCGAGTAGTGATGCCGCCAGTTGCCGGGCTCGGCCCGGAAGATGACGTTGTCGCCGGCCCACTCGAAGCCGTTCGGGGCGAAGCTGTTGTCGCCGGGCGCGGCGTGCCAGAATTCGCGGCCCGCGCCGGTCGCCACGTCGGCGACCCAGAACGACAGCGTGTAGCCGCCGGCGAACGCCGCCCGCCGCAGGCCGTCGGGGGCCTGGTCGCCGCCGCCGCCGCCGCCGCCCCGACCGCCGCCGCCCCGACCGCCGCCGCCGCCGCCACCACCGGCAACCTGTTGGCCGAACGGCTCGCCCGGCCGGCGGACGAAGGCGACCCGCGTCCCATCGGGAGAGAAGGTCGGGCTCGAGTCGTAGTCGACGCCGGGCGCCAGGTAACTGACCTTGCGGCGATCGACGTCGTAAATGCCGATGAAGCTGTGGTCGCCGCGTTGCGAGACGAAGGCGATCTTGCTGCCGTCAGGCGACCAGACCGGGTTGCCGTTGTTGCCGAAGGCGGTGAACAGGCGGGTGTCGGCGTCGCCGTCGCGCGCCGCCGCCAGGTTGGCATCGACCGGGGCGCGATGGATCTGCCCGTCGCGCGTGAACAGCACCCAGCGGCCGTTGGGCGACAGCGCCGGGCCGGCGCCCTCGGCGATCCTCCAGGCCGGCCCGCCGCTGCTGCGCACGCCCCAGATAGCCCGCTCGGCGCCGTCGGCGTCGCTGGTCGGGTTGGCGATCCAGCCCTCGCGGTTGGGCGTGTGGCCGCGCACGAAGACGATCATCGAGCCGTCGTTCGAGACCCGCACGCTGGTCATGTCGTTGCCGTCGTCGATCTCGACGTCGGTCAGCCTGACGGGCTCGAAGTCAGGCGCCGCGGCGGTGTAGATGTTGCGCATGCCGCGCTCGTAGGCGACCCAGGCGATGCGATCGGTGCCCTGGGCCGCCGCCAGCTCCACGGGATATCCCGGCGCCAGGATCTGCTCGATCGTGTAGGGGCCGGAGCCCGAAGCCTGCGGGATCGCGGCCGTGCCCGACGCCGCCGGCGTCGCGGCGGTGGCAAATGACGCCGGGGCCGCGGCGTTGGCCAATGCTTCGCTCGTAGCGGCGAACGCCGGACCGGAGGCGTAGGGTACTGCCGGAGCCGCATCTGTGGATGCGGGGAGAATCACCGCAAAAACGAGGAGCGCTGCAGCTGCCAGCGCTCCGGTCGTCCTGGTCATCGCCGATCTCTTCGTCGCCGTCGCCATCGTGCCTCCCGTGTGCGGCCCGGGTCCGGCCCGCCTGCGGGCCGGTGCACCGCGCCTGCTGCTACCCTGCTGCTACTCTACGGACGGCGAGAATCTACCGCCTGTGACGGCGCTGACACAACGGGACGGGGCCGCTCAGCGCATCTCGAACATCCAGATGTCCTCGAGCACGGTGACGATGGTCGAGCGCTCCATACCGGCGGCGCGCAGCGTCACCCGGTAGCTTCCCGGCCCCACCGGCGGCCCCTCGTCGTCGTCCTCGTCGTCGGGATCGGGGTTGCTGCTCAGGTTCCACTGCACGCGGTTGAGGCCGGCGGCGCCGGGGCCCTCCAGGTCGCGGACGACCTCGCCGGTGAGCGGGTCGGTGATCTGGAGGGTGACGCCGCGCGCCGGGGCCGCCAGGTAGTACGAGATCGCAGTGCCGGGCGGGGCGTTCTCGCCGGTCCAGTTCTTGTTGCCGGTCACGGAGCGGCTCTGGCGAACGTCGCCACTCCAATCGACCGCGTCGCGGGGCTCGAAGAGATGGACGTCGCTGTTCATCACCTCGGCGGTCAGTCCCTGCAGCGCCGTGATGTCGTCCATGATCAAGACGCTGCGGCCGTGGGTGGCGAGCACCAGGTCGTTGTCGCGCGCGTGCACGAGGACGTCGTCGATGCGGACCACCGGCAGGTTGGGCATGAAGCGGTGCCAGCTTCCTCCTTCGTCGAGCGACACGAAGAAGCCGAACTCGGTCCCCACGTACAGCAGCCGCGGGTTGTGCGGGTCCTGGCGGATCGTGTTCACGTTGCCGCTCTCCGGCAGGTCGGCGCTGATGTCGGTCCAGCTCTCGCCGTAGTCGCGGGTGACGTAGACGTAGGGCGCCAGGTCGTCGCTCTTGTGGCCGTCGATCGACACATAGGCGGTGGCGGGATCGTGGTACGAGGCCTCGACGCGCGACACGTAGTACTGCGTCGTGCCGCCGGGCAGGTTGCCGCTGACCTCGGTCCAGGAGGCGCCGCCGTCGCGGCTCACCTGGATGTTGCCGTCGTCGCTGCCGGCCCAGAGGATGCCCGGCACCAGCGGCGATTCGGCCACCGACGCCATCGTCCCCCAGCTACCGACCCCGTCGTTGCGCGACAGGATGCACTCGACGCCGCGCTCGTCGGGCTGGCAGCGGGGCAGGGCGTTGTACATGCCCATGATCATGATCTCGTCGCGATCGATGTTCTTGGTCAGCTCGGGGCTCATCGTCCAGGTATCGCCCCGATCGCGCGACGTGAAGAAGCGATTGGCGCCGGCGTGGATGGTGCGCGAGTTGTGCGGCGAGAGGATGAACGGGGTGTTCCAGTTCCAGCGGATCTCCAGGTCGATCGGCGGGACCGGCATGATGTTGGTTTCCGGGTCGTCGTCCTCTGGCGCTTGCGGGCGGATGCTCTGCGCGCCTCCCTCGCGGAGGTCGCCGCGCCGGATGTTGCCGTTCTGCGACTCCGAGTAGAAGACCGCCGGATCGGTCGGATCGACGGCGGTGTAGAAGCCGTCGCCGCCGCCGATGCGGTACCAGTCCTGGGCGATGATCTGACCCTGTCGAACCGAGCTCGGCCCGCACCAGCTTCCGTTGTCCTGCAGGCCGGTGCAGACGTAGTAGGGCCGGCGCATGTCGACCGAGGCATGATAGGGCTGGCCGACCGCCCAGGTGCGCAGCGACTCCCAGGTCTCGCCCTGGTCCCAGGTCACGTCCAACCCGCCGTCGTTGCCGATCATCATGTGGTCGTGGTCGTCGGGGTCGATCCAGAAGGCGTGCTGGTCGACGTGGCCGAAGCCGCTGAGCTGCTCGAAGGTGACGCCGCCGTCGCGCGACTTGTGCACCCGCTGATCGACCACGTAGACGAGGTCGGGGTCCTCGGTCGAGACGCGGATCTGGCTGAAGTACATCGGCCGGCCGTTCTCGTTGCCGCGGAACTCCCAGCTGTCGCCGCCGTCCATCGACCTCCAGACGCCCGAGGCTTGCGGATCCGGCGGCAGGTTGCCCTCGTTGGCGAGGCGCTGCCACTCCCGTCGCTCCACATCGGTGAGCGGCTCGTCGCGGTCGGGAGCGGCCTCGATCTGGGCATACACGACGTCGGGGTCGGCGGTGGTCATGGCCAGGGCGACGCGGCCCATGGTGCCGACCGGCAGGCCGTCGCCCTCCAGGCGCTCCCAGCTCTCGCCGCCGTCGTCGGAGCGCCAGATCCCGCTGCCCGGACCGCCGCCGACGAAGCAGCAGGCCGTGCGGCGCCGCTGGTAGGTGGCGGCGAACAGCACGTCGGGATCGCCGGGACGCATCACCAGGTCGGTGGCGCCGGTGTCCTCGTCGACGTACAGGACCTTGCGCCAGGTGGCGCCGCCGTCACTGCTCTTGTAGACGCCGCGCTCGGGGTTGGCGCCGAACAGGTGGCCGTTGGCCGCCAGCCAGACCGTGTCGGGGTCGTCGGGATGGACGATCAGCCGGGCGATGCTCTGCGTCTCCCGGAGACCGACGTGGGTGAAGGTCTCGCCGCCGTCGGTGCTCTTGTAGACGCCGTCGCCGAACGACGAGCTCTGCCGGTTGTTGGCCTCGCCGGTGCCGACGTAGACGACGTCCGGATCCGACGGCGCGATCGCCACGGCGCCGATCGAGTGGGTCCCGTAGGTATCGAAGACCGGCCGGAACGTCGTGCCGTTGTTGGTCGTCTTCCACAGGCCGCCGGTGGCGAAGCCGATGAAGTAGGTCTTGGGATTGCCGGCCTGCACGGCGATGTCGTCGACGCGGCCGCCCTGGCCGACCGGCCCGATCGAGCGCCAGCGGAAGCCTTGGAGCAACGGATGGTCGGGGGCGTTGATCGTCTCGTCGCCGCCTTGCTGCGCCGCCGCCGGCGGGACGTAGGCCGGTGCGAGGGCAGGGAGCAGGAGCAAGGTCAGCACCAGAGTCACGATGACACGGGGGGAACGGATCGGAGACATGGCTTCGTCCTCCTGGCGGCTGTGAAGCGGGTTCGACATCTGCATGGCGGAACCAGTGTATGCAAAGTCGAGCGTGTTTGTCCGGGAACGACGCTACAGGCTCGGCCTCGGATCTTGGTTACAGTCACGTAACGGACCAGGATCGAGAAGGGAACCGGGGCTGCGGTCGGCGGGTGTGCGTTCGGATCGCCCCGATCGACGGCGGCTCGGACAGCCGCACGAATCCCGCCCCGCGCCGGGGTACGCTATCAGCCCATGGAGCCGATCCTCGTCGTCCTCATCTGCGCCACCGCCGCGGCACTCGTCGCCGCGCTCGGCGTCCTGCCGCTCATCGGCCGCGAAGAGGTCCCGGGACGCTGGCTCGGCTGGTCGAACGCGGCCGCCGCCGGAATGATGCTGGCCGCGACCTTCGTGCTCGCCGACGCCGGCGTCGCCGACGCCACCCTGTCGTTCGGCTTCGGCGCCCTGCTGGGGATCGCCTTCATCCACGCCAGCCGGGCCTTCTCCGGTACCAAGGAGCTGGCGCTCAACCAGCTCCACGAGGCCAGCCTCGCCTACGGCTACGAGGTCCTGCTGGTCAGCAGCCTGCACAGCGCCGCCGAGGGGATCGCCATCGGCGCCTTGATGGCGGTCGACCTGTCGGCCGGCATCTTCGTGACCGTCGCCCTGGCCCTCCACAACATGCCGGAGGCCACCCTGCTCGCCGCGGTGTTCCGCTCGCGCGGCGTGTCGATGCGGCGCACTGCGGCGCTGGCGGTGATCAGCAACGCCAGCCAGGTGCTGATGGCGGTCTCGACGTTCGCCATTCTGGAGGCGGCGCCCGTCGCCCTCCCCTGGGCCCTGGGCATCGCCGCGGGCGCGGTTCTCTACCTCGTCATGATCGACCTGCTCCCCGAAAGCTACCGCCAGGCGGGCCCGACGAGCATCGCCCTGGTCACCATCCTGGCGATGGGCGCGTTCGCACTGATCCGCGGGGCGGGAACGCCATGACCGGCGCCACCGCAGTCTTCTTCTACGCCTTCCTGACCGCCGTCGCCACCGCCCTCGGGGCGCTGCCGTTCCTGTTCGTGCGCCGGCTCTCGGCGCGGACGATCGCCTACGCCAACGCCATCGCCTCGGGCCTGATGCTCGGCGCCTGCTACAGCCTGGTCGCCGAAGGCGCCGCCCTCGGCAGCCTGCAGACCGGCGCCGGCGCCGTCCTCGGCGTCGGCTTCATCCTCTTGACCCAGCGCTACCTCCACGATCACGAGATCGAGTTCGGCAACATCCGTGGCGTCGACGCCAAACGCATGTCCCTCATCGTCATTGTGATGACCGTCCACTCGGCCGCCGAGGGCGTCGCCATTGGCGCGTCCTTCGCCGGAGACATCACCCTCGCCGCCCTGATCACCGGCGCCATCGCCGTCCACAACGTCCCCGAGCGTCTGGCGATCAGCGCCGTCCCTCCGCCCCCGCGGCGCCACCGTCCTGTCCTGCGCCTGGTGGAGCTTCTTCTCCTCGATCCCCCAGCCCCTCGTCGCCGTCCCCGCCTTCCTCTTCGTCGACGCCTTCCGCCCGGCGCTCCCCTACGGCATGGGCTTCGCCGCCGGCGCCATGGTCTTCATGGTCCTCGTCGAGCT
>DASWHK010000079.1:0-11987 GCA_036398215.1 Acidobacteriota bacterium | reverse complement strand
ATGATCGACCAGACCTGCGCCGATCGCAGCTACGGCGCCCGGCCGCTGCGCCGGGCGATCCAGAAGTACGTCGAGGACAAGCTCGCCGAGCAGCTCATCCGCGGCCAGATCGAGCCCGGCGATCGGGTCGAGGTGACGGTCGGCGACAACGGCTTGCACTTCCATGTCGGCAAGGCCGAGCCGGTGGAGCATCCGGTCGTCAAGTAAGGGCTCGCCCATAGCGCCTGCCGCCGGGCGCCAAGGCGCCGTTTGGGCTACTATTGCGGCGATCGGGCGCTCCCGTCCCATCCCCCTGACGATACCGATGCACGGACCTGACCGATTCAACACGATGGCACCTGCACTCGCCCTCCAGATGGCCGCGATCGCGGCCCTCATGCTCGTCGCACCGCCGCCGGTCGCGGCCTCCGGGGCCGCCGGCGAGCCGGCCGCGGTGAACGTCGCCGCGCCCCCCCGCGGCATCTTCTGGAGCCTCTATCCGCGTCTCTCCTGGCCACTGCCCCTGCAGCAACCCCAGACGCAGGCGCCGCAGGGCGAGATCATCGAGGCCATCCGGGTCGAGGGCAACCAGAGCTTTTCGCAGGAGGACATCAAGTTCTACCTGACCCTGCGGGAGGGGCAGCCCTTCGACTGGGGCACCGCGCAGCTCGACTTCCGCACGCTGCTGAACTCCAACTGGTTCGACGACCTGCAGATGCGCTGGGAGCGCGGCGAGACCGGCGTCATCGTGATCCTGCAGGTGCTCGAGCGGCCGCTGCTGCGCGACATCCGCATCGTCGGCACCGAGAAGGCCGACCGCGCCGCGCTGATCGCGCGGATGGATCTGCTGGAGATGCCGATCGAGCTCGACCGGCCGATCGACCGTCAGCTCATGCGCCGTGCCGGCGACGTGCTGACCACGATGCTGCAGGGCGACGAGGGGCTGCAGTTCGTTCAGGTCGAGTACTCCAACCAGCCGGCCCGAGAAGGCGCCGGCGTCGACGCCGTCTACGACGTCGTCGAGGGCGATACGGTGCGGATCGAGAACGTCTACTTCGAGGGGGCCACCGAGTTCACCCAGCAGGAGCTGCGCTGGCTGGCCAAGAAGACCAGCGAGCACTGGCTGTTCTCGTTCCTGACCAAGAACGACCGCTTTTCGCCGTCGGGCTGGGAGCTCGACCGGCAGCGGATCAGCAACGAGTACCAACGCCTCGGCTATCTCGAGATCCAGTTCGGCGAGCCCGAGATCGAGGTCTACGACATCGAGCAGGTGTGGCCGTTGGACGACACCCGCCGCCTGTACGTGCGGATCCCGATCGTCGAGGGGCCCCAGTACCGGCTCGGCGAGCTCCACATCGAGGGCAACACGCGCTTCACCGACGAGCAGCTCACCGCGCTGGTACCGATCGCCCCCGGCGACCTGATCGACGTCAAGGGCCTGATCGACGCCCAGACGGCGATGGCGAACATCTACAGCAACTACGGCTACTTCCAGGTCGCCATCGGGCCGCAGCCCGAGCCCGATCCAGCCACCGGGATCGCCGACATCCGCTACGTGATCAACGAGAACGCCCTGTACACCGTTCGCCGCATCGAGTTCGAGGGCAACACCAACACCCGCGACTACGTGATGCGCCGGGCCCTGCGGCTGCACGAGAACGACCTGTGGAGCAAGGGGCTGCTCGACGCCAGCAAGTTCAAGATCCAGCAGCTCGGCTACTTCGACAACATCGAAGAGGAGGTGACGATCGTCACCCAGCCGAGCGGCAGCCTCGTCGAAGGGCAACCGTTCGACCCGCAGCAGGCGACGCAGAGCCTCGAGGACGCCGGCGAGGTCGACATCACGTTGAAGGTCTCGGAGGTCGGCCGCAACCAGATCAGCTTCGGCGGCGGCGTCTCGGCGCTCGAGGGCGCCTTCGTGCAGCTCGGCTACGCCACCCGCAACCTCTTCGGCCGCGGTCAAACCTTCTCGTTCAACGGCCAGTTCGGCGGCCGCACGACCAGCTCTTCGGTGTCGTTCCTGCAGCCCTATCTGTTCAACAAGAGCATCCGCGGCGGCGTCGACATCTACCACTCGTCGCTCGACTACATCAACTTCCAGCAGACCAGCACCGGCTTGTCGGCGCGCATGGGCTTCCCGCTCGACCGCGGCGAGTTCACGACGCTGTACATGGAGTACAACTACTCGTTCATCGACATCGGTGATCTGTCGAACTCGTTCTTCGGCCTTTCCGACCCGACGTTCCGGGCGCTCTTCCTGCAGGAAGGCCAGCGGACGACGAGCAGCGTGCGGCCGTTCCTGATCTACAACTCGGTCGACAACCCCTACAACCCGGGCCGCGGCAAGCGGATCACGGCGTCGTTCGAGTTCGCCGGCGGCCCGCTCGGCGGCACGCTGGACTTCTTCAAGACCCGCCTCGATACCACCTGGTACGTGCCGACGAAGGTCGAAGGCCGCGGCGTGGGGGCGCAGGTCCAGCAGCTCTTCGCCTTCAACGTCGACTGGCGCCTGGTCGAGCCCTACGGGAACCTCGAGACGGTGCCGATCTTCCAGCGCTTCTTCCTCGGCGGCAGCACGTCGGTGCGCGGCACCCAGCTGCGCGCCATCGGTCCCACCGACCAGTTCGGCAACATCATCGGCGGCACCCGCGCCCTCCAGTACAACGTCGAGTACATCTTTCAGCTCGCCGACCCGATTCGCATCGCCATCTTCCAGGACGGCGGCGCCGCGTGGCAAGGCGACCTGGCGCTGCCCCTCGACGAGCTGCGCAAGACGGCGGGCGTCGAGTTCCGCGTCTTCATGCCGGTGTTCAACGTCCCCTTCCGCTTCTTCTGGGCCTACAACTTCGATCCCCTGACGCGATTCGGCGAGGAACGCTCATCCTTCGAGTTCGCCCTTGGCACCACGTTCTGATGCGACCGGGGCGATCGATCGAACGACGCTCGGTGAGCTCGCCGAGCGCCTCGGAGGCGCGCTGGACGGCGATGCGGGAAGAATTGTAACCGGCGTCGCCAGCCTCGCTGACGCCGGCAGCGACGACGTCAGCTTCTGCGCGCTGCCGGAGTACCGGCCGCACGTGGCGACGACGCGGGCGGCGGCGGTCATCGCCGGCCAGGGCTTCGCCCGGCCGCGCGGCAGCCGCGGCGACCTGGCGCTGATCCGCGTCGAAAACCCCTATCAGGCGCTCGCCGAGCTGGTGTCGTGGTTCTTCCCCGAGGTGCTCGCCGCCGCCGCGATCCACCCCCGAGCCCTGATCGAGGAGGGGGCCGAGATCGGCGAGAAGGTCGGCGTTGGCGCCTTCGCCGTGCTCCCCGCCGGCTGCCGGGTGGGCGACGGAACCCGCATCGGCGCCGGCTGCGTGCTGGCCGCGGACACGCGTATCGGCGCGGATTGCCGGCTCCACCCCAACGTCACGGTGTATCCCGGCGTGGTGATCGGCGACCGCGTCGTCGTCCACGCCGGCGTCGTTCTCGGTGCCGACGGCTTCGGCTACGCGACCGCCGGCGGGCGACACCTGAAGATCCCGCAGGTCGGCGGCGTGGCCATCGAGGACGACGTCGAGATCGGCGCCAACGCCTGCATCGATCGGGCGGCGCTCGGCGTCACCCGCATCGGGCGGGGCACCAAGATCGACAACCTGGTGCAAATCGGCCACAATTGCGACATCGGTGCCGACAGCGTCCTCAGCGGCCAGGTCGGACTGGGTGGCTCGACCAGGCTCGGCAAGGGTGTCATGATCGGCGGCCAGGCCGGCCTCCGCGGGCACTTGAGCGTCGGGGACGGCGCCATGATCGCCGGCGGCGCCGGGGTGACCGGCAGTGTACCGGCGGGCGGTCGTGTGGCAGGCTACCCCCACCTGGAGGCCTCGCGTTGGCGACGCGCCATGGCGGCGCTGAAGTCGTTGCCGGACCTCGTCAAGCGGGTGCGCCGGCTCGAGGCCGCCCTCGACGGCCGCGACAAGGAGCACGAGTGAGCCTCGACATACGGCGCATCCTGGAGATCCTTCCCCACCGCTACCCGTTCCTGCTGGTGGACCGGATCGTCGAGATAGAGCCCCGCAAGCGGGTCGTCGGCATCAAGAACGTGACGATCAACGAGCCCTTCTTCCAGGGTCATTTTCCCGGCAACCCGGTAATGCCCGGGGTGCTGATCCTGGAGGCGATGGGGCAGGTAGGGGCCGTCTTGTTCCTCAACGACGAAGAAGACATGGCCGGCAAGTTCGTGTACTTCGCCGGCGCCGACAAGGTCCGCTTCCGCCGCCCGGTGGTCCCCGGGGACCAGCTTCGCTGCGAGCTCGAGGTGCTCAGGGTGCGCTCGCGCAGCTGCCAGGTGCTGGGGCGGGCGACCGTCGACGGCGAGCTGGCCGCGGAGGCGACGCTCTTCTCGGTCCTGGTCGAGATCCCGGAAGTGGGAGCGGAAGGATGACCACATTCGCCGTCAGCCGCGCAGAGGGGCGACGAGCCGGGAAATGAGCACCTACTGTCACCCGACCGCCGTCATCGAGGACGGCGCCGAGCTGGGCAAAGGGGTCGAGATCGGCCCCTACGCGACCATTGGCGAGCACGTCCGTCTCGGCGCGGGAACGAGGATCGGCGCCCACGCGGTGGTCGAAGGCCATACGACCCTTGGCGCCAACTGCGAGGTCTTCCCGCACGCCTGCATCGGCACCATCCCCCAGGACCTCAAGTACCACGGCGAGGTCTCGTATCTGGAGGCCGGGGATCGCAACGTCTTCCGCGAGTTCGTCACCGCCAATCTCGGCACGGAGGGGGGCGGCGGCGTCACCCGCGTGGGCTCCGGCAACCTGTTCATGGCCTATTGCCACATCGCCCACGACTCCATCATCGGCGACCACGTCATCTTCGGCAACGCCGCGACGCTGGCCGGCCACGTGATCATCGAGGACTGGGTCAACGTCGGCGCCTTCTCCGGGGTCGAGCAGTTCCGGCGCGTCGGCCAGCATGCCTTCGTCGCCGCCTACTCCGGGGTGACCAAGGACGTCGTGCCGTACTGTACGGTGCAGGGCAACCACTGCCAGATGTTCGGGCTCAACACCGTCGGTCTGAAGCGGCGCGGCTTCAGCGCCGAGACCATGGCCGAGCTCAAGCGCGCCTTCCGCATCCTGTTCCGCAGTAACCTCAACACGACCCAGGCGTTGGAGGCGATCGCCGCGGACGGCTTCTCGGCGCCGGAAGTCGCCACGCTGGTCGAGTTCGTCCGGAAAAGTGAGCACGGAATCGTCAAATGAGCCGCTGGCGTTGATCGCCGGCAGCACCCAGATGCCGTGCGTGGTGGCCCGCGAGGCGCAGGCCCGCGGCCGCCAGGTCACCGCCGTGGCCATCGAGGGCGTCACCGACCGCCTCCTCGACGATGTCGCCGACACCGTGTACTGGCTGCAGTGGGGCGATGTCAGCGGCTTCCTCGGCGTGCTCGGCAAGCTGCGCAGCGAGGGGGTCCGACAGGCAGTGATGGCCGGCAAGGTCGAGCAGCAGCGGATCTACGAGGGGGTCGATCGGGAGGCGATGAAGGGGTTGCTCGCATCGGTGCCGGTGCGTCACACGGACGCACTCATCCAGGCGGTCGTCAACCTCCTGTCGAGCGCCGGGATCGAGCTGCTGAAGTCCACCGATTTTCTCCAGCGCCAGCTCGCCGGCGAGGGGGTCCTGACGTCGCGGCCCCCGGACGAGCGCGAGGGGCGCGACATCGACCACGGCTGGGAGATCGCCAAAGGCCTCGCCGGCCTCGACATCGGCCAGTCGGTCGTGGTCCGCGATCGCGCCGTCGTCGCCGTCGAAGCGATGGAAGGGACCGATCGATGCATCCGCCGTGCCGGTGAGCTGGCCGGGCCGGGGACGGTCGTGGTGAAGGTCGCCAAGCCCGACCAGGACCTCCGCTTCGACGTGCCGGTGGTCGGCCTCTCGACGGTGACCACGATGATCGAGGTAGGCGCCACGGCGCTGTGCATCGAGGCCGGCTGCACGGTCATCTTCGACGCCGAGGAGCTCACGGAGCGCGCCGACGGGGCGGGCCTGGCGATCGTCGCCCGGCTGCCCGACCGCTGACCGTGCGCGCCGCCGGGTTCCAGGGTCCGAACGATGCGCGCTGAGGCGGTGCGGGCCGGGGTCGTCGGTGTCGGGGCCATGGGGCGCCATCACGCCCGCGTCTACGCGCAGCTCGAGGGCTGCGAGCTGGTCGGCGTCCACGACATCGACCCGGCTCGCTGCCGGGCGGTGGCCGAGAAGTTCGGCGTCCGCGCCTTCGAGGAGCTCGACGCGCTGCTGGAGGCCGTCGACGTCGCGACCATCGCGGTCCCCACGCCCGAGCACCACGAGATCGGCGTCCGCTGCCTCGAGGCCGGCTGCGATCTTCTGGTCGAAAAGCCCCTGGCCGCTTCGCTCGAAGCGGCCGATGCGCTCATCGCCGCGGCGGCGCGCAGCGGCAGGATCCTCCAGGTCGGCCACATCGAGCGCTTCAACCCGGCTGTCGAGACGATGACCGGGCTGGTGAGCCGGCCGGGGTTCATCGAGGTCGACCGGCTGGGCTCGCTGGTGCCCCGCAGCCTCGAGACCGATGTCGTCCTCGACCTGATGATCCACGACATCGACATCGTCCACGAGCTTGTCGGGGGCTCGGAGGTCGTCGAGATCCGCGCCGTCGGGGTCCCGATCCTCACCGAGGCGATCGATTTCGCCAACGCCCGCCTGGAATTCGCCAGCGGCTGCATCGCCAACCTGACGGCGAGCCGGGTGAGCGTCAACCGTATCCGCAAGGTGCGAGTCTTCCAGCCGGATTCGTACCTGTCGGTCGACTACACGGCCCACACGGTGGAGCACTACCGATTGGTGCGGACCGCAGGCCAGCCGAGCCGGATCGAGAGGGAGCCGATCGATACCTCGACGGAGGAGCCACTGCAGCGGCAGCTGCGGGATTTCGTCGACAACTGCCGCCTGCGACGCCCGCCGCGCGCCGACGGCCCTGCCGCGCGGCGGGCCCTGCAGACCGCTCTCGCCATTCGCGCCGCCATCGAGGAGCGAATGGGTTGATGCCGCGGCCCGTTCTGTGATCCCGCTTCCGTAATCCGGCCGGCGGTTTGATAAACTCGCCGCTTCGCCCCCCACCTTCCCGGGTGCCACCGATGCCTTTCGAGTACACACCGAGCCCGCGGCCGACGCTCGGAATCGAGGAGGAGTACCAGCTCTGCGACCCGCGCAGCGGCGATCTGGTGCCCGTCGTCGACGAGATCATGCGGCGGGCCGACCCGGCGCTGCGCGAGCGGCTCAGCTACGACCTGCTCCTCAGCCTCGTCGAGGCCAACATCGAGGTCTCGGAGACGGTCGAGGAGGCGATCGACCGACTGATCGAGAAGCGCCGGCAGGTCGCCGCGCTCGCCGAGGCGGCCGGCGCCGTGCTGGGCATGACAGGCACCCATCCCTACGCCGAGCCCAAGGAGCAGGGGATCGTCGACACCCCCGACTATCGCTGGGTCCGCGACCAGCTCGGCTACGTGGCGCTGCGCAACATCACCTTTGGGCTCCACGTCCACGTCGGCGTCGACGACGGCGACCGCGCCGTCTACGTCGCCAACCGGCTGCGGCAATGGATCGGGCCGTTGATCGCCGTCGCCGCCAACTCGCCGTTCCTGGACGCCGTCGACACGGGTTGGGATGCGGCGCGGGTCTACGCGTTCGGCGCCTTTCCGCGCGCCGGTATCCCGCCGCGGCTGGAGAGCTACGCGCAGTTCGCCGCCCAGATCGACGCGCTGATCGCCGCCGGGGCGATCACCAAGCCCCGGCAAATCTGGTGGAACGTGCGCGTCCATCCCCAGTACGGGACCGTCGAGGTCCGGGCCTGCGACGTGCAGGTCTCGATCCCGCGCACCGCAGCGATCGTCGCTCTCACCCAGGCGCTGGTGGTCGCCTACGCCGACGCCCACCGGGCCGGCGAGCCCGAGCCGGAGCTGGTCGGGGCATACCTCGAAGACGGGCGCTGGAAGGGGATGCGCTTCGGGCTCGCGGCCGACGTCATCGACGCGGCCACGGGCGAGGTCCTGTCGATGCCCGCCTACGTCGAGCGCATGCTGGAGGTCGCCGCCCCGGCGGCGGCGGCGCTGCGCACCACGGGCTATCTCGACGGCATCCGCCGGATCCTCGTCGAGGGCAATGGGGCGACGCTGCAGCGGGCCCTGCTGGCGGAGTGCGGGGGTGACCTGCGACGCCTGCAGCTGCGGCTGCTCGAGCAGGCGCGCGACGTCGGCATCAGGAACCCCGAGGCGGTCGCCGGTTGAGATCCTTTGATGGGTTCAACGCTCGCTGATGGGTTCAACGATGAGCGCCGCGGGCTCGAGCTGCACCTGCTGGGCTCGGGGGCGGCGTTGCCCACCGCGGCGCGCGATACCACCAGCCTGCTCGTGCGCGGTCCTGACGGCTGGTCGTTGATCGACTGCCCGGGCGCCGTCGTGCACAAGCTGGCCCGCCTCGACCTGCGGCCGGCCGACCTGCGCCGTCTGCTGATCACCCATGATCACGTCGACCACATCTACGGGCTCGCGCACCTTCTCCACGCCATCGCCGTGGCCGGCGCCCCGGAGTCGCTGGAGATCCACGCCCCGCCGGCGGCGCTGGAGAGGGTCGGGGCGATCGTCGCCGCCCACGGCCTGGAGGGCGACCGCTACCCGACGTTACGCCTGCGTCCCATCGAGATGGAGGAGGGCTTCGAGGTGGTCGCCGGCGGCGGCATGCGCATCGTGGCCGCACCGACGGCCCACGGCAGAGACACCGCCGCCCTCCGGCTCGAGGCGAAGGGCGCCTCGCTGTGCCATTCCTCCGACACGCGCCCTTGCGCTGCCGTGGCCGCCCTGGCGCGCCATGCCGACCTGCTCCTGCACGACTGCGGCGGCCCGCACCGGCTGCGCGAGGACTTCGCGGCGAACCACTCCAGCGCCCGGGAGGCCGGCGAGATCGCCGCCGCCGCCGGCGCCGCCGGGCTGGTGCTCGTGCACCTCGGCGTCGCCGAGGAGCCCTTACTGGCGGAGTGCCTCGAGGAGGCCAAGGCCGCCTTCACGGGGCCCGTCGAGCTGGGGCGCGACGGAGCCCGCTACGCGATCGCCGGCCGGGGCGGGGCGAGATGAGCCCCGGGTCCGGCATGGATGCGGCGACCGTCCAGGCGGCCTACTCACGCTGGGCCAGGACCTACGACTGGACCTTCGGCATCTGGTTCTCGGCGGCGCGCCGGCGCGCCATCGAGCGGCTGGACCTTCCGGACAACGGCCGGGCGATCGAGGTGGGCGTCGGCACCGGCCTCTCACTGCCGCTTTTTCCGGAGGATTGCCGGGTCGTCGGCGTCGATTTCTCCCGCGCCATGCTCGAGCGCGCGAGGCTGCGCCGGCGGCGGGGGAGGCGCGGCCGCTGGACGCTGGTCGAGGGCGATGGGCGGCGGCTGCCGTTCGCCGACGCCACGTTCGACGCCGCGCTGGCGCCCTTCGTGGTTTCCGCCGCCCCCCGGCCCGCGGCGCTGCTGCGCGATCTGCGGAGGGTCTGCAAGCCGGGGGGCAAGATCGTCATCCTGAACCACTTCTCGCCGGCCAACCGGATCGTTGCCGGCATCGAGCGGGCCCTATCGGCGCTGACCTCGCGGTTGTGCGGCTTCCAGGCGGACTTCCCGCTCGAGCCCTTGTTCGAGCGGGCCGCCATCGACATCGATCGGATCGAACGGGCCACCATGATCGGCAACTGGTACATCGTGACGTGCACGCGGAGAGAATCATGACGCACATCGAGCTTGCGGGACGCACCGCCCTGGTCACCGGCGCCTCGCGCGGCATCGGCCGCGCCGTGGCCCTCGGCTTGGCCGAGGCGGGGGCGGCCGTGGCCGTCCACTATCACCGCGACGCCGCCGCCGCCGCCGCGGTTGTCGAACAGATCGAGTCGGCCGGTGGCAGCGCCTTCGCCGCCGCCGCCGACGTTGCGGCGGCCGCGGAGGTCGAGGCCACGATAGCCGCCTGCATCGACCGCTGGGGCCGCCTCGACATCCTGGTGTGCAACGCCGGTATCTGGAAGGGGGCGCCGATCGAGCGGATGAGCGAGGCCGAGTGGGACGAGATGATCGACGTCAACCTCAAGGGAACCTATCTGGCCAGTCGTCAGGCTGTCCCCCACATGATCGCCGCCGGCAGCGGGGCGATCGTCAACATCTCCTCGACGGCCGGCCAGCGCGGCGAGGCCGGGCACGCCCACTACGCGGCGTCCAAGGGCGGGATGATCGCCTGGACCAAGTCGCTGGCCGCGGAGCTCGCGGAGCACGGCATCCGCGTCAACTGCGTCGCCCCCGGGTGGGTTCACACCGACATGGCGGAGGAGGCCCTGGCCCGCGACGGCGAGACGATCTTCGCCACCATCCCGCTGCGGCGTGCCGGCCGCCCGGAGGAGATCGCGGCGGCCGCCTGCTTCCTGGCCAGCGATCTCGCCTCGTACATCACCGGCGAGATCGTCAACGTCAACGGCGGCAACGTGCTGTGCGGCTAGCCGGCACTTCTCACCGCTCTTCTGCCGCCGGCGCGCCCGGCGGGCGCTCGCCGGAGGCATCGGAACCATCCCGGAGAGGCGAGACCCGGCCGGCGGTCCCCTTCTGGGCGCTGATCCCCGCGGCCGGCCGCGGCACCCGCCTGCGGCCTCTGACCGCCGCCGTCCCCAAGGTCCTGCTGCCGGTCGGCGGCCGCCCGATGCTCGAATGGGCGCTGCAGGAGGCGGTCTCCTCGGGCGCCGGGGCCGTCGCGGTGATCGTGGCGGCCGACCAGCAGGAGGTGCGGCGCTTCCTCGCCTCGCCGGCCGCCGCCGTCCACCTGGCCGGCGTGGCGCTCGAGGTGGTCGAGCAACCCGAGCCGGCGGGAATCGGCGACGCGTTGATCCGCTGCCGGCCGCTGACCGGCGATCAGCCGTTCGGCGTGGTCGTCCCCGACAACTGGTTCGCCAGCCGGGCCCCGGCCTTGGCGGAGGTCGCCAAAACGCTCTTCGAGACCGGAATGGATACGATCGGACTGGTCGAGGTCGGCCCGGAGCAGGAGGGCTTGCTCGGCAACGTCGGCGGCGTCGAGGTCGAGCCTATCGGCGGCGACTCCTACCGCATCCTGGCCATGGCGGACAAGGCGGCGGGGACGTTCGCGATCGGCGGTTCCGGGCCGATGCTGCGCGGCTGCGCGCGCTACGCGCTCACCCCGGCCTTCTACGACGCCCTGGAGGCCGGCGCCGATGCGGAGCGGGAGGGGGAGTGGGACGACGTGCCGGCTTTCCAGCGACTGACCCGCCGCCCCGGCCTCGCCGGGCACCGGCTCAGCGCCCGCCTCTTCGATCTCGGCAACGAGATCGGCTACCGGGCGGCGAACGCCTACCTGGCCGGCGGGCGTCCGCTGTAATCGCCCTCTGCCGCGGGCGCGGAGGGGCATGTTCGCCGGCGTGTACGCTTGGTTGCTCCGCGACGTCGTCGTCAGCGGTACTTGCGCATCACCCCGAGCACGATGCCCCGGATGCGCAGGTCACCTTCGCTGACGATCATCGGCTCGAGCGCCGGGTTGGCCGGTTGCAGGCGGATGAGTCCGTCCTGGCGGTAGTACCGCTTCACCACCACCTCCTCGCCGGCCAGCAGGCCGATGACGGTCTCGCCGTCCTCGGCGGTTCTGCGGTCCTCGACGATGAGGTAATCGCCGTCGCGGATCTGCTCATCGAGCAGCGAGCTGCCGCGCACGCGCAGCACGTAGGCCGGCCGCCTGCCGATGAAGTCCGGGGGTACGTTCACCGTCTCGGGGTCGGTGAGCGCCTCGATCGGCCGTCCGCCCGCTACCTGGCCGAGCAGCGGAAGCTCGACCGTGCGGATCGGCTCGGGGTCGACGAGCTGGAGCCCGCGTCCCTGGTGGGGCGCCTTGCGCAGGTAACCCTTGTGGACCAGCTGCTCGACGTGCTTGTAGACGGTGGCCGGGGAGGAGAGCCCGAAGCGGCGGCCGATCTCCTGCAGCGTC
>DASWHK010000078.1:0-24374 GCA_036398215.1 Acidobacteriota bacterium | reverse complement strand
GTCGAGTGGATGTTCCTGCGCGAGTCGCTGGCGTTGCTCGGCGTCGGCGTCCTGCTGGGCCTGCCGGTCGCTCTCGCCATCACGCGCTTCGTCGCGTCGATGCTCTTCGGGCTAGGCCCGCACGATCCGGCGAGCATCGGCGCAGCGCTCATTGTCCTGACCGCAGCGACGGTCGCGGCATCTTATCTGCCTGCGCGGCGCGCCGCCGCGGTCGATCCGATTCAGGCACTTCGGCAGGAGTGACGGGCAAAGAGGTTGAGCGCGGGCCCTACCGCGGCATCGGAGACCACGGCGCTCGCGTCTCCATCGCCTCCCGCCATGTCTCGGCCTGCTCCAAGAACCTGTCAATCTCGGGGTTCTTCTCTTCCATCTCTCGATATCCTGCGACGGACTTGAGCATCCGACGAGGTGGCAGATGGGTGGGACGCTACCTGCGGCGCCGCTCGCCTGTCGGCGGGCTCACCCGTCGGTGAGCGCGCGGGTTCCCGAGCGCGCCGCCCGCCGCGCCGGTGCCAGCGCCGCGCACGTGGCCACCAGCAGCAGCAACACGACCATCCCGGCGAAGGTGGCCGGGTCTGCGGCCCCGACGCCGAACAGCAGCGATCCGAGCAGCCGCGTCGCCCACAGCGACAGCACCGTCCCGGCCGCCACGCCGATGCCGGCGAGCAGCAGGGTGCGCCCGAGCACGCCGCGCATGACCCGCTGCGCGGAGGCGCCCAGCGCCATGCGGATGCCGATCTCGCGGCGGCGCTCGGCCACGGCGTGCGCCAGCACGCCGTAGATGCCGAGGCCGGCGAGCAGCACGGCCGCTCCGGCGAACGCCCCCAGCACGGCGAGGGTGAAGCGGCGCGTCGCCAGAGCATCGTCCACCTTCGACGCCACGGTCCAGAAGTCGTGCGCCGGCATCGACGGATCGACGTCGTGCAGCGCCGCGCCCACCGCGTCGGCGACCTGCGGAACCTCACGCCGGGAGCGTACGACCAGCTCGAGCGGGCGGTGATCGGGCATCTGGCCGACCTTGTAGTACACCTGGATTCCCGCGTCCAGCTCGGGCGACAGGTGGCGCACATCGGCGACGATCCCTACCACCTCCCACTCCCACTCGCCCCAGAAGCGCAACCGTCGTCCCAGCGCCGATTCGCCGCCGAAGATGCGCCGGGCCCCGGACTCGTTCAGCAGGATGACCGGCTGCGTCGCCGCGGTGTCGTCGGCGGAGAAGTTGCGGCCCTCGATCAGCGGGATGCGCATGGCCGGCAGGTAGCCCGGGTCGATCACGTGCGGGAAGGCGAGCTCTTCGTTGCGCTTCGTCTCTTCCGGTCCCCCCACCACCCGGTAGCCCCAGACCCGGTTGCGCCCCAGCGGCAGCGCGTCGATGAGACCCACGGCATCGACGCCGGGCGCGGCCGCGACCCGCTGCGTGAGCTGGGCGTAGTACTCGACCCTCGCCTGCAGCCATTTGTCCCTGTCCTGGGGCGATATCCCGAAGAAGTGGTCGCCGGGAACGAGCTGCCACGCCACCAGGTTGGCGGCGTCGAACCCGAGGTCGACGTCGAGGACGGCGCGGAAGCTGCGCACCAGCAGCCCGCCCGCCACAAGCAGCACGCACGCGAGCGTCACCTCGACGACCACCAGCGCCTCGCGCCAAAGGCGCGCGGAACGACTCGCACCGCCGCCACTCCCGCTGCGCAGGACCCGGGCCTCGTTGCCCTCCGCCACCTGCAGTGCCGGCACGACGCCGACCAGCAGCCCGGTGAACAGCGCGATACCGGCGGCGAACAGCAGCACCGAGCCGTCGACGCCGATGGCGCCCGCCAGCGGCAGGCGCGCGGCCGCGCTCGCCGCCACCCAGCGCGTGACGCCCCAGGCGATGGCGCTGCCGAACGCCGCGCCGGCCAGCGCGATGGCCAACGTCTCGAGCACGAGCTGTCGCACCAGCCGCGCGCGCGGCGCGCCCAGCGCCTGGCGCACGGCGAGCTCGCGTGCCCGGCTCGGGGAGCGGGCGAGGAACAGGTTGGAGACGTTGACGCACACGATGAGCAGCAGCGTCGCGGCGGCCGCGGCGAGCAGCACGAGCGCCGTCCGGTACGGCCCGGCGAGGTGCTGCTGGAGCGGCGTGAGCTCGGCGCCGAGGCCCCAGCGGTTCGGTTGCTCCTCGGCGAGGGCGGCGAGGATGGCGTCCAGCTCGGCCTGCGCGGCGGCTGGCGTGGCTCCCGGACGCAGGCGCCCGACGATGACGATCAAGTTGCCCTGGTAGCCTCCTCCATCCGCGGCGAGGATCGGAAGCGGCAGCAGGAAGTCGACCCGCACGCCAGGGCGGAAGACGGCGGAGAAGTCGAACGTCGGGGGCAGCACGCCGACGACCGTGCGGGGCTCATCATTGATCGTCAACGCACGGCCGACGACCGCGGGGTCGGCGCCGAAGCGCCGCTGCCAGAAGCCGTGCGACAGGATCATCGCGCGCGGCCCGCCGGGCTGTCCCTCGGCCGCGCTGAAGCCGCGGCCGTGCAGCAACCGGACGCCGAGGACGTCGAAAAAATCGTGTGCGATGCCGGCGCCGACGAGCAGTTCCGACTCGCCGGCGCCGGTGAGCGTGTACGTGGTCTGGTCGAAGAACGCGTTGTAGCCGCTCAGCCCCGTGAACAAGCGCGCCCGCCGGCGGAAGTCGTGCAGGTTGGCGGTGCGCGAGGTCACCGCGGCGAGCGAGTTGTCGCCCGGCTCGGGCTCGTTGGCGATCCACACGAGCTCGTGCGGGTCCTCGAACGGCAGCGGTGCGAGGACCAGGGGCTCGAGCACGCCGAACACCGCCGCGGCGGCACCGACGCCGACGCCGATGATCGCTGCGGTAAAGAGCGCGAACCCCGGGGCCCCGCGCAGGCTGCGCAGGGCGTAGCCCGCATCCTGCGCCAGCTCGGCGAGCCGACGGGGCGACCGCCGTGTTTCGTCGGCGCTCCGGTCACCGCGGGCTCCGTCGTTCCCACCTCCGCCCGCGCGCCCGAGCCTGCGCGCGAGCGCGAGCCGGAGGGCCTCGCGCCGATACCAGCGCCGCGCCGCCGCCGCGCCGCGCTCGCGTGCCACCGCGGCGAAGTCCTCGTGCAGATCACCCAGGATGGCGGGGCCGGACGGATCGGACGCGAGCACCCGGGCCAGGAGACTGCGGGCAAAGCGCGGCAGCGCGGCGCTCATTGCTCCTCCAGGGCGGCATCGAGCCCGCCGAAGAAGGTCGCCAGCACCTCGCGGGCCTCGCGTACCGCGACGACCCCTTCCTCGGTGACCAGGAGCCGGCGCATGGGATGGCCGCCCCGCTCGGGCACCTGGCTCGGCTCGAGCTCCCACGCCAGCAAGCCCTTGTCACCGAGCCGGTCGATGGTGTGGTACAGGGCGCCGCGCGTCACCTGCCGGCCGGCGTGGGCCTCGAGGTCCTCGCGCACTTTGTTGGCGTACGGGGCGTGGCGCTGTCGCAGCACCGAGAGCAGGACCAGCAACTCGAACTCTCCGAGCTTGGGCACGGAGCACCTCCGGTTCGAAGAATAAAAAAGCGACTCCACCGAAGTATACTTTTCATGGTACGCGGCTGCAACCATTCGAGCATGGGTCGTAACTCGCCCGAAGTCACGTCACATGACGTTCGATTGGGTTGCGCACCAGGGGTGGGCCTGAGCCCCGTGACCTCGGCCCGGGGGTGTTCGGTCCGCCAGCCGAGCGTTAAGTGTGTCGTCGTCGTTGGTGCGCTGGCGAGGACAATCAGCGCTCGGTCCGCCCACGGCTGGCGGACCGGGCACCCATCGGGGCGCCGCCAACCTGATTGCCTGGCACGGTGTGAGGCCGCGGGCATGACGGTCGGCATCCTCGGCGGTTCCGACCTTGCAGAGCCGGAGCAGAGGGTGGAGGAGGCGCTATGGGTCCTCGCGAGAGGCGCTCGCGTGTCTCCGAACTCCACGGCCGGCGAAACGAATGACGCGCTGCCTCCCGCGAGGACCCATAGCGCCGACGATGCCCGGCAATCGCGGGGCCTCCTAGACTTCTCGTACGGCGGAGGGAGGCCGACCAAGCGCAACGCCGCAGACGCGCGGCTCTGCGATTCCCTAGAGGCTCACGACCTCGAACTGTTCTTGGTGGAGGTGCCCGTCCGGCAGCAGGCTGACCGGCGCCTGGATCTCGTCGCGGATCTGCCGCAGCATCGTTCGTTCGGTGTGCTCGAGCGCCGAGGCCACCGAGGGGCTGGTGCGGATGACGATACCGTTGCCGTTGAGGTCGGCTTTCAGCCGCTTGACCTCGCGCAGGATCTCGATGCAGATCGTGTCGATCGACTTCACGCGGCCGCTGCCGGCGCAGTAGGGGCAGGGTTGCAGCATGATGCGCTCGAGGCTCTGCTTGACCCTCTGGCGGGTGAGCTGGACGAGGCCGAACTCGGAGATCTGCAGAACCTGGGTCTTGGCGCGATCCTTCTTGAGCTCGTCGAGGAGCGCCTGCAGCACCTTGTGCTCGTTCGCCTTCTCTTCCATGTCGATGAAGTCGATGACGATGATGCCGCCGAGGTCGCGGAGGCGCAACTGGCGCCCGATCTCCTTGACCGCCTCGAGGTTGGTCTTCAGAACCGTGTCCTCGAGCCGCCGCTTGCCGACGTACTTGCCGGTGTTGATGTCGATGGCGACCAGCGCTTCGGTCTGGTCGATCACCAGATAGCCGCCCGACTTGAGCCAGACCTTGGACTCGAGCGCCTTGTCGAGCTGCTGCTGGATCTTGTAGAAGTCGAAGATCGGCGTCTTCTTCTCGTAGAGCTCGATCTTGCCGACCATGGTCGGCTGCAGCTGCGAGACGAAGCGAACCGCCTGGTCATACTCTTTCTTGTCGTCGACCACGACGCGGTCGAAATCCTCGGCGAACACGTCGCGCAGCAGCCGCAGCAGCACCGAGAGGTCCTTGTGGATCAGCTTCGGAGCCGGCGCCGCCTCGGAGCGGCGCTTGATCTCCTCCCAGGCCTCGATCAAGAACATCATGTCGTCCTGGAAGTCCTGCTGGTTCTGGCCGATCCCGGCGGTGCGGGCGATCAGGCCGCCGACGTTCTTGGGGCGGATGTTGTGGATGATCTTGCGCAGCCGGTTGCGCTCGGAACGGTCGGCGATCTTGCGGGAGACGCCGACGTGGTCGACCGTCGGCATATAGACCAGGAAGCGGCCCGGCAGCGAGATGTGGGTGGTGATCCGCGCCCCCTTGGTGCCGAGCGGCGCCTTGGAGATCTGCACGAGGATCTCGTCGCCCTTGGACAGCAGGTCCTCGATCCGCTGCCGCTCGCGAGCCCTGCGGCTGCGGCGCTTGCCGGGCGTGTGCTCGTGGCCGTCGTCGTCTTCGTCGTCGCCCTCCATCCAGCTGGAGAACTCCTCGATGTCGGCGAGGACGTCGGAGACGTACAGGAAGCCGTCGCGCTCGAGGCCGATGTCGACGAAGGCGGATTGCATGCCGGGAAGGACCCGGCTGACCCTGCCCTTGTAGATGTTGCCGGCCAGCCCCCGCGCCACGGCGCGTTCCAGAAAGACTTCGGTTAACAGTCCATCTTCGAGGATGGCAAGCCGCGTTTCATCCTCGTTGGTGTTGGTAATGATCTCTTTGCGAGCCATTCGGAATTCTCCGGGCGCCGGCGGCCGGGGGAGACGGAATGCCTCGACGTCTCGCCGCGCCGGCCGTGCGCCTGAACGCTGAGCAAGCCGGCCTTCTCGTGCCGATCCGAAGAGGACGCGGGGATTGTCCTCTCGGTCGCTCGTGGCCGGGGTGTGCTCATTGCGTTGGGGGGAAGGATCGCCACGCCGGCGCCGGGAAGCGGCGCCGCGCAGCCAAGGTCAAAAGCAACGGGAAAAACGAGGCCGACGGGAACAGATCGTCCGGCACCATCGAACGATGGCGTTGCGCGTACGATCATCCCGTCAACGTGGTGCAAGTAAAACCTTTCGGATCGCCCGACTCACCAATGGCACCCGCGTCGGATGAGAACGTGTGGCCACGTGAGGCTTCTGTCGACGTTCTCGCGCCTGCTGCCAAGGGCCGTTTGCCGCGGACCCGAAGAGGAGGAGGCGATCCAGAATATCGTATCGATCCATTATACCGCCTCGGCCGCGGATCCGGCTACCCGGGCGGCTCAATTCAGGAACCGGCGGGTACGGATCGAGATGACCAGGCCGATGGCGATCCCGGTGGCCAGGGCCGAGGAGCCGCCGTAGGACAGCAGTGGCAGGGGGATCCCGGTGATCGGGGCGAAGCCGATCACCATGCCCACGTTGACGAGCAGGTGATAGGCGAGCAGGGCGGCGACGCCCGTGGCGATGTAGGTGCCCACCCGGTCGCGGGCCAGCCGCGCCGTCTGCAGCACGCGCAGCAGCAGCAACAGGTAGAGCCCCAACGCCGCGGCGACGCCGAGGAAGCCCAGCTCCTCGCCGAGGACGGCGAAGACCAGGTCGGTATGCTGGGCGGGGAGGAACTGCAGCTGGCTCTGGCTGCCGGAAAACAGGCCCCTGCCGAAGAGGCCGCCGGAGCCCACCGCGATCTTCGACTGCACGATCTGGTAGCCGGCGCCGAGCGGATCGGCATCCGGGTTGATGAAGGTGAACAGGCGGTTGCGCTGGTACTCCTCGAGCAGAAAGTAGCCGAGCGGGGCGACGGCGGCGGCGGCGGCCGCCAGCCTGGCGGCCGTCCCGTAGCGGATCCCGGCGACCCAGGCGATCCCCGCCATCACCGGCAGGAACGTGCTCGCCGTGCCCAGGTCGGGCTGCAGCGCCACCAGCACGAACGGCACGGCGGCGAGGATTCCGGGCACCAGCAGCCCCCGCCACCCGAACGGCCGCGCGTCACGCTCGGCGAAGTAGTGAGCGAGCGCCAGGATCACCGCCACCTTGGCCAGCTCGGAGGGCTGCAGACCGAAAGGCCCGATGCTGATCCAGCTGCGCGCATTCGCCGTCAGCGGGGCGAAGAACAGCATGGCGGCGAGCACCAGCATCGTCACCGCCCAGAGCTCGTAACCCCTGTCGCTGAGCTTGCGGTAGTCGATCGCCGAGACCGAGATCGCCATGACCACGGCGGCGGCCGCCCAGACGAGCTGGCGCTGGTAGTGGCCTTCCGAGCTCGCCGAGGCGATCAGCGTCACCCCGAGGCCCAGCAGCAGTGCCAGGGCGAAGGGCAGCAGGTAGTCGAAAGCCTGGAAGGTGCGCCGGTCGAAGAGGATCATTGGGCGTTCCGGCGGGCCTCGAACCAGGCGTTCAGCACCGACCCCGCGATCGGCGCCGCGATGGCGCCGCCGGCGCCGCCATGCTCGATGAACACGGCGATCGACACCTGGGGGTCGTCGACCGGGGCGACGCCGACGAACCAGGCGTGGTTGCGGAGCTCCTCGGGGCGCAGCGCCTCCGGACCGGCGGCTGCGGTCGCGGCGACCTGCGCGCTGCCGGTCTTGCCGCCGTACGGGATCTCGGGGTTGCGGGCGCGCCACCCGGTGCCGCTCTCGTTCACGGCCGCCCACATCCCCTCGAGAATCGCCTCCTGGTGCAAGGGGTTGAGGCGGACATCGACGCTGGGCACCGCAAGCTCGACGGGCTGGGCGCGGCCGGCGGCGTCCTGCTCGCTTTCTATCAGATGGGGCGTGATCTCGGTCCCGGTGGCCAGGGTCGCGACCATGTGGGCCATCTGCAGGGGGGTGACGTCGATCGGGCCCTGGCCGATCGACAGCACGATGGTCTCGCCGGGATACCAGTTGCCTTCGCGGCCTGGCGCCCGGGCGATCCACTCGTCGGTGGGCAGCGTGCCGCCGCGCTCTTCCAGCAGGTCGATGCCGGTGCGGGCGCCGAACCCGTAGCGCTCGGCCACCTCGACGATCTTCTCGCGGCCGAGCTTGGCGCCGAGCTCGTAGAAGTAGACGTTGCAGGAGCGGCCGATGGCGCTCTTGAGGTTCACGGTGCCGTGCACGGCGTTGCAGTTGCGCCGCTGGCCGAAATAGGTGCCGCCCCCCGGGCAATAGACCGTGGTCTGGGGGGTGATCACGCCGTTCTCGAGGCCGGCCAGCGCCATCACCAGCTTGAACACCGAGCCGGGAGGAAAGGCGCTCTGCAGGGCGCGGTTCTGCAGCGGCCGGGCCGGGTCGTTCCGCAGCGCGTCCCATTCGGCGGTGGAGAAGCGGCGGGCGAACATGTTGGGGTCGAAGGTCGGCGACGAGGCCAGCGCCAGCACTCCGCCGGTGTTGACGTCGAGGACGACGATGGCGCCCCGCCGGCCTTCGAGCAAGGCCTCGGCCCTGCGCTGGAGCGGCAGGTCGAGGGTCAGGGCCAGCGTCCTGCCCGGCTGCGGCGGCGTCTGATCGAGGACCTGCACGGTGCGGCCGGAGCTGTTGACGAGCAGCTGCTCCTGGCCCGCGTAGCCCGAGAGGGAATCGTTGTGGACGCTCTCGAGGCCGTTCTTGCCGATGATATCGCCCATCCGATAACGGTCGCCGCCCCAGGCGTCGAGCTGCTCGCGGCTGATCTCGCCGACGTGGCCGAGGACATGGGCGGCGAGCGTGCCTTCGGGGTAGTAGCGCATGTGCTCGGGCTGGATCAGCACTCCCGGGAACTCGAGGGACCGGGCCTCGATCGCCGCGACCAGCGGCCGCGGGATGTCCTCGGCGATGACCACCGGCTGGAACACCGGAATGCGGCGGTCTCTCTCCAGGCGCGCGTCGAGCTCCTCGCGGGTCTCCCCCAGGACGCTGGCCAGCCAGGCGAGCGTCGCCGGCCGATCGTCGAGCTCTTCACGGACGATCGCGACGTTGAAGGCCGGGCGGTTGGCGGCCACCAGCAGGTCGCTGCGGTCGAACATCAGGCCGCGCGGCGCGCGCACGATGAGGTTGCGGTGGCGGTTGTTCTCGGCCAGCTCGCGGTAGTGGGTGGCATGGACCACCTGCAGCCGCCAGAAGCCGAAGAGCAGGATCGTGACCAGCAGGATCACGAAGCCCTCGGCCAGGTGGACGCGGGTGGTGAGGCGGCTCCGGGTGACCGGGCTCTCGAGCATGGCGTCGCCGCCCGGCCTCTGGCTGCGAAAGCGCAGG
Organism: Acidobacteriota bacterium; assembly: GCA_036398215.1. GTDB lineage: Bacteria > Acidobacteriota > UBA890 > UBA890 > UBA890 > DASWHK01. The sequence goes on along the minus strand of DASWHK010000078.1, from coordinate 15,313 downwards.
CGTGGCCGCCGCGGTGCCGAGCCGCCGTTGGCCGAATTGGGGCGCCAGGGGCCGACCGTGCTCATATCCTAAACCCCCTGCCGCGGGCCCGGCCGCGGCGCAGCTGCCGCTGCTGGAACCAGGCGCCGGCGAGGAACAGCGCCGCCGTCGCCGCCCCGGTGGCGAGGGCGCGCGCCGGGATCTCGACGAGGCCCAGCGAAGCGGGACGCACCAGCATCGTCTGCCAGGCGACGACGATCAGCGACTCGAGCAGCGCCGCGGCGCCGGTTGCCAGTGCCTGCATCATCGTGCCGCGGACGACGAGCAAGTTGCCGGCCGAAGAGGTCAGCGCGGCGATCGTGGTCTTGGCGAAGGCATGCAGGCCGACGATGCCCCCGGACAGTCCGTCCTGCAGCAGGCCGGCCGCCGCGCCGACGAGAATCGAGCGGCGGAACGAGGCGCTCAGGGCCTCGTGGATGACGTAGATCAGCAGCCAGTCGACGGCCCCCAGCGGGAACCAGACACGGGGCAGGAACACCTGCAGCAGTCCGGCGGCGAACAGCAGGCCGGCGGTTCTGAGGCCGTTCATTCACCATCGGGGGGAACCGGTATCAGCAGCAGCACCTGGTCGACACGGCGGACCTCGACCAGAGGCTCCAGATAGATGTCGAGAAACAGGGCCGTCTCGTCCCGGGTGAGCGGCAGGCGGGGAAGCCCCGGAACCGGGGCGCCCTGCAGGGCGCGGACCACGCGGCCGATCTCGAGGCCGGCGGGGTAGATGGAATCGTCCCCCGAGGTGACCACCAGATCGCCGACCTCGACGTCCTCAAGGCTGGTGACGTACTTGAGCTCGAGCGTCGCCCCGCCGGCCCCGTGCACGACGCCGGGGGCGCCGGTGCGCACGACCTTGGCGCCCACGGCGCTCTTGGGGTCGGTGATCAGCTGCACGGTTGCGGTATAGGGCGCCACGTGTACGACCCTGCCGACGACGACGCCGTTGGCCGCGACCGCGGGGATGTTGACGACCACGCCGTCGCGAGACCCCCGGTTGATGGTGATCGCCTCGTAGCTGTGGGCGGTGTCGCGTCCGATCGTCTCGGCGGCGATCGTTGGCCTGTCGATCCGCGCTCTCAACCCCAGGAGTCGGCGCAGGCGGGCGTTGTCGCGCCCGGCCTCCTCCAGTATCGCGGCGCGTCGTTCCGCTGCGGCCAAGCGCTCGCGCAGGACCTCGGCCTCGGAGGCGCGGCCGATCAGCCCGACGTACCTCGTCCAACTCCCCGAGATCCCCAGCCATACGCCGGAGACCAGGCGATGTGCCGGCGAGACGATCGTCTGGACGGTGCCCTCGACCGCTGAGACCGTGTCGGCGCGGTTGACCTGGTAGGACATCAAGACGAAGAAGCCGAACAGCAGTCCGGCCAGCAAGGCTACCGAGCTTGCATGGCGGCTGATCGTCTCCATGTCACTTCAATGGTCGGCTACGGCAGGCATACCCGCCGCAGGAGATCCAGATCGTCGAGGATGCGACCGACCCCCAGTACGACCGACGACAGGGGGTCTTCGGCGATCGACACCGGCACCCCGGTCTCCTCGCGCAGACGAACGTCGAGGTTACGGAGTAGGGCGCCGCCGCCGGTGAGGATCATGCCCTTGTCGATGAAATCGGCCGAAAGCTCGGGCGGTGTGCGCTCCAGCGCCATGCGCACCGACTCGACGATCGACGAGGTGACCTCGCTGAGGGCATCGCGGATCTCACGGTCGGTGATCGTGATCGTTTTGGGCTTGCCCTCGACGAGGTCGCGACCCTTGATGTCCATGGTCAGCTCCTCGTCGAGCGGAAAGGCCGAGCCGATGTTGATCTTGATCTCCTCGGCGGTCCGCTCGCCGATCAACAAATTGTAATTGCGCTTGATGTAATTGATGATCGCGTCGTCCATCGCCGTGCCGCCGACTCGGATCGAGCGCGAGTAGACGATGCCGGCCATCGAGATGACTGCCACATCGGTCGTGCCTCCGCCGATATCGACGACCATGTTGCCGGAGGGCTCGGTGATCGGCAGGCCGGCGCCGATCGCTGCCGCCATCGCCTCCTCGATGAGATAGACCTCGGTGGCCTTGGCGCGGTACGCGGTGTCTTTCACGGCGCGCTCTTCGACCTGGGTGATGCCGCTCGGCACGCCGATGACGATGCGCGGCCGGACCCACACACGGCGATTGTTGGCGCGCCGGATGAAGTACGAGATCATCTTCTCGGTGACGTCGAAATCGGCGATGACGCCGTCCTTCAGCGGACGCACGGCGACGATATGGCCCGGCGTCCGTCCCAGCATTTCCTTGGCCTCGGCGCCGACGGCCTCGACCTTGTTGGTCAGCTTGTTGATGGCGACGATCGACGGCTCGGAGAGAACGACCCCCTGCCCGGCGGTGAACACCAGGGTATTGGAGGTCCCGAGGTCGATGGCGATATCGTTCGAGAAGAAGGAGAAAAGCCGCGACATGAAGTTGTGAGCCTGGTCAAACAGGTATCAGCGTGGCGCCGAGCGCCACGTAGTCGTCAAGCGTGTCCAGGCCGCCGATCAGGGGCGCGGGTCCGAAGGCGCGTCGACGAGTGGTGCAACAGAGGATAGCAACGAGCAGTCTAGCACGCTCCTGGCACGCCCGGAACAGCAGATTCGCCCGCTACCGTGGCGTTTGCGGCGATCCGGCCAGCTGCCGCGGTGCCGCTCCTCCATCCGGGGCGGTGGCGGCGGCTCGGTTGTCCCCGCAGGCTCCTCGCGGCTACCATAGATGGTTCCCGTCCGACAGTGCGAGGGCTCGGTCTGGTCGCTCCCCAGCCCATCCCTTCGGAAGCGCCAAGGCAGGTTTCCCAGTGCTCGACACAATGCGTCGCAACGTCCGCAATCTTTCGTGGGTGTTGTGGCTCGTAATCATCGCGTTCATCGCCTTCTACATCCCCGATCTGATCCGCGGTCCCAGCAATGTCGTGGCTCGCGTCGACGGCGATCCGATCTACGTAGCCGAGTACCAGCAGGCCCTGCAGCAGCAGGCGGAGTACTACCGCAGCGTCAGCGGCGGCAACCTGCCCGACGACTTTCTCCAGCAGATCCAGATCGAGCAGATCGTGCTCGAGTCGCTGATCCGCGAACGGCTGATCCTGGCGGCGGCCCGTGACCAGGGGCTGACGGTCAGCGACCGGGAGACCCAGGAACGGATCATGAGCTACCCGGGCTTTCTGGAGAACGGCGTGTTCATCGGTCCCGACCGCTACCGTCAGGTTCTGCGGGCCAACGGCGTCGCCCTCGAGGAGTTTGAGCAGCAGGTGGCCGACGAGGTCCTGTTCAGCAAGTTCACGGAGCTGGTCAGCAACGGGGTCACGGTCACCGACCGAGAGGTCGAGGACGGCTACCAGCGGCGCAACGAGAAGGTCCAGTTCGAGTTCTTCGTGGTCCGCGCCGCCGGGCTTGAATCCGAGGTCGCCGCAATGCTCACGGACGAGGCCGCGCGCACCCTGTTCGCGCAGAACATCGCCGATTACCGGGTCCCCGAGCGGCGCCGCGTCAGCTACGCGATGATCGAGACCGACGCGATCCTCGGAGAGGTCGACGTGACCGAGGCCGAGCTGCGAGCCGCCTACGAAGAGGGCATCGAGGAGTTCACGGTCCCCGAGCAGGTCAGGGCCAGCCACATCCTGTTCCGCCTGCCTCCGGAGCCCGACGAGGAGACCGTCGCTGCGATCCGCGCCGAAGCCCAGGAGATTCTCGATCAGATTCGCGGCGGTGCCGATTTCGCAGCGCTGGCGACGACCAGCTCCGACGATACTGCGAGCGCCGCGGCGGGCGGCGACCTCGGCTGGTTCGGACGCGGCCGGATGACTCCGGAGTTCGAGGAGGCGGCGTTCGCGCTCGAGGCCGACGCGACCTCCGATCTCGTCGAGACGCCTTTCGGGATCCACATCATCCGCGCCGAGGGCCGTCGTCCCGAGCAGGTGCGCCCCTTCGACGAGGTACGGAGCCAGCTCGAGCAGCGAATCGCGCGGGAGCGTGCTGAAGAGCTCGTCGACCAGCGGGCCGAGCAGCTGCGCGTGGCTGTATTGCGGCGTACCAGCCTCGACGAGCTGGCCGAGCGTTTCGAGCTGGAAGTTCGGGAGAGCCCGCTGTTCGATCTAACCTCGGGCTTCAGCGAGGTGCTCTCCCCGGAGTTCACCCGCCAGGTATTCGCCACCGGCCGTGGCCGCGTCTCCGAGCCGATCCGCTTCGCCAGCGGCTATGTGGTGTTCCGCGTCGACGAGATCGTCGAGGCCCACGACCCCGAGTTCGAGGAGGTCGAGGCCAAAGTGAGGGCCGACCTCATCCGCCAGCTCGCCGAAGAGCGCGCCGGCGAGATGGCGCAGGAGCTCGGCGCCCGCCTGCAGGCTGGAGAGGAGTTCACCGTTTTGGCCGCGGAGATCGGGGCCCCGATCCGCTCGACCGAGCTGATCCCCCGCAACGGTGTCGTGCCGGAGCTCGGCCGCCAGGCGGCCTTGATCCTGGCGGCCTTCGAGCACGGCGAGGGGGAAACCGGCGGCCCCGTGAAGGTCGATCAGGGCCACGCGCTGTTGCGCGTCACCCAGCACGTGCAGCCCGACTGGGGACAGTTCGGAAGCGAGCGAGAGGCGCTCCGCAACGAGCTGCTCAACCAGCGCCGCAGCAGCCTCTTCGAGTCGTTGGTGCGGGAGCTCAGGGAACGCTACAGGGTGGTCACCTACGACGACGTCCGCAGCGGTGTTTCCGGCTAGGACCGTTAGCCCTTACTCGATCTCGAGGTCGCCGGCTCGCTCGCGTTCGAGAAGCCACTCGTCGATACGCGCCTTCTTGAAGCGCCACTGATTGGCGACCTTGGTCGACGGGATCGTCCCTTCACGCGCCATCCGATACACGGTCGACTTGTGGACGCGGAGGTACTTGGCGACCTCGTCGAGAGTCATTATGGTGGGGCGTCGCTCGACGCCCTCTTTGGTGGATTCGGCCATGCGCGGTCCCGCAGCGTGCGTGAATCTATTGATTGATGACCAATAAGCCTCAAAACTGCGGGTCAGTGTAGCAGATCTGTGCATCCTCACAAAACAAACACCGATAGGCCAGGGTGCTGCTGTCCAACGCGTTTTTTTATCCACGGCAACCTACGCGGAGCGCCGCTGTGGTGCCGTCCAGCGGCTGCTCGCCCCCGGGTCGCCGTGCGGCGCTCGGCGTCTTTTGGCCGAGCCGCGCCGTCCGTCGCGGCCTGTTAGCAGGCCGAGGTGGAAGTGCGCCAGACCCACCACACTTCCACCACGGCCTGCTAAGATCCGAGCTTTCGCCGCAGGAAGACCTCCGGAGCCGCAGGTGAACGCCGAAGAGATCTCCGCAAAGCTCGTCGATTGGCTGCGCCAGGAGGTCGGCGCCGCGGGCCGCCGGGGGTTGGTGTTCGGCCTATCGGGTGGCGTTGATTCCTCGACGGTGGCGGTGCTCGCCAGGCGCGCTTTCCGCGACCACCATCTCGGGCTGGTGATGCCGATCCATTCCGATCCCCGGGATCGCGAAGATGCCTTGCTGCTGGTCGAGAAGTTCCACCTCCGCCACGTCGAGGTGCGCCTCGACCCGGTCTTCGACGCCTTCATGGCGACCCTCGGCGAGAGCGCCGCCGATGATGTACAGAGCCTGCCGGTCAACAACATCAAGCCCCGCTTGCGGATGACAGCGCTCTACCACTTCGCCGGCAAGAACCGCTATCTGGTGCTGGGTACCGGCAATCGTACCGAGCTGACGCTCGGCTACTTCACCAAGTACGGCGACGGTGGCGCCGACCTGCTGCCCCTCGGTCATCTGGTCAAGCACGAGGTGCGCGAGCTGGCCCGCCACCTCGGGGTGCCCGACTCGATCATCGAGAAGCCGGCGAGCGCCGGCATGTGGCGAGGGCAGACCGACGAGGGGGAGATCGGGTTCAGCTACGACGAGCTGGATGGCTACCTGGTTGGCGGCGAGGGCAGCGAGGCGTTGGCGGCACGGGTCGAGGAGCTTCGCCGTACCAACGCCCACAAGCTGCGGATCCCCAGGCTGCCTCCGGCCTCGATCTCGTAGCGGCCGTGAGCTGGCCTCTTCTCGCAACCCTACCCATCGAGGCGTCGCCATCGCCCGCTGGCCGGGCGCGCATGCGATGACGGCGCCTGCCGGCGATCGGCTGATCATCGATCCCGACACGTATCTGGTGGATTGCTTCCGCCTGGCGCGGCAGATCTGGGAAGACGGCTACCGTCCGGATTTCCTCGTCGGGCTGTGGCGCGGCGGGGCGCCCCCCGGCATCGCCGTTCAGGAGTACTTCCGCTGGAAGGGTCACGATCTCTACCACACGGCGATCCGGACCCAGTCGCTGGAGGGCTTGCGGCACGGCGACGGGTACGACATCAAGGGGCTCGAACACGTCCTGGAGATCATCGAGGCCGAGCACAGGCTGCTGCTCGTCGACGACTTCTTCGACACCGGCAGGACGATCTACGAGGTGGTGCGCCATCTGCGCCGCAAGGCGCGGCGGAACTCGCCGGAGGTGCGGGTGGCGGTGGTCTATTACCGGCCGCGCCGGCGCCGGTATCAGGTCGGTCCGAACTACTACGCTCGAGAGGTAGAGTCCCGCCCGCTGCTTCCGGATCGGCTCACCCAGCTGACGGAAGACGAGCTACGCGCCCGCGATCCCGAGCTTCACGAGGCCGTGTATGCGAACCGAGGCGGATCGATCTGAAGGTTCACGCAATCGGCCCCATCGGCTCGCGAGACGGCGCGGTCAGGGGAGGACCCTGGCGACCTCTTCGAGCGAGGTTTCGCCGGCCCGCACCGCCGCAATCGCCGATGACCGTAGCGGCTGCAGCGCACCGAGGCTGAGGGCGCGGCGCTCGAACGCCATGCAGTCGCCGGCAGCGGTGAGCCGGCGTCGCAGGTCGGGCTCGAGGGTGAGCGTCTCGAAGATCCCGACCCTGCCGTCGAAGCCCCCGGTGCACGCCGGGCAGCCGGCGCTCGTGAAGTAGCGGACGCCTGCCTCGGGGCCCGCCATCCCGAGGCGCTCGAGGGCGCCGGGGCTCGGCTCGGCCTCGACTCGGCAACGGCGGCAGAGCCGGCGGACGAGCCGTTGCGAGACGACCCCGGTGAGGGCGGTGGCGACCAGATACTCGGGCACGCCGAGCTCGAAGAGGCGGAATACCGACTCCGCGGCGCTGTTGGTGTGGACCGAAGACAGCACCAGGTGACCGGTGGTCGCCGAGCGTACGGCGATGCGCGCGGTTTCTTCGTCGCGGATCTCGCCCACCAGAATGACGTCGGGATCCTGGCGCAGGACCGCCCGCAGCGCCGCCGCGAAGTCGAAGCCGATGGCCCGCCGCACCGGCATCTGCACGGCGTTGGCGAGCGTGTACTCGATCGGGTCCTCGAGGGTGACGACGTTGCGCCCGACGGCGTTGATGCGGCGCAGCATGGCGTAGAGCGTGGTCGTCTTGCCGGCGCCGGTGGGCCCGGCGGTGAGAATCAGTCCGCACGGCTGTTCGACGTAGCGGGCGACGCATGCCAGCCGCTCGCGGTCGAGGCCGAGCTCCTGGAGGTCGGGCGGCTCGCGGCTCTGAGGGAGGATCCGCACGACGACCTTCTCGCCGTGCTGCGTCGCCGCGGTGGCGATGCGCAGATCGGCGGTCTCTCCCGAGGCCGAGCGGAACACGGCGCGGCCGTCCTGGGGACGGCGGCGCTCGGTGACGTCCATCTCGGCCAGGACCTTGATGCGAGAGACCAGCCCGCCGTGCATCCAACGGGGCAACGGGTCGAGCTCGTACAGCCAGCCGTCGACGCGGATCCGCAGCCGCACCCGCTCGGGGTAGGGCTCGATATGCAGGTCGCTGGCACCGGCCTCGATCGCCCGCTCGATGAGTCGCTCCTGCAGGGAGATCATCGCCGCCGGATCGTCGTTGTGGACGACTACCGGGGCGTTGCTGTGTCGCTTCGGGGGAACGGAGGGCAGGTCGAGGGATTTGCTCATCTTCCGCAGCGGGGGTCGTTTCTCGAAATGGGACGGCCACGGCCAGGGGGTTTCCGGGGTCGCGGGCAAAAATCCCCACCCGGCGCGGCCGCGGAGGACAAAAAAAACGCACCGCCGGGTGCGGTGCGCGGTGGCGTGCGGGTCCGGGGGCCGGGTCCGCCCGGAACACTTAGAGCTCGCCGAGCTCCTGCTGCTCCTCGAACCAGGCGACCAGCCGCTCCTTCTTGAAACGCCATTGCCCGGCGACCTTGTTGCCGGGGAGCTTGCCCTCGCGCGCCATTCGGTAGACCGTTGATTTGTGCAGACGAAGGTACTTGGCCACCTCGTCCAGGGTCATGATGGTTGGCCGCGTTTCCTGCATTTGCGTTCTCCTTCGCAATACCGGACGATGTCCGCGCCTCCCTCCAACTGCGTGGGGCGAGACATCCCGGCAGGCGAGGGCTGTTCAGGGCTGCGTATGAACACGCTCAAGTGTTCCACTCTACGGAGGAGCGGCTAGGCTGTCAAGGGGAAATCGTGTGCAGAAGTGAGCGATACTGTGCGGAAATGCACGTCCCTGACGGCGCGGTCGGCAAGCCGCTCGGAGGGTGGTGAATAATGTCGACCCTGACGCGTGACCGCCGTCCCGAGCTCATGGACTCGCCGGGGCTCGACGAGCGGCGCCACCGCCGGGCGCTCGATGCGCTCGGCCGCATCAACCGGGTGTCGCGTAGCGCCGGCCAGCTATGGTCCGAGATCGCTCGCCGTGGCGCGATCCCCGCGGAGGGCGCGCTGCGGGTTCTGGACCTTGCCTGCGGTGGCGGCGACGTCGCGCTGGCCCTGGAAGCGCGAGCCTGGCAACGTGGTGTCGAGGCGCAGATCGAAGGGTGCGACATCAGCCTGCTGGCCGTTGCCCGCGCCCGGGAGGCCGCCGCGCGCCGGCGATCCGGCGCCCGATTCTTCCGCGCCGACGTGCTCCGCGATTCCGTTCCGTCCGGCTTCGACGTGATCTACTGTACGTTGTTCCTTCACCATCTCGACGAAGAGGACGCCGCCGACCTGTTGCGGCGGATGGCGGCGGCGGCGCGCCGGATGATCGTCGTGCAGGATCTCGAGCGTGGCTTCAGCGGATTTCTGCTGGCCTGGATGGGCACCCGGCTGCTGACCCGCTCCGACGTTGCACGTATCGACGGACCCCTTTCGGTGCGCGCGGCGTTCACCCGGGACGAGGCACTTGCCCTGGCCGATCGTGCCGGGCTCGACGCCGAGGTCCGACGCTGCTGGCCGTGCCGCTTCAGCCTGTCGTGGTCGCGATCGCGGGCGGCGTCGTGAGCCGCCATCACCGCCGGGCGTCCCGATGCCGTGACGTGATCGTGATCGGTGCCGGACCGGCGGGAGCCGTGCTCGCCCGGGCGCTCGCCGCCGGCGGCGCCGAGGTGTTGCTGGTGGACCGCCACAGCTTCCCGCGCCACAAGGTTTGTGGGGGATGTCTCGGTGCCAAGACGCTCGGTTTGCTCGATGCGATCGGCCTCGGGCGGCTTCCCGGCGACCTGGGGGCCGTGCCGCTCGAGCGATTCGAGCTACGCGGCTGGAATCGTGGCCTGGACCTGCCGCTGCCCGGCGGCGCCGCGGTCTCCCGCTACGCGCTGGATGCTTCGCTGGTCGATGCGGCCGTCGCCGCCGGCGCCGACTTCCGCCCTGGAGCCGTCGCCGAGCTGCGAGCCGGCGAGCCGGCGGGCGGATCGCGCCCGGTCGTTCTGCGGTGCCGGGGGGAGGTGATCGAGGTCGAGGCCAAAGTGGTGGTGGCGGCCTGCGGGCTCGGAAGCCCGCTGGCCGGCCGCCGGCAATCAGCCGGGCGCCGGGCCGCCGCGTCCACGGAACGTCCGCGACGGGTTGCCGGGGCGCGGATCGGCGTCGCCCGGATCGTCAGCGGAGCGCCACGGTCCTATCGGCCCGGGACCGTCTACATGGCGGTTGGCACCGGCGGGTACGTCGGTTGCGTCCGCCTGGAGGACGGCCGACTCAACGTCGCCGCGGCGCTCGATCAATCGTTCGTGCGCGAGGTCGGGCCGGCGGCCGCCTGCCGGCGGATCCTCGCCGAGGCCGGGTTCCCGCGCATCGCCGGCGTCGTCTCCGGGTCCTGGAGCGGTACGCCGCCCCTCGGATCGCGGCCGTCCCGGGTCGCCGGCGAACGCCTCTTCCTGCTCGGCGACGCCGCCGGCTACGCCGAGCCCTTCACCGGCGAGGGGATCGGGTGGGCGCTGGCGGCGGCGCTGTCGCTGGAGCCGCTGGTACGGGAGGCGGTGAGCGCCTGGAAGCCGGCTCTGGCCGGCGAGTGGGAGCGACGGCATCGTCGCCAGGCGGCGACATGGCAGCGTGCCTGCCGGGCGCTCGGCTGGTTGCTGCGCCGGCCGCCGGCCGCCCGGCTCGCCCTGACCGCCGTGGCAGCCTGGCCGCGCCTCGGTGTGCCGTTGGTCAACCGCTTGCAAGCGGGCCCGGCGGCGGACCCGGGCGGGCTCGGCCCACAGGGGGTGACCCCATGGCCCTGAGGCTCACCGGCATCGGGACCGCCGTGCCCCGTCATTCGATCTCCCAGGACGACGCGGCGATGGTCAGCCGCGAGTTTTGCCGGCAGCAGGAGGACAAGCTGCGCCTCATCCCGGCCCTCTATCGCCGCTCCGGGGTGCGCAACCGGCACAGTGTGCTGCTGGAGGCGGCCGACGGCGAGCCCTTCGCCCGCCAATCGTTCTATCCGAAAGCCGCCGACGCCACCGATGGCGGACCGACGACGATGCAGCGGATGCAGCGCTACGAGCGCGAGGCTCCGGCGCTCACCGCCCAGGCCGCCGCCCGCGCGGTGGCCGATGCGCGACTCGATCCAGCGGCCGTCACCCATCTGGTGACCGTCTCGTGCACCGGCTTCCACGCGCCCGGGGTCGACGCGGCGCTGATCGAGGAGCTCGGCCTACCGCCCACCGTGCAACGGACCCACGTCGGGTTCATGGGCTGCCACGGGGCGCTCAACGGCCTGCGGGTCGCCGCTTCGTTCGTCGAGGCCGATCCGGCGGCCATCGTGCTGGTGTGCTCCGTCGAGCTCTGCACGCTGCATTTCTTCTACGGCTGGGACGCCGAGAAGATCGTCGCCAACGCCCTGTTCGCCGACGGCGCGGCCGCCGTCGTGGGCGCGGCGCCGTCCGCGGCCGGTGGCGGGTGGACATCGGTCGGCCACGGGACCTTGTTGTTGCCGGGCTCCGCAGATGCCATGACCTGGAGGATCGGTGACCACGGGTTCCACATGACGCTGTCGCCGCGGGTGCCGGAGCTGATCAGGGGGCAGGTGGCCGATTGGTTGGGCGACTGGTTGGGGGAGCACGACCTGACGATCGAGGCAGTGCGCTCCTGGGCCGTGCATCCCGGCGGCCCGCGCATCCTCAGCGCCTTCGGCGACGCGATCGGCCTCGACAGCGGCGCCCTGGCGACTTCCCGTGAGGTGCTCTCCGAGTTCGGAAACATGTCATCGGCGACATTGGTGTTCATCCTCGAGCGACTGCGGGCCCGGAACGCGCCGCGGCCGTGCGTTGCCGTGGGCTTCGGCCCCGGAATGGTCATCGAGACGGCATTGCTGCAATGAAGCCGGCGACCCTTCCTCGGGCTCGCGCAGAGGTGTCGCGCCTTGACCGCGCCCGTTGTGGCGCCCGCAAAATGCTGCGGATCTCTGACACTAGCGCCGGGTCCGCTCGCCGATCAGGTTGGGGCCCTCGAGATGCAGGAGCTCCTGGACCTTCTGGTAGGCGGCGTCCCAGCGCCCCTCGAAACGCACGCCGCGATCGTCGAGATAAACGTCTCCGACCGGCTTGCCGGAGGCCCACGGGTACGACGAGTTGCGGTTGATCTCGTCGAAGGGGATCTCGTTCTCCTCGAGCCACTTCGCCATCACCGCCTCGTGCTCGGCCCCGGACCGGCAACTGTAGATGATGATCTTCCAGCCCTCGTTCTTCAGCAGCCGCAGGAAGCGGCGTGACCCCTCGATGGGCTTGCCGATCTCCGGATAGCCGTAGGGCGAGGCGATCGTGTTGTCGAAATCGACCACCAGGACCGGCGGGCGCCCCGGATTGGAGCCGGCCGGCGGGGGCGCGTGGAAAAAGCCGCGCAGCAGGCCCTTGCCTCGTCGCTCGAGCATGGTGATCAGGCTCAGGACCAGAAACGCCTGCAGCAGGAGGAGCGCGGCTGCTCCGGGGGTGGCGTTGCGCAGGCCGAGCGCCGCGATCCCCAGCGTGGCGCTCATCATCAGGATGAAGACGACGGCCTTGGCGCGGCCGCCGAGGACCGCCGCCACGCGGTGATGCAGGTGGTCCTGACCGACGTAATCGATCCACTCGTAGAACGAGCGCACCTTGCCCGATGCGATGCGGTCGAGCGTGATGTAGGTCATGTCGTAGATCAGCACCGAAAAGATCAGGATCGGGCTGCTGATCGCCACCAGCGGGTCGGCGTCCGCCCAGTAGCCGAGAAGAGCGAGGCTGGCGAGCATGAAGCCGAGGAAGTTGCTGCCGGCGTCGCCGAGGAACATCGTCGCCCGCTTGCCGGGACGGAAGTTGTAGGGAATGAAGCCCAGGCAGGCGCCGGCGATCGCCGCGGCCGCCCAGCCAAGGGCCGGTTGCGCGGTTTCGAAGGCGACGACGCCGAGGAAGCCGGCGATGATCACCGACAGCCCGGTGGCGAGCCCATCCATTCCGTCGAGGAAGTTCAGCGAGTTGAAGATGCCGATGATCCACACGACACTCAGCACGATGTTCAGCACGGTGCCGAGCGGCGACTGGTCGAAAGTGGTGGCCCGCGCTCCCGCCGCCACCGCCAGGACGGAGCACACCAGAAAGACGGTGAGCTTGAGCGAAGAGCCGATCGGGCGAAGGTCGTCGGCGGCCGAGAAGGCCATCAACAGCGTCGCCGTCGCCAGAACCGGCGCCAGCCCTTGCGGCCAGACGCCGTTGGCCAGCAGCGCTCCCACCACGCCGACCCAGACAGCCAGCCCACCGAACAACGCGGTCGGGCGGTCGTGGATCTTGCGCCCGGCGTCGCCGTCGGGTCGATCCAGGGCACCGACTCGCCAGGCGACGGCGCGCAGCAGCGGCGCCGCCAGCGCCGCGATGGTGAAGCTCAATGCCAGGACATACGCCCAGCGGGCGCCGGCAGCGAAGAACAGCGAGCGGACCGGCGGCAGCAGCAAGGCGGCGGCAGCGGCCAGCAAGGCGGCGCGCAACAGCCAGGTGCCGGCGCCCGCCGGCGAGATCGGAGGGTTGGCTTTCACCGGCCGTCTCCCAGCGCGGCAACGAAGCCCTCCACGACTCGGCCGGCCTCGTCGTCGGTGAGCGCCGGGTAGAGGGGCACCGAGCACGCGGACGCCCATGCCTGCCGGCAACCCGGCAGCTCGTCGAGGCTGGCCTCGACCGCGGCCACCAGACGGCCGACCGGCCGCGCCGCCACCAGCCCGTGTCGGGCACAGCGCTGCAGCAGCGCGTCGAGGTCCTGCCCGTCCAGGCGCACGACGAAACGGAACCAGGCGTGGCCGCGGTCGTCGGGTTGGGCCGGCAGGCCGAGGTCGACGCCGGCGAGCGCGTCGCGATAGCGGTGGGCGAGCTGCCGCCGGCGGCTCAAGAAGGCCTCCAGGCGGCGGAGCTGGATGACCCCGACGGCGGCGTGCAGGTCGCTCATCTTGAAGTTGAAGGCCTCGGGGTTGCCGCGCCGGTCCTCGCAGTCGCGCAGCTCGGCGACCTTGGCGGCGAGCCCACGGTCGGCGGAGAGCACCATGCCGCCCTCGCCGGCGGCGAGCAGCTTGGTGGCGTAGAAGGAGCAGACCGTCAGTTGCCCGAAGCTGCCGACGGCGCGCCGCCCGAGCTCGACTCCGAGGGTCTGGGCGCAGTCTTCGATCACCGGCGGGCCGAGCTCGACGAAGGCGTCGATGTCCGCCGGCAGGCCGAAAAGGTGGGGAACGATGATGGCGTCGGTGGCGTGGCCGAGCTTGCGCCGGGCGTCCTCGGGGTCCGGGTTGAGGGTCGCCGGGTCGCAATCGACGAAGCGCGGGGTGGCGCCGGCGAGGTGGACAGCCTGGTGCAGGCTGGCGCAGGTGTAAGCGGGGATCAGGACCTCGGACCCGGCACCGACGTCGAGCGCCCGCAGCGCCGCGTACAGGGCCGCGGTCCCCGAGGAGAGCGCCACGGCGTGGTCGCCCTCGCGGCCGGCGGCGCCGAGGTGCAGGAAGCGGGCGAGCGCCGCCTCGAGCTCGGCGACCCGGGGGCCCTGCGCGAGGTGGCCGGAGGCGACGACCGCAGCCACCGCGGCGATCTCCTCATCGCCGAGCGCCGGGCGGGAGTGGGGGATGGGGTCTCGGCTGCCCGCCGCGATCTGCCGCGCCCGAGGGGTCCCCGGCAAGGTCAATCCTCGGCGGCGACGTTGATGAACAGGCGCAGCGGGCTGAACCCCTCGGCGTGCTTGATCCGCGCCTGGGTCCCCCGAAAGAGCGCCGCGGCCTCGACCAGCTCGACGATGTTGAGGTCGCCGATGTTGGTCTTGCGAGCCTGCGAGGCATGGGCTTCGAGGGCGGCGATCTTGCGCTCCATGACCTCGGAAACGGCCACGAACACGGAGGGGATGAAGTGCTGCGTGGTCGGCCCCTCGTAGAACAGCACGTTGCGGGTGTAACGAGTGGCGGTGACTGTCGCGTTCGAGAGGACGCGATGGTCCTGGTGGGTATCGTCGCCGTAGTGGACGAAGATGAAGTCGGGTGCGACGTCGTCGATGACCTTCTCGATCGCCTGGATCAGCGCGCGGCTCAGCGGCAGCTCCGTATCGACGTAGCCGCCCCAGAACAGCTTCTCGCAGCCGATGATCGCGGCCGCCGCCTCCTGCTCCGCCCGGCGCGTCGCCGAGTCGCCGCCGGCGTGGCCCTCGGTCATCACTAGCATGTAGACGTCATGGCCGGCGGCCGCGTACTTGATCAGCGTGCCGCCGCAGCCGAACTCGATGTCGTCGGGGTGGCATCCGAGGGCGAGGACCTTCATGGCGCGTCAGTTTAGCAGGCCGTTGTGGAGGTGTGATGGGTCTGGTTGCGGCGAGAAAAGGCCAGATGCAAGGCGCCGCGACGACGGCGATGTTGAATACATCGTCGAGGAGCGGCAACGCGGCAGATGGCCTCTTATCGCCGCAACCCTTTGGGCGCGTGGGGCTTGCGGGCGATGGCCGCGTCGAGCCTCCTCGACGATGGCTCCGGCATCGCCTGCGTCGGCTCTCCTTGCCCTCACCCGCAAGGTCCGCGCGCCAGACCCATCAC
>DASWHK010000077.1:0-4168 GCA_036398215.1 Acidobacteriota bacterium | reverse complement strand
CCGGCGGCGGCGATGATCTTCTGCAGGCGCTGGCGTCCCAATGCCTCTCGTCTCCCGTTAGCGGTCGAGCAGCTCTTCGAACTCCTCGGGGTCGGGCAGCTCATCGAGGTCGCGGAGGCCGAACAGCTCCAGGAACTGGCGTGTCGTCCCGTAGGTGAACGGCCGTCCCACCGCCCGCTTCCGCCCGGTGATTCGCACCAACCCCTGGTCGCGCAGCGTCCGCAGCGAGGTGGCGGGATCGACGCCGCGCACGGCGGCGATCTCGGCGGCCGTCGCCGGCTGGCGATAGGCGATCACCGACAGGGTCTCGAGGGCGGCGACCGACAGTCGCGACGGCCGCTCGACCTGCCGGAGGGCGCGGATCCAGGCGTCGTACTGCGGCCGCGTTCCCAGGCGCAGGCCGCCGGCGACCTCCAGCACCTGCAGGGCGCTTCCGGCGGCCGCCAGCCGGTCGGCCAGGGCGATGGCGGCGCGCTCGACCAGGCGCGTGGAGACCGCCGCCGCCCAGCTCCGCTGCTGCTCGCCGGCGACGGCGGCCAGCACCTCGGCGAGCTCGGCAGCCGGGACCGGCTCCTCGGCGGCGTAGAGCAGCGCCTCCAACGCCGGCACCACCTGGCCGTCGAGCTCGTCATCGCCGAGGGCCGCCGTCGCGCGGCCGGCCCCCGCCTGCTCGCCGGCCGCGCCGGCTTCCACCGACGGTGCGGCGTGAGATTCCTTGGCGAGGCCCTCCGCCGCCGGCGCGGCGGAGGTCTCTCCACCGAGGGCTTCCTTCGGCGCGGCGGTGGCGGCCTCTTCCCCGAGCACCTCCGCCGGCTGCGTGCCGGTGGGCTCGTCGCTCATCTCACTGCTCCTGCTCCAACATCTGCACCGGGAAGATCACGATGGCACCGAAGGATGCCTCCTGAAAGGCGCGAGCCTCCCCCGAACGTACCAGCTCGAGGAGGGCGAGGAAGGTGGCGATCAGCTTACCGCGCGGGTCGCCGCGCTGAAAAAGCTCGTCGAACGGCAGCGGCTCGCCGGCACGAAGCCGGACGCGCAGCGCCTCGACCCGCTCGGTGACCGGGTACTGATCGGCAGTGATCGAGAACAGCGACGGGACGTCGAGGCCGGCGAGCAGCGCCCGGAAGGCAGTGACCAGCGAGAAGAGGTCGGCCTCGACGATGTCGGTCTTCCCGGCGGTGATGCCGCCGGGATCGCGCTCGCCCCGGAACCAGACCGCGGCGATGCGGGCCTCGCGCGAGCGTAGCTCGCGGGCCGCCATGCGGGTCACCTGATGCTCGACGAGCTGCTCGAGCAGCGCCTCCTCCTCGGCGGCCAGGGCTTCCGCGTCGCCGGCCATCGAAGGGCTGGGCAGCAGCGCCTGCGCCTTGATGCGCACCAGCGTGGCGGCGATCTCGAGGAACTCGCTGGCCGGCTCGAGATCGATCGCCTCCATGAACTTGAGCATCTCCAGGTACTCACCGGTCATCTCGGCCAGCGGCAGGTCGCGGATCTCGACCTCGTGGCTGCGCACCAGGTGGAGGAGGAGGTCCAGCGGCCCGTTGAAGGCCGCCAGGTGGACGCCGTAGTCGTCGTCGATCAAGGCTCTGGCCGCGCCACCGGCGGTCAGCCGGGGAGCAGGAGGCTGGCGACCCCGAGGACCGGGTCGATGAAGCTCCACAGCAGCCCGGTCCACATCAGCAGGATCAGGATGAAGAAGCCGTAGGGCCGCAGCGAGGCGTAGGCGTCGGCGGCGCCACCGCTCAGGAAGCGCGACAGGATCCACGAGCCGTCCAGCGGGTACAGCGGGATCATGTTGAAGGTGGCCAGCAGCAAGTTGATGTACACGCTCATCAGCAGGAAGGTCAGGATCGCCCCGGCCCATGCGGCCCCCATCGCGGCGTTGACGTTGAGCGGCCTCCAAAGGATGTTGGTCGCCGCGATCGCCACCGCCGCCAGGATCACGTTGCTGATCGGCCCGGCGGCGGCGATCCACATGTGATCGCGCTTCGGATGTTTCAGGTTCATCGTGTTGACGGGCACCGGGCGGGCGGCCCCGAAGATGACCGGCGAGCCCATCACGATCAGCAGCGCCGGGAAGAGAATGGTCATGAAGGGATCGATGTGGACGATCGGGTTGAGCGTCAGCCGGCCCTCGAGGCGCGCTGTCGGATCGCCGAGCTTGTTGGCCGCCCAGGCGTGCGCCATCTCGTGGAACGAGAGGGCGAAGAGCAGCACCGCGATCTGGATGGCGATGGAGGCGTAGTCGGTGCTCATGGCGGCGATCCTACACGCCGGGGCGAGCGGCGTCATCCGCGCCGCCAGGCGCTGACTTGACCGCTTTCGGGCACCGTTCTAGCCTCGCCGCAGGTCGCTGTCGTCGCCGCCCCGGCGCCGCGCCGGCGGCCGGATCGCGGCCGCCAACCCGCGGTCGGGCTGCAGCGGCCGGCCATCTCGGACCATCTCGGACCATCTCGGGCCGTCTCGGCCCGTCTCGGAAGGAAGCGGAGCGAGGGTGCGCAACCAGGTCGCCATCATCGGCGTCGGCGTCGAGGGGTTGTCGCCCCTCAGCCCCGGGCAGTCCTACCGCGAGATGATCCACGCCGCCGCGGTCCGCGCCTACGCCGATGCCGCCATCGAGCCCGACGCCATCGACAGCGTGGTGACGGTGGCCGAGGACATGTTCGAGGGCGTCAGCATCTTCGACGAGTACACGCCCGATCAGCTCGGCGCCGTTCTCAAGCCCATCCATACGATCGCCGGCGACGGATTGCAGGGGCTGGGCGCGGCGGCGCTGCAGATCGCCACCGGCGCCTTCGAGCTGATCGTCCTGGAGGGGCATTCGAAGGCATCGAACGTTTCCGACCTCGCGGGCCTCGAGACCTATGCCCTCGATCCGGTCTGGAACCGCCAGCTCGGCTACCCGGCAGCCGCCCTTGCCGGCCTGGAGATGCGCCGCTACCTGCACGACAGCGGCAGCAGCGGGGAGCAGGCGGCGGCGGTGGTGGTGGCCAACCGGCGCAACGCCTTGGGCAACCCGCGAGCCGCCTACGGCGCCGAGCTGAGCGTCGCCGACGTCTTCGATAGCGGCCTCGAGTTCGCGCCGCTGCACCGCGCCGAGGCCGCCGCCTCCGCCGATGGCGCCATCGTCCTGGTCCTCGCCAGCCGCGCGGTGGCGCTCGGCGCCGGCCGCCGGCCGGTCTGGATCGAGGGGCTGAGCTGGTCGACCGACCATCCCGGCCCCGAGGACCGCGATCTCGGGCGCGCCGCCTACTGCGAGCAGGCGGCGGGGCGCGCCTACGCGATGGCCGGCGTCGAGTCGCCGGCCGCCGCGATCGATTTCGCCGAGGTCGACGACCGCTTCGCCTACAAGCAGCTCCAGCACCTCGAGGCGCTCGGCCTGTGCGCCGCCGGCCAGGCGGGCGCGCTCGGCGCCCGCGGCCACTTCGCCGCCGACGGAGCGCTGCCGGTCAACCTCTCGGGCGGCAGCCTCGGGGCCGGCCATCTGCACGACGCCGCCGGCCTCTACCGGGTCGCCGAGGCCGTCGAGCAGCTCCGCGGCGAGGCGGGCGGCCGGCAGATCGCCCGCGCCCGCCGCGGCCTGGTGCAGTCCTGGCGCGGCGTGCCCACCGCCACCGGAGGCGTGGCGATCCTCGCCGGCCAGGGTCGCAGGCGCCGGGCGAGCGCGCGCGGGAGGAGGGCAGGAAATGTTCAGTAGCGCGGCAACTCGCAGATCGCCCGAGCCGCGAGATCGGGCGCGCCTCGCCTACCGGGCATCGCTCCTCGCCGGGTGGGAATCGCCGAGCTCGGGCCGGCCCGCGAGACAGAGGACGCGCAGCGGAAGGGCGGTGAAGGATGCGGGCTAAGACCGGCTTGCGCCGCGTTGCCGCCGTCGGCGCCGGCATGACCAAGTTCATGCGTCGCGCCCTCGAGACGCCCAAGGAGCTCACCTACGGAGCGGCCGCCATGGCGCTGGAGTCGGCGCAGATGCGCCGTCGCGACATCGATTCCGTGGTCCTCGGCACCGCTCCCGACGCCTTCGACGGCATCCACATGAACGCCGAGTATCTCTCCGACGGCGCCGGAGGCTTCGGGCTGCCGACGCTGCGCGGCTACGTCGGCGGTGGCACCGGCGTCTTCTCGATCATCCAGGGCTGGTACATGATCGCCTCCGGCGTCTTCGACACCT
>DASWHK010000076.1:0-5886 GCA_036398215.1 Acidobacteriota bacterium | reverse complement strand
CCGAACGATGTTGCTCACCGGCTTCCTGGCGACGGTTGGCCTGCTGATCGCCGTGCAGTTGATCGCGCCGGTCGCGCAGGCCGCGCCGGCCGTCCAGGTTCCCGACGCCGTCTTTCTCGCCGATCTGACCTGGACCGAAGTGCGCGACAAGATCGCCGCCGGGACCACCACGATCATCTTTCCGACCGGCGGCACCGAGCAGAACGGGCCGCACATGATCCTCGGCAAGCACCATGTGATCATCGAGCACGCCGCCGAGCAGATCGCCCGGCGGCTCGGCAACGCGCTGGTGGCGCCGGTGCTCGACTACGTGCCCGAGGGCAACGTCGATCCGCCCAGCGGCCACATGCGCTACGCCGGCACCATCACGCTGCCCAACGAGTACTTCATGAAGGTGACCGAGTACGCGGCGCGCAGCTTCAAGGCGCACGGCTTCACCGACATCGTGCTGCTCGGCGACAGCGGCGGCAACCAGAGGGGCCTCGCGGCGGTGGCCGAGCTGCTCAACGAGGAATGGGCCGGCAGCGGCGTGCGCGTCCACCACGTGCCCGAGTACTACATCGCCGCCTTCCAGCCGCCCGGCGAGTTCTTCCAGTGGCTCGAGGCCCAGGGCGAGACGCCCGAGGACATCGGCAGCCACGCCGGCATCCTCTGCACCGCGCAGCTTCTGGCGATCGACCCGTCGACGGTGCGCGCCGACAAGATCGCCGGCAGCGACCCCGCCAACGGGGTGCGCGGCGACCCGCGGCGCGCCACCGCCGCCTACGGCGAAAAGGGCGTCGAGTTCAAGATCGAGGCGGCGGTCACGCGCATCCGGGAGATGACCGCGGCCCGGTAGCTGTGCAACGCCAAGACCAGCCCGCCAGCTCCATTTGACCCCGAGCGGCCCGCGAATCTAGAGTCGAGGCGCTCCCCAGCAAAGCCCATCCGAGCCCACCCAGGGAGGCCGAACATGGAACGAAAGAAAGCCAGCGACTTTCACCCCGAGGTCCTCGATCTGTTCGACAAGTACGTCCACGGCGCGATCAGCCGCCGCGGCTTCCTCGACGGCGCCGCCAAGTTCGCCGCCGGCGGGTTGACCGCCGCGGCGATCCTCGACGCGCTCAGCCCGAAGTACGTGGAGGCGACCCAGCAGGTCGCCACCGACGATCCCCGCCTGCGGACGGAGTACGTCGAGTACCCGTCGCCGCAGGGCGCCGGCACCATGCGCGGCCTGATGGCGCGGCCGGCCGATGCCACCGGCGACCTCCCCGGGATCGTCGTCATCCACGAGAACCGCGGCCTTAACCCGTACGTCGAGGACGTCACCCGCAGGGCGGCGCTCGCCGGCTTCCTGGCCTTCGGGCCCGACGCGCTGACGCCGCTGGGCGGCTACCCCGGCAACGACGACGACGGCCGGACGCTGCAGGGCCAGCGCGACCGCGCCGAGATGATCGAGGACTTCGTCGCCGCGGTCGAGTTCCTGCAGGAGCACTCCGATTGCACGGGTAGGGTCGGGGCGGTGGGCTTCTGCTTCGGTGGCGGCATGGTCAACACGCTGGCGGTGCGGGTCCCCGACCTCGGCGCGGGCGTCCCCTTCTACGGCGGCCAGGCCGCCATCGAGGACGTCCCCCGCATCAACGCCCCGCTGATGCTCCACTACGCCGGCCTCGACACCCGGATCAACGCCGGCTGGCCGGCCTACGAGGAGGCGCTGAAGGCCAACGGCGTCACCTACCAGGTGTTCATCTACGAGGGCACCAACCACGGCTTCCACAACGACACCACGCCGCGCTACGACGAGGCCGCGGCCCGGCTCGCCTGGGAGCGGACGATCGGGTTCTTCAACGAGCATCTGCGGTAAGGCGGAGCGGCGCCTGTCGTAGGGGCCCGATCACTCCTTCGATCAGCTTGCGATCGGCGCGAGCTTGCTATCGTACATACATGCATATACGATAGCATGCATATACGATTACACGCAGGCGCGCTCGAATCTGTCTGGACCTGAACCGTGGAGAACCGGTGCCCCGAAAGGATGTGCTGGTCGATCGCGAGGCGGAGAGGGAAGCCCTCCTCCGCCTCGCCCCTGTCGATCGTCCGACGCTTGCCTTGTTGTACGGGCGTCGGCGCGTCGGAAAGACATTCCTGCTCGACCGCGTCTGGGAAGCGGGCCGGGTCTTCTATTTCCTGGCTGCCGACTCCACCCCCGAGATGAACCGGGCAGACCTCGTTCGCGATCTCGCCGCCTGGTCGAGCCGGGACTTGGATCCCAGCGACTACCCGAGCTGGCGGACGGTCTTTCGAGCGTTCTTGCAGCTCGCCGCCAACGAGCCGCTGATCGTGATCCTCGACGAATTCCAGTATCTGCTCGGCGGCGAAGACGACGCGGCTTCGCAGCTCGTCGCCGTATGGGATCGCGAAGTCGGGCGTCGGCCACTGACGATGCTATTGTGCGGATCCGAAGTCTCGACGATCGAGCGGCTTCAAGGCGCCGATCAGCCGCTCCACGGCCGCTTCGACTGGTCGCACCGGCTGCGCCCTTTCGACTACTTCGATGCCAGCCGAATGGTCCCCGGGCGTGACCACCGTGAAGCTGCCCGTGCCTACGGGATATTCGGGGGCACGCCTCAGTATCTCGCCGGCATCGACGACGCAGAGTCCCTCGCCGAAGCGGTATGCCGGCTCATGCTGGACCCCGGCGGGTCGATACGCGTTCAGATCGAGAACATCATCGAGCAAGAGAAGGGAATTCGTAGTCCCGCCGAGTATCGCTCGGCGCTCGCGGCAATCGGACGCGGCCGAAGCGAGAGAAACGCGATCGCCACGACCGCCGGGCTGGCCGGCAAGCCCAGCTCATTGCGCCAGATCCTCGACCGGTTGGAAGCACTCGGCTTGATCTCTCGGGAGCGGAATTTCGACGCTCCGGCGAATGCGCCGATCCGGTACAGGATCTCGGATAATGCCTTGCGGTTCTGGTATCGCTTCGTCGAGCCGCACCGAAGTGTCCTCGAGACCGGAGGCGCAGCCGAGGTCTGGGCTCAGTTCATCGAGCCTCGCCTGGGGACGTACATGGGATCGGTGTTCGAGGGGATCTGCCGGGAAGCGTTCACTCGCCTGCACGCGAAGTGGGATCTTCCGGCGGCGGCGGAATGGGCGCGATGGGAAGGGCAGGACAAGCAGCGCCGGAGCATCGAGATCGACGTCGTCGCGCGGTTGATCGACGGGTCCTTGTTGAGCGGAGAGGTGAAGTGGTCTTCATCTCCGGCAGATGCTTCGATTCATACGAGTCATCTGCGCCGTCTCGAGTCCTTGGCGGCTTCCGGCAAGGGATGGGCGCACGATGCCCTCGGCGCGGACGAATCCACCCGCTACGTCTATTTCTCCGCGGCCGGCTTTGCGGATGACCTGTGCGCGGTCGCTCGAGCCGATCCGCGGATTCTGCTCGTCGACCTGGATGAGCTCTATTCTCGATGATCCCGATCGCCGATGAAGCTCCGCAGGGTGCTCGCCGGATCAGGAACCCTCACTCGCTCCGCAGGGTGATCGCAGGATCGACCCGCAAGGCCCGCCGCGAGGGCACCACGGTCGCCAGCATCGCGGCGACGCCGAGGATCAGCGCGACGCTCAGATAGGCGATGGGATCCAGCGGGCTGAGGCCGAACAGGTAGCTGCGCAGCACGAAGCCACCGGCGGTGGACAGCAACAGGCCCACGGCCAGACCGCCGCCGATCGACCACCGGTTGGCCGCCAGCAGCACGCCGAGGACGTCGCCGGGCCGGGCGCCGAGCGCCAGCCGGATCCCCACCTCTCGCCGGCGCTCCTCCACCGCGTAGGCAAAGACGCCGAACACGCCGATCGTCGCCAGGGCCAGCCCGAGCGCGCCGATGGCCCAGGCGAGCTGGGCCGCGTAGCGCTGCCCGCGCGTGGATTCCTCGATGTTGTCGATGACCGGACGGACCGTGACCCGAAGCCGTGGATCGACCTCTTGCACGAGCGCACGCAGCTCTTCCTCGGCGCCGGCAACGTCGGTGCGAAACACCAGCCACGGCAGCCTCGACGCAAAGACCGCCTGATGGAGCACGGGCTCGATGGCGATCACGCCGGTGAAGTGGCTGTCAGCCACCACGCCGGTCACCACGTACGGCTCATCGTGGGCGAGGATCGTCTGGCCGACCGCCCGCTCGCCGGGCCACATCATCCGTGCCAGCGTCTCGTTGACGACGGCCTCACGGGCGTCGGGCCGGTCGTCGTAGAGCCGGCCGGCGACGAGCCGCAGGCCGAGCACCTCGAAGCTCGCCGCGGACATCGGACGCGCCATCACGAGGCGGGTGGCCGCCTCGGTCTCGTCCGGCCTGCGGACGAAGGACCCGTAGCGCATGTTGCTGAGCGGGTCGACCTCCGTCCATCCCACGGGCCACAGGCGCGATGCCCGGAGGGCGGCGTCGAGAGCCGGGACCAGGCCCTCGAGGCCGGCGGCCCGCAGATCAGTCGGCACCATCGGCCTTGCTGCGGTGCCGGCGGGCCGCAGATCATCCGGCAGCATCAGCCTCGCTACGGCCGTCTCGTGGGCAGCGAAGCCCAGCTCCACGCTCTGCACGCGAATGATGCCTCGGGTCAGGAGGCTGGCGCCGGCCAGCAGTGTCAAGCTGAGGGCGATCTGCGCGGCCAGCAGCAGCGAGCGGAGCCGGCGGCCGCTCCGATCGATGCCGGCCCGGGCGTCGTAGGCAAGCGCGATCGAGGACCGCGTGGTGCGCAACGCCGGTGCCAGCGCGAACAGAAGAGCGCTCAACAGCGCCAACCCGACTGCGAAGCCGACAACGGTGTGATCCGGCACGAAGGACGGCAGGCGGTCGTCGCCGGCCATCCTCAGGACGATGTCGGGCACGAACCGCGCGAGGGCGAGCCCCAGCGCCGCCGCCCCGAGCGCCAGGAACGTGGCCTCGGTGAGCATCTGCCGGATGACGCGGCGCCGGCCGGCGCCCAGCGACAAGCGCACGGCGATCTCCCGGCGGCGCGCCAGCGCGCGGGCGAGCTGGAGGTTGCCGACGTTGGCGCAGGCCAGCAGCAGCACAAGCAGCAGCGCCGCGCCGAAGGCGGCAAAGATCGGCACGATCTCCTCGACCTCGTCGGGCCGGGCGATCGGCCGGGTGCCGGTCAGGATCAGGCCGTCGCCCTCCATCGAGGCCGCGGCGCGGAACTGCCGGCTCAGGCCGTCGAGCTCGGCCTCGGCCGTCGCTCGACTCACACCGGCCCCCAGACGACCGGCGATCAAGACGTGCTGCTCCAGCGGCGCCGCGATCGCCGCTTCGTCCGGGTTGATGCGGACCATCAAGGCCAGCGGCACGAAGAGGTCGACCGTGCTCTCCCAATCCACGCCCGAAAAGCCGCGCCGGGCAACGCCGCCGACGACGGCCGGAACCTGGCGCGACTCGAGCCGGATTGTGCGCCCGATGACCGACGGGTCGCCGCCGAAGCGTCGCTGCCAAAGACCATGGCTGATCACCACCTCGGCCTCGGGTGATCCGGGGTCGTCCTCCTCCGCCGTGAATCCCCGCCCCAGCGCCATCTCGATTCCCAGGACGTCGAAGAAGTTGCCGCTCACCCAGTAGGCCTGAACGCTTTCCCGACTCGAATCCTCTCCGTAGTAGATCCACACGGGATCCCGCTCCCGCGCCACGAGGCCGGCCAGCGTCTCCGTGTGGTCACGAAGGTAGGCGTACTCGGCGTACGTAAAGGCGGTCGCGAAGGGCCGGTTGCCCACCGGCCTGGCGTGGGGCAGGACCACGTCGCCCGGAGAATCGACGTTCCACGGCCGCAGGACCACGACGTTGAACAGCGTGAACAGGCTGGCGTTCAGACCGATGGCCAGGCCGAGCGTCAGCAGCACCGTTGCCGCGAACCCCGGGC